>JAGWTB010000126.1 GCA_028869175.1 Sphingomonadales bacterium
AGATCAAGGCCCGCTTCGTCGTCCTCGCGATGGGGCCGCTGAACAAGCCCAAGCTGCCCGGCATCCCCGGCATCGACAAGTTCAAGGGCAAGATCTTCCACACCGCCCGCTGGGACTATGACTACACCGGCGGCGAATGGCGCAATCCGGAACTGACCAAGCTCAAGGACAAGAAGGTCGCCATCATCGGCACCGGCGCCACCGCCATCCAGGTCGTGCCCTACCTCGCCAAGCACGCCGGCCACACTTACGTCGTCCAGCGCACGCCGTCCACGATCGACCAGCGCAACAACCAGCCGATCGACCCCGAATGGTACGCCAGCCAGAAGCCCGGCTGGCAGCAGGAACGCATCGCCAACTTCCACCACGCCGCGATGGAACGGCTGGCGCCGAAGGAAGCCGATCTCGTCGTCGACATCTGGACCGAGATCAGCCGCAACGTGAACGCCGAGCTCGAAGCCGAAGGTTGGCCCGACATCACGCCGGAGGAATTCGCCCGCCGCCGCGAAATCTGGGACTACCGCGTGATGGAGCGCCTGCGCGACCGCTGCGACATCGTCACCGACCCGGCCACCGCCGAAGCGCTGAAGCCCTACTACCGCTACCTGTGCAAGCGCCCCGCCTCGAACGACGATTACTACCCGGCGTTCAACCAGGACAACGTGCAGCTGATCGACGTCGCCGAAACCCGTGGCCTCGAAGCGCTGACCGAGAACGGCTTCATCCACCAGGGCAAGGAATACGAGTGCGACTGCATCATCCTCGCCTCGGGCTATGAAGTCACCAACGACCTCGACCGTCGCTGGGGCATCAACACGATCAAGGGCGCCAACGGCCTGTCGATCTACGACTACTGGAAGGAAGGCTACCAGACCTTCCAGGGCATGACCGCGCACAACTTCCCGAACATGTTCTTCACCGGCTTCACCCAGGCGGCGGCGAACGCGTCGAACTCGAAGACCTTCATCGATCAGGGCTTCCACATCGGCTACATCGCCAGCGAGGCACTGAAGCGCGGCGCCGTCCGCGTCGAACCCAGCGCCGCCGCGCAGGAAGCCTACATCACCCACCTGCGGTCGATCGCGGTCGATGCCTCCGAATACGTCAACGAATGCACGCCCTCGTACTTCAACAACGAAGGCGACACGACCAAGAAGCGCCACATCTTCGGCGAACCGTGGGGCGAAGGCTACTACGCCTTCGAAGCCATGCTGAAGAAGTGGCGCGACGACGGCAAGCTGGCCGGCCTGACGCTGACCATCAACGAACTCGAAAACGCCTGATCCTGCGGACGGGGCGGCATCACGCCGCCCCGTTTGCTCTCGATCAAGGCACCGCCCTCCGCGCAGGGCACACTCGCTGCAAGCCCAAGCCCCCCGAAGGGAGCAGGAGAGGACACCATGAACAAGCCCGAAAAGATCGTCTCGCCCGACCTGTCGGAACCGCTGATCTACCCCGCCGAAGCCTTCACCAGCCGCGCATACGCCGAAGCCGAAGGTGATCGCCTCTGGGCGAAAGTCTGGCAACAGGCCGGCCGGGTCGAGGAACTGCCCGATGTCGGCAGCTTCATCACCTACAACATCATGAAGGATTCGATCCTCATCGTCCGCGCCGAAGCCGGCGACGGTCCCGATGCCATCAAGGCCTACCACAACGTCTGCCCGCATCGCGGCCGGCGGCTGGTGGGTGACAACACCGGCGGCGGCCCCGTCGTCGTCGCGCAGGCCAAGGGCGCGCACAGCGCCTGCGGCCACGCCGACAAGTTCGGCTGCAACTACCACGCGTGGACCTTCAACCACGACGGCAAGGCCACCTACATCCCCGACCGCGAGGACTGGGGCGGCGCGCTGACCGAGGAAAACACCAGCCTCACGCCGGTCAAGGTCGGCACCTGGGGCGGCTGGCTGTGGATCAACATGGACCCGGACTGCGGCCCGCTGGAAGAATTCCTGAAGCCGATCAACACCGTGATCGACCCGTTCCAGTTCGACAGGATGCGCTACCGCTTCCGCTTCTGGGGCATCTTCGATTGCAACTGGAAGGTCGCGCTGGAAGCCTTCCTCGAACCCTACCACGTCCAGGGCACGCACCCGCAACTGCTGAAGTACGGGGATTTCTACTCGTTCTCGAAGTCGTTCGGCCTCCACGGCCAGACCGGGTTCGACAGCAAAGCCCACCGCGAGGAAGGCACCGCCGTCGATACCTCGGTCCACCGCGCCGCCGGCGATGGCGACCCGCGCACCACCATCGCCCAGATGCAAATGGAATACTGGGAAACCATCGGCGCCAGCACCTCGGAAACGCTGGTGAAAACCGCGCAGGACCTGCCCACCGACCTGCCCGAAGGCACCCCGGCGGCCGAAGTCCACAAGCACTGGCTGAACAAGGCGATCGCGGTCGATGCCGCGCGCGGCGTGCAGTGGCCCGAACTGACCGACGCGCAGATCGCCGCCGCCGGCCTCGCGCTGTCGATCTTCCCGAACGTCAACTTCATCCCCGGCCCGACGTTCGCGCTCGCCTACCGCGTCCGCCCTTACGGCAACGATCCGGACAAGTGCATCTTCGAAGCCGTCGCGCTCGACCGCTTCCCCGAGGGCGAGGAACCGAAGACCGAATGGACTTACGTCGAGCAGGATCTCGACAAGTGGCCCTACGTCATCGCGCAGGACATCTCGAACATGGTCGAAGTCCAGCGCGGCTACCACTCACGCGGCTTCCGGGGGAACCTCCCCAACCCGTGGCAGGAGCGCAAGGTGACGAACCTGCACTACAACCTCGCCAAGTACATGGGCACCGGCGGCCCCAGGCGGCTGGATTGAACGAGATCGGGGGCAGGCAAGGACGAAATTCCCGGTCTGCCCCCAAGCCTTATCGAACAGGAACCGTCCGCCCTGAGCTTGTCGAAGGGCTGCCCTTTTCCTCGCAGCAAGTGCAAACGTGGGCCAACCCGCCCCCTACTTCACCACCGGCAACCACACCGCGCTGGCATTCTCGCCACCCCGCTCCAGCGACACCGTCGCCTTCCGGAAATCCTCCTTCTTCGCGGTGAAGATGTTCGGCACGAAGGTCTGCGGGTTGCGGTCATACAGCGGGAACAGGCTCGATTGCACCTGCACCATGATCCGGTGCCCCGGCTGGAACACATGGTTCACCGCCGGCAGCCGGAACTTGTAGCGCTGCACCTGCCCTGCCGGAATCGCGCTCGGGTGCTCGAAACTCTCGCGATACCGCCCCCGGAAGATGTCCAGGCTGATCGGCAGCTCATAGCCCCCCATCTTCGGGTTGCTCGCCACCTCGTCGGGGAACACGTCGATGATCTTCACCACGAAGTCGCCGTCGGTCCCGGTGGTCTTCGCGTAAAGGTCCGCAAACGGCACCCCCGAAACCTTCACCGGCGCGCTCAGCACCGGCGTCTGGTAGACCATCACGTCGGTCCGCCCATCGACATGCCGCTGGTCCGAAACCAGCCAGTCCCCCCAGCGCCCGTCGCCGAAGTTCACCGGCCTCGGCAGGTGCGGCACCGGGTTGGCCGGGTCGGACACATACGAATCCTCGCCGCCCGCACCCTTGGCAAACCCCAGCCCGCCGCCCTCGCCCAGGAACACCGGCGTCAGCGGCGCCTTGCACCCGCTCTCACAGGCCAGCGGCCATTCGCTGAACCTGTCCCACTTATCCTCGGCCGGGTTGTACAGCGTCGCCGCCGGCAGGTTCGCCGCCGGGCCATCCTTCAGGTACTGGTTGAACAGCGGCAGCACCATGTCATGCCGGAATTGCGCGGCGGTATCGCCGTTCCACTTGAACGGCCCCAGCTCGCGCCCCTCGCGGTTGATCTGGCTGTGCCGCCACGGCCCCATCACCAGAAAGTTGTTGCCCAGGTGCCCCGCGCCCTTCAGCGCCTCCCACGCATGGATCGCGCCATAGATGTCCTCCTGATCCCACAGCCCCTGCTCCCACAGCGTCGGCACGTTGGAAGGGTTGGCGGCAATCAGCTTGTCCAGCGCCTGCAACTGCCAGAACTCGTCATAGCTGGTGTGCTCCAGCATCTTGTTCCACGCCGGCAGCTTGGCAAAGCCCGACCGCTGCGCCCACTCGTTCGCCCCGCCATAGCGGCGGAATTCCTCGTAGTTGTCGTAGATCCCGGTCTGCGCTTCCTCGCCCGCGCCCTTGAACCCGGTCTGCGAGCCGATCCAGCCGATGTTCGCCAGCCGGAACGCGCCATAGTGGAACCAGTCGTCGCCCATCCACCCGTCGATCATCGGGCTTTCCGGCGCCGCCACCTTCAGCGCCGGATGCGGGTGCAGCAGCGCCATCACCACGGTGAAGCCCTCATACGACGATCCGATCATCCCCACGCGCCCGTTGCTCTCGGGCAGGTTGGCCTTGTTCACCAGCCAGTCGATAGTGTCATAGGCATCGGTGGTGTGGTCCACTTTCGTGGGGTTCAGCTTGCCCACCGGCGGCCGGGTGATGATGTAGTCACCCTGCGATTTGTACTTGCCGCGAATGTCCTGATAGACCCGGATATACCCGGCCTTGACGAAATCCTCGTCCGCCAGCGGCAGCACCGACAGCACGTTCGGGCTGTCCATCCGGTTCGCCCGCTTGCTCGCGTTGTACGGCGTGCGCGTCAGCACGATCGGCGCGTTGCTCACACCCTTCGGAATCACGATCACCGTGTACAGCTTGGTGCCATCCCGCATCGGGATCATCACCTCGCGCTTCACGTAATCGTTGGCGGTGTCGGGATAGGCAAACTTCGCGGGAATATCCCCGCCCGGCGGTGTGTCGTTGTCCTGCGGCTTGCCCGCGCCCGCCGCGCCACCAACCAGAAGCAGCGCCACCGCCGCCAGCGAAACCATCCTGTTCATGTCCCAAGCCTCCGTGGGGGAGTGATGGCGCGCACGCTATCATCGTTGCGCAAACGCGCAAGATTGCTTCGCAATTTCCCCAAGGCCCCGGCCCGCGCTTCACCCCTTGGCGGCACAGGAAATTCAGCCTAATCCCCGAAACGACATCCAATACTCGGAACGAAAATTACTTTTCATTTGCCGATAACGTAATTTTCATACACAGCACCATCCGCCATTCCAAGGAGCCCGCCATGATCGCCTTCACCCGCCAGCCCCACCCCGCCCCCACCCCGGCGGACGCGCGCGCGGCGGTGCTGGCCAACCCCGGCTTCGGCACCAATTTCACCGATCACATGGTCACCATCGACTGGACCGAGGCGGATGGCTGGCACAACGCCCAGATCGGCCCGCGCGGCCCCATCCCGCTCGATCCGGCGGCATCGGTGCTGCACTACGCGCAGGAAATCTTCGAAGGCCTCAAAGCCTACCAGCAGCCCGACGGCGGCCTCGCCCTGTTCCGCCCCGAAGCCAACGCCGCCCGCTTCAACGCCTCGGCCGCCCGCCTCGCCATGCCCAGCCTGCCTGAGGAAACCTTCGTCGAATCGGTCCGCCTGCTGGTCAATGCCGATCGCGACTGGGTCCCCGCGATGGACGGCGCCAGCCTCTATCTGCGCCCGTTCATGATCGCCACCGAAGCGTTCCTCGGCGTGCGCCCGGCCAAGGCCTACAAGTACATCGTCATCGCCAGCCCGGCGGGCAACTACTTCAAGTCCGGCGCCCCCGCGGTGTCGATCTGGGTCAGCGACTACACCCGCGCCGCGCCCGGCGGCACCGGCGCCGCCAAGTGCGGCGGCAACTACGCCGCCTCCCTCGTCCCCCAGGCCGAAGCCATTGAGCGCGGCCACGACCAGGTCGTCTTCCTCGACGCCGCCGAACACAAGTGGATCGAGGAACTCGGCGGCATGAACCTCTACTTCGTGTTCGACGACGGCACCCTCGTCACCCCCGCGCTCACCGGCACCATCCTCCCCGGCATCACCCGCGACAGCC
>JAGWTB010000035.1 GCA_028869175.1 Sphingomonadales bacterium
TCCACCGCGATCACCTTGCCCGGCATGGGCGAGAGGATCGCGCCGGTGGAAGCCACGCCTTCATGGCTGCCCGCTGCGCGGTAGGCATGGATGACAAAGCGCTCGCCGCCCTCGTCGATGGTGGTTTCGGCCTGGGCGGGCCAGAAGTCTTCCGCCGGTTCACCCAACAGATCAACGTCCCAGTGGCGGCCGTACTGGTCGGCGAGGCGCATCTCGCGGCGCGGCGCGGCGTTGAGCCGGAAGCCGAGGTGGCTGGCCCATGGCCCTTCGCCCGGCCTGCCCATCAGGCGCGAGGCGGCGCGGGCGAGCTCCTCGTGCGAAGGCTCGGGCCGTGCGGTCAGCTCCTCCAGCTTGCGCCCGATCAGCCCGGTGTCGACCGTCCCGGCGCGGAAATCGGCGTCGCCCAGCAGGCGGTGGAGGAAGCCCGAATTGGTCACCAGCGGGCCGCAGACCCCCTCGGCCAGTGTCTCGCGCAGCCCCATGATCGCCGCGTCGCGGGTATCGCGGTGGACGATCAACTTGGCGATCATCGGGTCATAGAACGGCGATATTTCCGCGCCGACTTCCACCCCGGTGTCGATCCGGGCGGTGGCTTCGGAGTAGCTGAAATCCTTCAGCTTGCCGATGGAAGGCAGGAACCCCTTGGTCGGGTCCTCGGCATAGAGGCGCACTTCCATCGCCCAGCCGTCTATCGCGAGCTCTTCCTGCTTCAGCGGCAGCGGCTCGCCGCTGGCGACGCGGAGCTGCCATTCTACGAGGTCCTGCCCGGTGATTTCCTCGGTAACCGGGTGCTCCACCTGCAGGCGGGTGTTCATTTCCATGAACCAGATACGGTCGGCGCGCAGGCCCTCGGAGCCGTCGGCGATGAATTCGATGGTACCCGCGCCCTGATAGTCCACCGCCTTGGCCGCACGGACGGCGGCGGCGCACAGCGCGTCGCGGGTGGCCTCGTCCATCCCCGGCGCGGGGGCTTCCTCCACCACCTTCTGGTGGCGGCGCTGCATCGAACAGTCGCGCTCGAACAGGTGGACGACGTTGCCGTGGCTGTCGCCGAACACCTGCACTTCGATGTGGCGGGGAGAGAGGATGTATTTCTCGATCAGCACGTGGGCATTGCCGAACGAACTGGCCGCCTCGCGCTGGCAAGAGGCGAGCGCATCGGCGAAGTCCGCCGCCGCCTCCACCAGCCGCATGCCCTTGCCGCCGCCGCCGGCGACTGCCTTGATCAGCACCGGATAGCCGATTTTCCCGGCCTCGGCGGCCAGGTGCGCCGGGTCCTGATTGTCACCCAGGTAGCCGGGCGTGGTCGGCACTCCGGCAGCGTCCATCAGCTTCTTGGCGGCGTCCTTCAGCCCCATGGCGGTGATTGAATGCGGCTTCGGCCCGACCCAGACCAGCCCGGCATCGAGCACGGCCTGCGCAAATTCGGCGTTCTCCGAAAGGAAGCCATAGCCCGGATGGATAGCCTCGGCCCCGGTCGCCTTTGCCGCCGCGAGGATCTTCTCGCCGACAAGGTAGGATTCGCGCGTCGGCGACGGACCGATATGCACCGCCTCGTCCGCCAGTCGCACGTGCAGCGCATCGGCGTCGGCATCGGAATAGACCGCGACGGTGCGGATGCCCATGCGGTGAGCAGTGCGGATGACCCGGCAGGCGATTTCGCCGCGATTAGCAATGAGGAGGGATTTGATCATGATCGGGCCTTCTTGTGCAGGCGGGCGATGAACGCATCGAGCCGGGGCGCTTCGGCCCCGTGCGGGTTGAGCACGGCGGCCAGCTCACCCTGCGGCCATGCGGGCTGGGTCAGGTCGGTCACCATGCCCAGTTCGGCGGCCTCACCGACGGTGAGGTAGGTTTCCACCGGCGAGGAAAAATGCTTGTCCAGCCGCGCCTGATCCCAGCCGAGCAGGTCACGGAACGGCGCAAGGATCAGCGCGGTATTGGGCGAAACCTTCCCCGCCTCCGCCCCTTCGACATAGGACGCAGCGTGGAGGAAGAAATTCGCGGTCGGCATCGCCTGCCGCGCCGATCCGGCAAGGTAGATCGTCGCCGCGATCGAGCCGCATTGCCCCATGTTCACCGTGCGCACCCGGCACGGCATCATCCGCAGCGTGTTGAACATGGCGAGCCCGGACGTGACGTCCCCGCCCCGGCTGGCCATCAGCACGGTAAGCTGCCCGACCTTGGCCTGCGCCACCTCGGCACAAACCGTCTGGAACTGCGCCGCGAGTTCGGGCGTGACCCCACCGGTGAAGGATATGGTGACGTTCATGAACAAAGTACCTCCCCGGCACGGGGAGGGGGACCGCCAGCCGCAGGCTGGTGGTGGAGGGGTAACCGCTCTCCGCATTTGACGACAATCGCCGCAATAGCGCCATCAAGATCGCCCAGCACCATACGCGCGGGCAACCGCAACACCGCAAACCCTTGCGACTCAAGGTACATATCCCGGCGCCGGTCCCGCTCCGGCCTGTCTCCACAATCGTGGGCGTGCCCGTCGATCTCGATTACGAGCCGGGCTTGCAGACAGACAAAATCGAGCACCAGCCTGCTCAAGGGATGGTGGCGGCGGAACTTGAACCCGCCGGGCCGCTGGCGCAGTTCACGCCAGACCAGGACTTCGGGCAAGTTCCCCGAACGACGCTCGCGCTTGGCGAGGCGGAAGGCTTCATCGCTAGCGGAGAGCACCCCTCCACCACGCGGCTGCGCCGCGCGGTCCCCCTCCCCGTTCCGGGGAGGTACCTGGCGGTCGTCGGTCATCGTCCGACACCTCCCCGAGACAGGGAGAGGGTACAATTCCGCCCCATCACATCCGGAACACCCCGAACTGCGGCTTCTCGGGCACCGGCGCTTCCAGACACGCCGCCAAGGCCAGCCCCAGCACGTCCCGCGTCTGCGCCGGATCGATCACCCCATCATCCCACAGCCGGGCGGTGGCGTAGTAGGGGTTGCCTTCGTCCTCGTACTTCTGGCGGATCGGGGCCTTGAAGGCTTCGGCATCTTCCGCAGACCACTTGGCGGCATCGCGGTGTACCGTCGCCAGCACGCTGGCTGCCTGCTCGCCGCCCATCACGCTGATGCGGGCGTTGGGCCAGGTAAACAGGAAGCGCGGATCATAGGCGCGGCCGCACATGCCGTAGTTGCCTGCGCCGAAGCTGCCGCCGATCAGCACGGTCAGCTTGGGCACTGTCGCCGTTGCCACCGCCGTCACCATCTTCGCGCCATGTTTTGCAATGCCTTCCGCCTCATACTTGCCGCCAACCATGAAGCCGCTGATGTTCTGGAGGAACAGCAGCGGGATGCCGCGCTGGCAAGCAAGCTCGATGAAGTGCGCGCCCTTTTGCGCGCTTTCGGAAAACAGCACGCCGTTGTTGGCCAGGATCGCCACCGGCATGCCCCAGATATGCGCAAAGCCGCAGACCAGGGTATTGCCGTACAGCGCCTTGAATTCGTGAAATTCGCTGCCATCGACGATCCGGGCGATCACTTCGTGGACGTCATAGGGCGCACGCACATCGTCCGGCACAACCGCGTAGAGTTCCTCCGGATCATACTTCGGCGGCTTGGGGGCCTGCAACGGCAGGTTGTGCCGGTGAATGCCGCCAAGGTGGCTGACGATGTCGCGCACGATGGTCAGCGCGTGCTCATCGTTGTCGGCAAGATGATCGGTGACGCCCGACTTGCGGCTGTGCAGTTCGCCGCCACCCAGGTCTTCAGCAGAGATTACCTCGCCCGTCGCCGCCTGGACCAGCGGCGGACCGGCAAGGAAGATGGTGCCCTGTTCCTTCACGATGACACTCTCATCGCTCATCGCCGGGACATAGGCCCCGCCGGCGGTGCAGCTGCCCATCACGCTGGCGATCTGCGGAATGCCCTTGGCGCTCATCTGCGCCTGATTGAAGAAGAACCGGCCAAAGTGATCACGATCCGGAAAGACTTCGGCCTGGTTGGGCAGGTTCGCGCCACCGCTATCGACCAGATAGACGCACGGCAGCCGGTTCGCCTCGGCCACTTCCTGCGCGCGGATGTGCTTCTTCACGGTCAGGGGGAAATAGGTTCCGCCCTTCACCGTCGCATCGTTGGCGAAGATCATGCACTGGCGGCCCGAAATGCGGCCGACGCCGGTGATGATGCCTGCCCCGGGAACCTCGTCACCATACATGCCGTTCGCGGCAAGCTGGCCCAGTTCGAGGAACGGCGAACCCGGATCGAGCAACCGCTCCACCCGTTCGCGCGGCAGCAGCTTGCCCCGGCTCACGTGCCGCTCGCGGCTGCGTTCATCCCCGCCAAGCGCGGCTTGCGCGACTTTTGCCCGCAGTTCGGCGGCCAATGCACGATTGTGCGCATCGCGCGCCCTGGCTTCGGGGCTTTCGAGGTTGACCGAGGTTTGCAGGACGGGGGCGCTCATCGCTCAGACTCTCCCAGATTTCGTGTCCGTTCTACCGCAAGTGCAGTCCGTGCAAAAATTGAAATTTCGCCGCACCGGTGATAGGCCGTGTCTATGATAGATCGCTACATGCTGCGCTATTTCCTGGCCGTGGCCGAGCTTGGCAATTTCAGCCGCGCGGCCAAGCAGGTGGCGGTGACCCAGCCAACGCTGTCAGCCGGTATCGCCAAGCTGGAACGTCAGCTCGGCGCGCGCCTGTTTGATCGTGATACCCGCCGCGTGACGCTCACTCCGGCAGGGAGCCGCTTCCTTGTCCGCGCGCGGCGCATGGCGGCGGAATACGAACTGGCCTTGCAGGAACTGGCCCACGTACCTCAACCGCGCGTGTTGCGCGTTGGCCTGCTGAACACCATCCCTGGTGCCATCATCGAAAGCCTGCTTGCCGCGCACCGGGGCAATGCCGCCAATGAAGTGCTGGAAATGCTCGACGGCTCGGAACGCGACCTGGCCGAACGGCTCGATCGCGGGCGGCTTGACCTCGCGCTAACCGTGCTGCGCCCGCACCACGCGCGGTTCCGTCCCGAACCGCTGCGCAGCGAACGCTACATGATGGTGCTGCCCATCGGCCACCCGCTCGCCGATGCCGAGGTGATCGAAGCCGAACAGCTCGCCGGCGACCGCATGGTCGTTCGTCGCCATTGCGAGGCTCTGCCGGAGATCAGCCGCTTTTTCACCGAGCGCGGCGTGCGCCCGCGTTTCGTGCTCAAGACCACCAGCGACGCGCGCGTCATGGCCGTGGTGCGCGCCGGACAGGGCGTAGGCATGATGCCCGAGAGTTTCCGCGAGCCGCAGGCGCGTTTCGTAAGGGTGAAGGACTTCGACCTGCAGCGCGAGATCGGTCTGCTCTACGCGGCGGAATCGGACGCGCTTCGCTATGCTGACAGCCCGTTCCTCGCACTGGTCCGCGCCCACTATGGCCGGGCGCTGCCTGTGCGGGGTTAGGCAAGTCCGGTTCGAATGAACTCTACGTACCTCCGTTCGTGTCGAGCGTAGTCGAGACACCGCGCGCAACGTGTCTCGACTACGCTCGACACGAACGGAAGTGGAATTGACCGGAAGTGGAATTGACTCACTTACCCCTGCTTCGCTGCCGCCGGTTTGCGCAGCAGGAACACCAGCGGGGCCGAGAACGCCCCGATGACGAACAGCGCCCAGAACACATCGACATAGGACACCATCAGCGCCTGGCGCACCACTTCATGGTCGATGCCCGAAAGCGCCGGGATCGACGAAAAATCGAGGTCCGGCATGCCGGCGTTGATCGCCGGATTGTCTGGCCGCACGCCTTCGATCAGGCGGGATTGTACCGTCGCCTCGTTGCGGATGGTAACGGCCTGGACGACGGCGATGCCGATTGATCCGCCCAGGTTGCGGATCAGCGTGCCGACGGCCGCACCTTCGTTGCGATAGCGCGGGTTCAGCGTGGCGAAGGACATCGCCGCGAGCGGGACGAAAATCAGGCTCGATCCCATGCCGTTGAGTACGCCCGAAACGATGATCGGCGTGGCGTCTGCCTCAAGCGTCATGTTCGACAGCACCCACGATGACATCGAACCGATCATCAGCCCGGCAAAAACCATCAGCCGCCCGTCGATCTTGCCGACCATCCAGCCGGCAAACAGCGTGGCGATCATCGTGCCGATGCCGCGCGGTGCCATGGCCATGCCGATGGACATGATCGGATAGCCCATCAGTTCCGCCATCATCGGCGGCAGCAGCGACAGGACGGAATAGATCATGATGCCCAGGATGAAACCGAGCCCGGTACTGATCACGAAATTGCGGTCGCGAAAAACCGCCGGGCTGACGAAGGGGTGCGCCGTGGTCGAAACGTGGACCAGCATCAGATAGGCCGCAGTGCCCGCCACGATCGCCTCGACCCAGATCTCGCGCGATTCGAACCAGTCAAGCATTTGCCCGCGATCAAGCATCAGCTGGAACGCCCCGACTCCGATAGCCAGCAGCGCGAAGCCCAGCCCGTCAAACCGCATCGGATGGGCCGAGCGCACTTCCTGCATGTTCGCCGAAAGGCCAAGGAAGGCAATGAGCCCCAGCGGCAGGTTGATCAGGAACACCCAGTGCCACGAAAACGCCGAGGTCAGGTAGCCGCCCAGCAGCGGCCCGGCCAGCGGACCGAGAATGGCCGCGAGGCCGAACAGGGCCATGGCCTTGCCGTGTTCCTCCGGCGGGGTGATGTCGAGCATGGTCGCCTGGCTCATCGGCACCAGCGCCGATCCGAACATGCCCTGCAACAGCCGGAATGCGATGAGCTGGCCGAGGTTGGCGGCGATACCGCACAGGCCTGAAACGAAGGTGAAACCCAGGATGGACACCAGCATCAGGCGCTTGCGGCCAAAGCGGCTCGCCAGCCAGCCGGTGAGCGGGGTGCAGATGGCGGAGGCGACGATATAGGACGTCAGCACCCAGGTGATCTGCTCGCGCGAGGCCGAAGTGGAGCCCTGCATGTGCGGCAGGGCGACATTGGCAATCGTCGTGTCGACCTGGTTCATCACCGCGCCGACCATCGCAAACAGCATGATCAGGCGGCGGGTTCGGGGCGGCGGATAGGTCATGGACCTCCACGCCCTGCCAGATGTTCGCCGACATGACAAACCCGGACCCGCTTGCGCGAGCCCGGGCATGTCATGGATCAGCCTTGCGGGATCAGCCGGCGGGAGCCGGCTCGATCATCGACTTGACTTCAAGGTATTCCTCGAAGCCGAACTCGCCCCATTCACGGCCATTGCCCGAGCGCTTGTAGCCGCCGAACGGCGCGTGGAAATCGAAGCCGCCGTTGATCGACACCCACCCCGTGCGCATCCGCCGGGCGACGGCCTTGCACTGCGCGGCATCGGTGCCGTTGACATAGCCGCCAAGGCCGAAGGTGCTGTCATTGGCGATGGCAACAGCGTCATCGATGTCCTTGTAGGGAATGACGACCAGCACCGGGCCGAAGATTTCCTCGCGGGCGATGACCATGTCGTTGGTGGCGACGAAAACGGTCGGGCGTACGAAGGCACCCTTCGCGATTCCCTCGGGCCGGCCCAGCCCGCCGGCGATCAGTTCGGCACCTTCGTCGATGCCCTTCTGGATGTAGTCCTGGATCGTGTTGTACTGCCCCTTGGACACCACCGGCCCCATGGCGACATTGCCCGTCGGATCGCCGACGCTGACGCCATTGGCAGTCTCGGCAGCGACCTTCTTCGCTTCGTCCAGCCTTGCGGCGGGCACCAGCAGGCGCGACCCGGCAGAGCAGGTCTGGCCCGAATTGCCCATCATGCCCGCAGTGGCCCCGGCGACGTTGTCTGCCAGCGCGGCATCGTCGAGCACGATGAACGCGCTCTTGCCGCCCAGTTCGAGCCCGACCCGCTTGACCGTGTCGGCGGCATCCTTGCTGATCTGCACGCCAACCGGTTCCGAGCCGGTGAACGAGATCATGTCGACATCCTGATGCTTGGTCAGCGCCGTGCCGAGCACCGCGCCGCTGCCCTGGACCATGTTGAACACGCCTGCCGGTACGCCCGAGCTGTGCAGGATTTCCGCAAGGATCTGCGCCGAATAGGGGGCGAGTTGCGGCGGCTTCAGGATCATGGTGCAACCGGTGGCGAGCGCCGGGAATATCTTCACGCAGGTCTGGTTCATTGGCCAGTTCCACGGGGTGATCAGGCCGCAGACGCCAATCGGCTCGCGCCGGATGGTGGTGACGCCGCGCTGTTCTTCGAACTTGTATTCCTTCAGCACGGTAATCGCGGTCTGCAAGTGACCAAGGCCGAGGAACGTATGGAAGCCGCAGGCCAGCGAAGCCGGCGCGCCCATTTCCTCCATCACCGCCTCGCCAAGCTCTTGCATGCGGCGCTGGTATTCGGCTTCGATGGCCTGGAGGATGTCCACGCGCTGCGCGACCGAAGTCACCGACCAGCCAGCAAAGGCGCGGCGAGCAGCGGCGACCGCGCGGTCAATGTCCGCCACCGAGCCGACGGCGATGGTGCCGGAGACTTCCTCAGTGGCCGGATTGATCACTTCGGCGGTTTTCGGTTCGGCGGGATTGACCCACTGGCCGTCGATGTAAAGCTTCAGATATTCGCGCATGTCCTGTCCTCTCCCGTTATCCTCCCCGCCACGGGGAGGGGGACCATTCGTAGAATGGTGGAGGGGGCTACCGGCATGGCACCCCCTATCCGGGTTGCGCCAGGACGATAGCCCCCTCCGTCAGCCGCTACGCGGCTGCCACCTCCCCGCTTGCGGGGAGGAACTTTTCACTGCGTACCTTCGGCATACCAGGTGCGGAAGCGTTCGTACTTGGGCATTTCTTCCGAGTTCGCCTTCGGATCGATCGGCACGTGGATCACTGCCGGGCCGCCGTGGGCATAGGCGCGGGCGATGGCCGGGCCGATCTCTTCCGCCGTCTTCACGAATTCGCCATAGGCACCGAAGCCCTCGGCGATCTTGTCGAACCGCACCTTGTCGGACCAGTGGGTGCCGGTTTCCGCCGTGCCCTGGCCGAAAGTGCGCTTGTAGACGCCCACTTCAAGGCCCCACTGGAAGTCGACCGCGACCACGCAGACCAGCGGCAGGTTGCGGCGCACCGCCACTTCCAGTTCGCCGATGTGGAACAGGAACGAGGAGTCAGAGGTGACCAGCATACCCGGGCGCACCTTGCCGGTGTGCGCCTGATCGGCCAGCATCGCGCCGGTGGCATAGGGCAGGCCGGTGCCGATGTGGCCGTAGTTCTGGTTCCAGATCACGTCGTGCGGCTTGCACTGGTTGTAGGTCCAGCCGAAGATCACCGATGCGCCGCCGTCGCGGATCATGATGCCGTCCTTCGGGAAGGCCTTGGTCGCCTCAACGATGAAGCGGCTGGTGTGAACCGCCACTTCGCCGGTGCCGTCGCTCTTGGAGAGGGTTTCTTCGGCCAGTTCGTCCAGCTCGGCCGCGCCGTCTTCCATGAAGCGCTTGAGGCCCGCCGCTTCGGGCAGGGCATCGCCGATGGCGCGCGAAAGCTGCGGCACCACGGCGCGCAGGTCACCAACCAGCGGCACGTCGATAGGGCGATTGACGCCAATGGCGGTCGGGTCCTGCTGGATGTAGATCCACTTGCGGGTGGCTTCGCCGTCATACCAGTGCCGCCAGCGGCCGAAATGCAGCGGCTCGCCCAGTTCGGTGCCGATGGCGACGACGACGTCGCATTCTTCCACCGCGTCGATCGAAGCGTCGGAGAACACATACTGGAAGGTGCGGTCCTCGATACCCTCGATGTACGAGGTGCCGCCCGAGGTCTGGATCACCGGGCAGTTCATCTTGAGCGCCAGTTCCTTCACCGCCGCGCCGGACTTGGTGCAGTGGACGGCGTGGCCGACCAGCAGGATCGGGTTCTTGGCCCCCCGGATCAGTTCGGCGGCTTCGGCGATACGGTCACCGTCGGCACCCTGGTTGACCAGGCGATAGCGATGCGGCGGCAGGACCGGGGTGGAATCGACCTCTTCCAGCACAACATGCTGCGGATATTCGATGTAGCACGGCCCCGGCGTGCCCGAGAGCGAGATGCGCACGGCCTCGCGGATGATCTCGTCGACCTGATCGGCATATTCGATCACGCCGGAATACTTGACCGAATCCTCGATCATCGGCTCCTGCCGGACGAACTGGATACGACCGCGCCGCACGCGCTGCTCGGTGATGCGGGCGCGCTGGCCGCCCAGGAAAATCACCGGAGTGTTCTCCACCTTGGCGCACTGGATTGCCGGCATCAGGTTGGCCATGCCTGGCCCAAGCGTACCAATGGCAACCGCCGGCTTGCCGGTGATCCGCGCGGCGGCTTCGGCCATGAACCCGCCAGCAGCCTCATGGTGCGGCGAAACCACGGTCCAGCCGCGCTTTTCAGCTTCGAGGAACAGGTGAACGAAGTTCGGATCGGGAATGCCGAACAGCGTCTTGATGCCTTCGGCCTCGAACAGGTCGAGCATCCGCTTGTAGACCGGGGTGCCCTTGGGCTTCGCGGAAGTGCCAGCAGCAGCGGGCTGATCATCGTACATGGTCGGTATTCCCTGGCGTTGAGTCATGGTTCGCCGGGCAGGGCCACGGCTTCGCAGCATGGCTTTGCCGAGAATCGGAAAGGGCGCAATTGGAAATGCCCCTTGCCTGCAGAGGCAACGCCCCTGCGTTGTGAACCATGCGGTTACGCCGCCGCCGTGTTCAGCGGCGCTTCGCCTTCAGCGAAAAGCTGATCGAAACACCATCGCCGATCTGGTCGGTAGACGCCCATTCGCCGCCGCCCACGCCGAAATCGGTGCGATTGAGCCGCGCCGATCCGCTCGCCGTGGCCCGGTTGCCGTCGATGGTCAGGGTGAAGGGCAAGGCCAGCGGCCTGTCGTGCCCATGCAGCGACAAGGTGCCATTGGCGACATAGCCATGGCCGTGCTGGTGGATCGAATTGGCCGTGAATACCGCCTTGGGATGCGCCGCGACATCGAAGAAACTGTCGCTGCGCAGCATTTCATCGCGCGTGGCATCAGCGGTGTCGGCCGAGGCGAGATCGACCGCGACGCGGATGCGCGAGTGTTCCAGATCGTCAGCGCTGAAGACGATGTCGGCATTCCACTTGTGGAAACTGCCCTCCACCGCGCTGCCGGAATAGTCCGCGCGGAAACCCAACCTGCCGCCCGGCTCCACCGCCCAGGCGGCAGCCG
Source organism: Sphingomonadales bacterium (assembly GCA_028869175.1). Taxonomy (GTDB): domain Bacteria; phylum Pseudomonadota; class Alphaproteobacteria; order Sphingomonadales; family Sphingomonadaceae; genus Novosphingobium. The sequence continues at coordinate 11,134 of JAGWTB010000035.1, forward strand.
CCTCGTGCGCCGCTTCGGACGGTGCGGCACTGGCCGTATCGCTCGCCGCTTCGCTGGCTGCGGCGGACGGAGTTTCACTGGGCTCAGAGGTCGGCAACACTGCGGACGGAACCACCGGTGCCGCCGATTGCTGCGCGGTCGGCGGCGTTGCGGCGTTGCCAAACGGCCACAGCGCCGCCAGCGCCATGGCACCGCCCAGCCCGGCAAGCGCGAGTGCGGCGCGAAGTGTCAGCGCACTGCGCCCCTGCACGCTCGCCGGCATCATCCGCGCCAATATGCCGTCGCCCGCCAGATGGTGCTTGAGCGCCCCGCCGACGTGCAGCAGCACCAGCCCGGCCAGCAGCGGCCCGAGCAGCGAATGCAGCCCCGCCGCCGGATCGTGCCACCCCTGCCCCAGCGGCAGCGAGGGCCAGGGCACCACCCCGAACAGCATGGTCTGCAACTTCACTTTCGCGGTCGAAACCACCGCCCAGCCCGTGAGCGGCCCGCCGATCATTACTCCATAGAGCGCCCAGTGCGTCACCCGCGCCAGCCAGCGCAGCGCCGCCGGCCCTTCCGCCTCGGGCGGTCGCGGCTTGACCAGCCGCACACCCAGCCGCACCAGGCTGAGCAGCAGGATCGCTATGCCGATGGACTTGTGCAACTGGTAGGCCTGGAACTGACCAAGCCCCTTGGCGATGCCCTCCAGCCGCCAGCCCAGCGCCAACTGGAAGCCCAGCAACAGCGCGAGCAGCCAGTGCAGCACAATGGCCGAACGGGCGTAGCGCTCCGGGGTAATTACCGCCGCAGTCATTGTGCGGGCTTGCTGGAAACAGTCCAGCCTTCGGCCTTGCACAGCCGGCAGTCCGGGCCGGTGAATTCACCGCCCGCCGCGCGGCGGTGCTTCAGTTGCCAGTCGAGCCACGCCGTTGCCACCGGGGTGAACAGCCCGCCGCGCGGTTCGCGGTAATGGGTGCTGTGGCCGGTGCCCTTGTGCCAGGCCCAGACGGCGGCGGCATTGGTGAATGCGGCATAGTCGGCCTGGGCATTCTTGTGCGCCTGATCGGTCTCGTCACCCGAGAGCCACAGGGTCGGCACATGGATACGGCGCAGGCTGGCCTTGATGGCATCGCCGGTTCCGGCAAGCGGCTTGGTACCCTCGGCAAAAGTGCCGCTGTTGAGCACCATCAGCGTCCTGACCCGGCGATCAGACGCGGCGCTGATCGCCTGCAAGCCGCCGCAGGATTGGCCCGCCACCGCAATCGCCCCCGGATCAAGCCGATGGTAATAGGGGCTGCCGCGCCGGTTGTTCTCCGCCATCGCCCAGTCGATGGCGTCGGTAAGCTGGAAGGCAAAGGAACTGGGCGCACGGTCTGCCGGAACCGGTGCATCGGGCGCGGCCAGGCTGGCCTTCCACTCTGCCACGCGCGGACCAACCGGGCCGATGGCGATAACCACGTAACCCTGGCTGGCGATCTCGGTGAGGAAATAGCGGAAGCGGTTGCCCATGTTGGTGCAGGCACCGTTGCCCCAGGCCAGCACCGGCAACGGCCCGGCGCGCGTTGCCGCGCGAAGGTCTCGCGGGCGGTAGATGGTATGGGTCGGCAACGAAGGGTCGGCCACCATTTCCGCCTTGAACGGCCCCGCCCCGCCCGCCTCGGCGAGCGCGGTCATCTCGGCCACCTTGGCCGCCATTTCAGCCGGCGGTGCTTCGTCGGCCACCGGCTGCGCCAGCGCGAGCGAGGGAAGGCTGGCCAAGGCCAGCAGTGACAGAACCTTGCGCATAAGCCGCCTCCCCCCCTGTTACAGACCTACTTGCCAGCGAATTCGGCGTCGATTTCCAGCGCGACGTCATCGGCCACCGGGCCGAGGAAGGTCTTCATGCCGAAGTCCGAACGCTTGATCGCGCCAGTGGCCGAAAAGCCGACCCGCGTCTTGCCGTCCATGCCCTTGCCGAAGCCGTTGAACTTGACGTGCAGCGTCAGCGGCTTGGTCACGCCGAGCAGGGTCAGCTGGCCCGGCAGGTCAGCCGTATCGGCACCGGTCTTGACCAGGCGGGTAGACGCGAAGGTCGCATTGGGGAACGCGGCGGCGTTGAAGAAACCTGGTCCCTTGAGATGTTCGTCGCGCGCGGCGAAGCCCGAATTGAGGCTGCCGGTGGCAACGGTGATGCTGGCGGCGGCGGCTTCGGCTTTGGCCGGATCATAGGTCAGCGTGCCGCTCACCTGATCGAACCGCACCGTCGTGGTCGAAAAGCCGAGATGAACCACCTTGGCAAGCACCGTGGCATGGCTGCCGTCCACCGTGTAGGTCCCCGCAGCGACGGCTGCCGGATCCTTGGTTTCCGAAGCTGCCAGCAGCGGTGCTGCGACGAGCAACATGGTGCCAGCGATGATGGATTTGCGCATGGTATTCTCCCGATTTCGACCGCCCCGGTCGAGGTTTTGCAATATGATATTACAATAATGGCTGCCGAATAGGCGGCAAGCGGGACTGTGTATCAAATTGTCCCGCCGCTGCCGCGCAAATTCGGCTGGATCGACGCGAAAACGCGGCGTGCACCGACACCTCAGGCAGCAGCGCGCGGACCATCGCTGACGAAGGCGGCAAAGCTGGCGCGCATGCGGCGGCGATCCGCCGTCTTGCCAGTGAATATCTCGAAGGCATCGGCCGCCTGGCCAACCGCCATGCCGCTGCCGTCAAGCGTCTGGCAACCCTTGCGCCGTGCCTCCGCAAGGAAGCCGGTCACCAGCGGGAAGTAGACGATGTCGGCGATCCAGTGGCGCGGTTCGATGGCCTGGGCGGCAATCGGCAGGCCGGGAAACTTGTCCATGCCCATCGGCGTGGCGTTGACGATGCCGTCCGCTTCGCGCGCGCTGGCGACGGCGTCACTGCTCAGCGTGACGCGGTCGGCACCATAGGCCTCGGCCAGTTGCGCACGCAAAGCCTCTGCCCGGGCATGATCGGTGTCGGACAGGATCAGTCGCCCGGCATCGAGGCTGGAGAGCAAGGCGTGCGCGGTGGCCGAACCGGCCCCGCCGCACCCGAGTTGCAGCACGGCGCTGCGCGGTGCGTCGGCCAGACCGGCGCGAAAACCCTCGGCAAAGCCGGTGACATCGGTGTTGTAGCCGATCCGCTTGCCATCCCGGAACGCAACCGTGTTGACCGCCCCGACCGCGCGCGCACCGGTCGACAGGTCATCGAGCAACGGGATGATCGCCTGCTTGAACGGGAAGGTGACGTTGAGGCCGGCAAAGCCGACGCGCTGCGCCGCATCGAGCAGGCGCGGCAAATCTTCGTCCGACCAGCGCCGGTCGGTGAAATCGAACAGTGAATAGATCAGGCGCAGGTTCTGCGCCTCGGCTTCCTGTTCGTGCATCCAGGGGGTGCGCGATTCCAGGATCCCGCGCCCGACCAAGCCTGCGAGGACGCGACCGCGACCGATCCCCACGCTTTGAGCCGCCTCAGGCACGATCGAACCCCGATGTCATGAGAAGGAAAAGCCCCCGCCCCGGGCCCGAAGGCCCGGAGCGGGGCAGGGTGGAACTTAGAACTTGGCGCGCAGGCCCACGGTCACCACGCGGCCCAGCGGAGTGGCGTTCTGGTTATCGTAGGCAACGCTGCCGTTGGTGTTGAACGCGTTGAACTGCGGCGGCGCCGTGTTGAACAGGTTGGTGGCATCGACGAAGATCTGCGCTTCGTTCATCACCGCGATGTTCTTCAGCTTGTAGCCCAGGTGCAGGTCGACCGTGGTGAAGCTCTTCACCGGATCGCCGCCACCGGTCGGCACGCCGTTGGTGCGGGTAACGGCGTTGGCCACCGAACCCGACCAGTTCTGATAACCGCCCAGATGGTTGACGAACACGTCGGCGCTGATGCCTTCGTAGCTGTAGCCCACGTTGAAGCGGCCTTCGAACTTTACCGATGGGAAGGTGGTGTTGAAGCCCGCCGTGCCGAGCACGCTGAACACCTTGCCGTTGGTGCCGATGAACTGGTCGAACTTCAGCTTGCGGCTGAAGGCGGCGCCCAGGTCAAACCGGCCGACGCTGGTGTCGATCCGGTAGGCGGCGGAAACGTCCAGGCCTGAAACATTCAGGTTCAGCACGTTGTTCTGCTGGAAGTTGTAGGTGAAGTAGGCCGGCTGGGCGATGTTGCCGGTCTGCGGCAGGCCCGAACCGGCGGCAGCGATCTGCGCGGCAGTCATGCCCGCGGGATAGAGCTGCAGCAGGTACGACAGGTCAGCCGCACCCAGTGCCAGCGCGCCCTGCGGGGCGGTGATGCCGCCGCGCAGCTTGTTGTTCCAGTAGGTGACCGACAGGCTGAGGCCCGGGATCATGCGCGGGGTCAGGTCGACGCCCAGGCTGAAGGCCTGGCCGGTCTGCGGCTTGAGCGCGCCATTGCCGCCGGTCAGCAGCACGCCGTTGACGTTGCCGATGGTGCACGAGGTTGCGCCGCAAACCGCGCCGGGAACGCTGGTGATGCCGGGGAAGTTGGCGATCAGGATGGTCGGCGAACCGCCGGGGATGCCAGCGCCGTTGATGCCGCTGAAGCCCGATTCACCGGTGAGGCCAGCGGCGTTGGACCCACGGCTGGTCAACGCCGGAGCCACGAAGCTGCGCGCCCAGTTGCTGCGGAACTTGACGCCATCGACCACTTCGAGGTTGGCGGCGATCTTCGGGTTCCGGGTGGTGCCGACATCGCTGTAGTGGTCGATGCGGCCCGACAGGATCACTTCGAACGACTTGACGAAGCTGTCCTTGATGATCGGCAGGAACACTTCGCCGTAAACCGAGGAAACCTTGCGGTTGTAATCGATGTGCAGGAAGGCCGAATTGGCGCTGGCGATGCCCAGATTGTTCGGGCGGACGATGTCCTGACCCAGCGTGTACTGAAGGAATTCGCCGCCGATTGCCAGCTTGGCCATGCCGCCGGGCATTTCGAAGAAGTCACCCGAGAGCTTACCGTAGACGTTCTTGATCGTCTGGTCGCCGATCTGCACCTGGCGGTTGTCGGTGAGCAGCGCCTTGGTTGCTGCCGAGGTGCCCGATCCGAACACGTCGATGGCGTTGGCGGCGGTCAGTGCCTGGCTGACCGACTGGGTCACGCCGTTGATCGACGCCGACTGGAAGCCGTTCAGCGCCAGATTGAACACGGCGGTGTTGAGCTGGCCCTGATTGATCAGCTGGGCCTTGTCACGGCCGATCAGCCCGCCGACGTTGAAGTCCCAGGCATCGGTGATGTGATAGACGGCATCGAGGCGGCCATAGAAGGTTTCCGCCTTGCCGGTGATCGTCGCCCCGGTGCCGAGGAGCTGATCGGCGTTGAAGTTCACCGTCGCCGAAGTCGGCGCGCCGGGCAGCGTGGCAAGGATGCCGGCGAAGGGATTGACCGAACGACCGGCGGGCAGCACCGCGCCGGTGTTGTAGATCGTGCCCGAAGCGCTGCCGCGCGTCACGTTCTGGACGTTGGTGCGGTTCGAATAGATGAAGTCGGCCGTCACCGTCAGCTTGTCACCCACGTCCTGCTGGACCGAAGTGAAGACGCTGTGGCGCTTTTCCGAAGGCAGCAGGTCCCAGTAGAGCGAGGGATCGCAATCACCGGCAACCGTGCCAGCGGCCGTATACGGCGTGTAGAAGGTGCTCGCACCTGCGGTGATGCTCGCCGGCGAGCAGCGGTTCGGCGTGAAATTGCGGCCACCGCGCGCGGTCTGGTTGGCGCGGGCCCAGCTGCGATCGGCAGCGGCCAGATTGTCACGGTTGGAATAGTTGTAGCTGACCAGGAAAGAACCCGTATCCCAGGTCTTGCCCCACAGCGCGCCGGCGTTGAACGTACCGTAGTTTTCGCCGAAGCCCTTCTGCACCGTGGCTTCGAAGCCGTTGACGTTGCGGCGGGTGATGAAGTTGATAACGCCGGCCACCGCGTCCGAACCATAGACCGACGAGGCACCGTCGGCGAGGACTTCGACCCGCTCCATCGCCAGCGGGGCGATGATGTTGGGGTCCGCCAGCACGTGGTTGACGCCCGAAACCGGCAGGCGGTGGCCGTTGAGCAGGATCAGCGTTGAGTTCGAGGCCGACGCGCCGAGGCCGTGGATGGTCGGGGCGTTGGTGCCCGCGCCGTCAGCCGAACCATAGCTGCCCTGCCCGGCCGACTGCAGGCCGACGACCGAAGGAACGGTCTTGAGCACCTGCTGCACGGTCTGCGCACCGGTTTCTTCGAGCTCGGCGCGACCGATGGTGGTGAGGGTCGATCCGACCGGGGCGACGCCCTTCAGGCTGGAGCCGGTGACGACGATTTCGCCCGGCGCGGCAGCGTCAGCCGAATCGGCCTGCGCATCCTGCGCGGCCGCGGCCATCGACCAGCCGAGCGCGGCAGCGGCGGCGGAAATGCGGAAAACGGTACGAATGTGGGTACGCATCAGATGTCCCCTCCCAAGGAAATGACCTGCCACACGCATGGGCAGTTAACCGGGCAGTACATGTACCGTTTCGTACATGTCAAGGCAGCGCACATTTTCGCCCGTTCTGTGACAGAAAAACCACAACGGGGCCGGCAACCCGCGTTGCCAGCCCCGCCGAATGTCCGTCAATCAGGTTGGGGATTATGCGGCGTTGCCAGCACCTTCCACCTTGCGCACCGCCCTGCCGACAGCCCAGGCGCACAACGCGCAGAGCAGCAGCGGTACGCAGTAGATCGCCAGGATCGAGGCAAGCGATACCTTCGCCGCCATCAGGTACCCGGCAACGATCGGCCCGACGACTGCCCCGCCCCGGCCCACACCCATGGCCCAGCCGATGCCGGTAGCCCGGTTGGCCTGCGGGTAGGAACCGGCGGCAATCGGCCACATGCCGTTGTATCCGCCCTGAAGGGTCAGGCCGATGACGAAGGCCATGGCCAGCGCGCCGGTGACCGACATCGCCATATTGCCAAAAATCAGCATGGCCACCGCCGCGCAGGACAGCAGCACCGGCACCAGCAGCGTCGGGCGTATGCGGGTGGTCAGCAGGCCCATCGAGGTCGTACCGATGAAGGCACCGATATTGTAGAATGCCCCGGCATAGATCGAATTGGCGTCGGAGAGCCCTGCGCCGTTGGCCAGCTTGGTGATCCAGCTGAGCATCGAATAGAGCACCATCAGGCCCATGAACACCGCCACCCACAGCAGCAGCGTGCGGGTGCGGAACTCCGGACTGAACAGCCGGCCAGCCCTGCTCCCCTCACCGGCTGCGGCGTGATCGGCTACCGGCAACCGCGCCGGCAGGATCAGCCAGGCCGCCGGCAGGACCAGCGTGGTCAGCGCGCCCGCCCACAGCAGCAGCGCCTGCCAGCCGATCAGCGGCTGGAAATGACCGACGACAAAGCCGGTCGCGACGGCGGCGAGCGGGAAGCCGGCCTGCACGACGCCTACCGCCATATCCTGATGGCCTTGCGGAGCCGATTCGGCGGCCAGCGCCGCCATGGTCGCCAGCACGGTGCCGATGCCCATGCCCACAACCAGCCGCGACCACATCAGCGGCCCGACCGAACCCGCGACGCCGCTGGCCATCATGCCGGCTGACATCAGCGCCAGCGCGGCAAGGATGATCGGCTTGCGGCCGAAACGGTCGGCGAAGGGAGCGATCAGCAGGGCACCGATGCCCATGCCAAGCGTTCCCGCGCTCATCACATAGCCCATGGTATCATCGGCCACCGCCCAGTCCTTCGACAAGGCGGCGCGGATGTAGGACATGATGTTGACGTCCATGCCGTCAACCATGTTGGTAACGAAGCACAGCCCGACGATGGCCAGCGCCCGCGCCGTCCAGTTCGCCGGAGCCGTCCCCGAAACAGCCGCGACGGGACCGCTCACTTGGCGCGCTCGCGCAGCCAGATCAGGTGGCGCACGGCCAGCGGATAACCATTGACGCCCAGCCCGGATATGATCCCGGTGCAGACCTGGGTCATGATCGAGCGAGACCGCCACTCCGCCTCGCGGCGGTGGATGTTGGAGATGTGGACTTCCATCACCGGGCAGTCGACCAGCTTGATCGCATCGAGCACCGGATAGGCGGCATAGGTGAAGGCCGCCGGATTGATCACGATCCCGGCCAGCCCCTTGCGGCCCTGCTGGATCCAGTCGACCATCTCATGCTCGGCATTGGTCTGGCGGAAATCGATGGCATAGCCGCTCGGTTCGGCCACCGCGCGGCACGCCGCCTCGATATCGGCGAGCGTATCGTGCCCGTAGATCTCGGGCTCACGCTCGCCCAGAAGATTGAGGTTGGGCCCGTTAAGGACCAGAATCGTGCCCGCCATGCTTTGAACTCTCCGGCAATTTTGTCGCAGGATAGCGGAAACGGCTTGCCAAGCAAATCATTATGTACGAACTGGTCCATAAAAGGGCAAAGGGAACAGGGAATGCGGCTTGGCTGGCTGGGATTGACGGGGCTTCTGCTGTCGGCATCGGCACTGGCATCGCCTGAGGGTGACTGGCCGACCTATGGCCACGACAAGGGCGGCCAGCGCCATTCGCCGCTGCGCGAAATCACCCCTGCCAACGTTGCCAGCCTCATTCCGGCCTGGACCTATCACATGAAGCCGCCCGCGGATCCGGCAGCGGGCGACGCCAATGCCGAAGCGCAGCGGCAGGCCGAAGGGCTTGGCGGCGCGCCCAACATCTCGCGCCGCAGAAGCCGCTTCGCCGGATCGCAGGTGACGCCGCTGGTGGTGGGCGGGCGCATGTTCGTTTCGACTCCCTATGGCCGGGTCGTCGCGCTCGATCCCGACAGCGGCAAGGAACTGTGGGCCACGGCGATCCCCGGCCCCGGCCAGCCCAGCCTGCGCGGCGTCGAATACTGGCCCGGCGACGCGCAGACCCAGCCGCGCATCGTTTTCGGCACGCGTGACGGCCGGCTGATCGCGCTCGATGCGGCGACCGGGGCCTTCGCCGAAGGGTTCGGCACGCATGGCGTGGTCGAGATGAAGACGCCCGAAGTGCTCAACGGAGCCGAAGCGCGGTTCTATGGCATGACTTCGCCGCCGATCGTGTTCGAGAACCTGATCATCACCGGCGCGGCGGTACAGGAGTTTCCGCCACTCGGCGCGGCGGGGGACGTGCGGGCATGGGATGCGCGCAGCGGCCAGTTGGTCTGGACTTTCCACTCGGTGCCGCACAAGGGCGAGCCGGGGTACGAAACCTGGCAGCCCGGCAGTGCCGAGCGCCGGTCCGGCGTCAACGCCTGGGGTTTTCTCACCGTCGATGCCGCGCGCGGGATCGTCTACATGCCGTTCGGCGCGCCTGCCTTTGACCGCTATGGCGGCGACCGCAAGGGCGACAACCTCTATGGCACCTCGCTCGTCGCGGCGGATGCGCGCACCGGCAAGTACCTGTGGCACTTTCAGGTCGTTCGGCACGACATCTGGGATAACGACACCCAGGCCCCGCCACTGCTGCTGGATGTGCCGATCAAGGGCAAGTCCGTTCCCGCCGTAGCCATCGTTTCGAAAAACGGCCTGCTGTTCGTGCTCGACCGGGTAACCGGCAAGCCCATCCATCCGGTCGACTATCGCCGCGTTCCCACCAGCAAGGTGCCGGGCGAGCAGGCCAGCCCGGTCCAGCCCATGCCGCGCATCACCCCGCCGCTGGCGCGCACTGCCTTCGCCATGGCCGATGTCGCCGACGTGACGCCCGAACTCAAGGCGGGCTGCGAGGCGTGGATCGCCAAGAACAGCATGGTATCCGGCGGGCTCTATGTGCCGGTGGCGTTCAACCAGGCGACGATCAGTTTTCCCGGCCTGCAAGGCGGAGCGAACTGGGGCGGCGCCGCCTATGATCCGGATCGCCACCTGATCCTGGTCAACACCAGCGATCTCGGCCAGGTCACCTCGCTGGTCCCCTCGCACGGCCCGCTGCCCTATGAGCGCGGCCCGGTTTCGGGGCGGTTCCAGCTCGAAGGCACCAAACTGATGTGCCAGAAAACCCCGTGGGGCCGCCTGAGCGCGGTCGATGCGGTCACCGGTAAGCTGGCGTGGCAAGTGCCGCTCGGCATCACCGACAGCCTGCCTGAAGGCAAGCAGCGCACCGGCCGCCCCAACATCGGCGGCGCGATCACCACGGCGAGCGGCGTGACCTTCATCGGCGCCAGCGACGATTCCCGCTTCCGCGCATTCGAGACCGCCAGCGGACGCATGCTGTGGGAGGTCAAGCTCGACGCCGCCGCCCATGCCACGCCGATCACCTATGCCGGTGCAGACGGACGGCAATTCGTGGCGATTACCGCGACCGGCGGCAGTTTCCTCGATAGTCCGCTCGCCGCCGATACCATTACCGCCTTTGCCTTGCCCCGGGAGCCACACCCATGAAATGCCGCATCGCTGGCGCACTTGCCCTTGCCCTGACGCTCTCCGGCCAAACCGCGCCAGGCCCCGCGCCCGAACGCCCGCGCACCCCGCCGTCGGGCTATGAGGATGTCTACGCCGGCAAGAAGCGCCTGCTGGTGATCGCCGACCTTTCCACCGGCAACCAGAGCGCCCACATGGCGGTGAGCCACGCCGTTTCGGTGATCGAACAGATCGGCCGGACAAGTGGGGCCTATGTCACGTTCATCCGCACCGATACCGATTGGGTGACCAAGCAGGCCACCTGGGGCAAGGGCGACTATGCGCAGGGCGGCTCGAAGCAGGCCCGCGGCAAGAACCTGGACTATTTCGACGCGGTGCTGTTCTACACCAACGGCGAAACCGAGATGACGCCGCAGCAGAAGCAGGACCTGCTCGATTTCATCGCCAAGGACGGCAAGGGCTTCATCGGCCTGCACACCGCCGCCGCCACCGCCTACGCATGGCCCGAATATGGCGACATGCTGGGCGGGGTGTTCGACAATCATCCCTGGATGATCGCCAACGCAAAGATCATCGTCGAGCGCCCTGAATCGCCGATGATGCAGCGGCTGCGCACCGGCATGGTGCTGCGCGACGAGCATTACCAGATGCGCATGTCCCCGGCCTATTCGCGCGACAAGGTAGACGTGCTGGCGCGGATCGACACGAGCAGCGTCGATCTCAAGGCCCCGATGGTCCACCGCACCGACGGTGATTTCCCGATTGCCTGGATAAAGGACTACGGGCGCGGGCGGGTGTTCTACACCGGCCTCGGCCACACCGACGCCGCCTGGGACGACCCACGGGTCCGCACGATGACACTCGAAGCGATCAAGTGGGCGATCAATGGCGGTGAAACGGTAAGGCCGCATCCGCTGCCGGCGGGGAAATAGGTCCCTCCCCGTTCGCGGCGAGTTTTGGCAGCTTCGGCCCGAATATGTGAACCGCTCGTGTCGAGCGGGTATTTGCCTTCAAACAGACCGACTCAACACTTCGAACTACCCGCCCTTGACCTCGCCATAAGTGCGCGCGAGATAGGCGACGATGACGTCATAATCGCCATCACCCATCATCGCGCCCTTGGAGATCATCTGGTCGACCACCTCGCTCCACTTTTCTTCGGAGTAGCGCTTGCCGGTGACCATGGTTGCCGGGTGGCAGGCGGCGCAGGTGGCGACAACCTTGTCCCGCCCTTCCCCTGCGGCGAAATCCGCCGCCGCATCGGTTGCGGCGGGCGCAGCAGGCGTGGTGACTGGCGCGGGAGCAACAGGCGTTTCCCCGGCAAGCGCCGAGCCGGCAATGGCAGTGCCAGCAAGACTGGCGGCAAGCAGCAGCAGCTTCATGTCAATCCCTCGGTCGGCCGGCAGCAGGGGCCGCCGGACGTTGCGACTGGCCGCCCGCGAGCGCGGGCATGGCCTGCCAGTTGGGCCAGGCGATGACCTTCACCTCTTCGCCCAGTTGCATCGCCCTGGGCGCTTTCGGATCGAACGCGGGCCAGTTGGCGGCAGGCTTGCCGGTGCGGGCGAAGGACAGGATCATGCCCGACATGGTATCGCGCAACTGGAAATCGACCGGCTGCCAGTCGCGCGTCTGGCGGAACAGGTTGAGGCTTTCGAGCGTGCGGAGGAAATAGGGCACCTCGCCGGTGTGATAGGCCCCGACCGTCGCCGGATCGTGATCGGCGAAGGTGATCCCCGCAGTATAGGGGTGGCGACGGGTGAAGAAATATCCATAGGCCGGTGCCGTGCCATAGGCGGTGTTTGCTTTCGCCCAGTTGAACATCTGGCTGCCGACCGACATGTCGCGCATCACATCCACCAGCGGCCGGCTGACATCGGCGTCACTCTTCACCGGATAGGCCTTGAGCACCTGCGCGGCGCTGTTGGGGAAGGCTGCGCGGATTACCGCTTCGTATTCCGCCACGGTCTTCGCCGGGCCTAGATTGGCGAAGCGTTCGTCGCGGTTGAAGCCGACCAGCACGGGGACGTCGTTCTGCCGGTGCGCGGCGAACACCTCCTGCGCGGTGCCGGTGATGTGCTCGCCATCGATGACGATGGCATTGCGCGGCACGCCCGCCGCCGCCGCCATGATCCGGTCGCCGCCCATGTCGCGCATCGCCTCGATCGAGCTTGCCCCCAGCGCACGCTGCAAGGCCGCGCCCTGTTCCTCGCCTTTGGCCAGCGGAACGGGGGCCATCATCTCGCCGTGCGCGCTGCCGCTCTCGCCGACCACGCGATGGAACAGCCCCTTCGCCCTCGGGTCCATCTGCAGCAGCGAGACCGACATCGATCCCGCCGACTGGCCCATGATCGTGACATTGCCCGGATCGCCGCCGAACGCCGCGATGTTGCGCTGGATCCATTCCAGCCCGGCGACCTGGTCCATCAGGCCGTAGTTGCCCGAATGGCCCTTGCCCTCCGCCGTCAGGTCAGGATGGGCCAGGAAGCCGAGCGGCCCGACCCGGTAGGCCAGGTTGACACGAACCACGCCCTGCGCCGCCAGCCCCTCACCCGAATAGTTCGCCATCGAGGCCGAGCCGACGCTGAACCCGCCGCCATAGATCCACACCACCACCGGCAGCTTCTTTCCGCCCGCATCCTTGGGTGCCCAGACGTTGAGGTAGAGGCAATCCTCGCTGATCGCCTCATTGCCGAAATAGTGGTTCATCGTCCGGGTGCGCGCGCCTTGCAGGCACATCGGCGCGAAGCGATCGGCGTGCAGCACGCCCTGCCAGGGCTGCACTGGCTGCGGCGCGCGCCAGCGCAGGTCACGCAGCGGGGGCGCGGCGAAGGGCACGCCCAGCCAGGCATTGACCCCGCCGGCGAGTTCCTTGCCGTCGATCAGCCCGCCATCGACCTTGACCGGTTCGGCCTGCGCGGTGCCGATGGCGAGAACGCTGGCGGCGAGAGTAGCGAAATAGCGCTTCATTTGCCGGCTCCGTCCAGGGTCTTGTGGAAGAAATCGTAGGTCGCGTTCATCGCTTTCAGCGTGGCGGTGCGGGTCGCCTCAGGCGTCGCGCCGATGAAGCTGTGATCGACACCGGGGATGTAGATGCTTTCCACCTTCATGCCCGCTGCCAGCATCCGGTCTTCCGCCAGATGCGACTGCGCGACGGGAACCGTGCGATCGCCCTCCCCGTGGATCAGCAGGAATGGCGGGTCCTTGGCATCGATATAGGTCACCGGGCTGGCCGGGGCATATTGCTCCGGCGTGCACGGCCCGGTGCAGCCCATCAGCCGCTCCGCCGCGCCATCGCCGCCATTGGCGCGCGCGGCGGCGAGCGCGGCGAAATCGAACACGCCGTACCAGATCACCGCCGATTGCACGCATTCGCTGCCCGGCGGCGCGGTAACGCCCTGCGCCTCCAGGCTGCCGACACCGCAGCTCAACGCCGCCAGCGCCGACAAATGGCCGCCAGCCGATCCGCCCCAGATTCCGGCGCGCGCCGGATCGATGCCGTATTTCGTGGCATTACCCTTGAGGAAGCGCAGTGCGGCGCGCACGTCCTGCACCTGCGCCGGAAAGCGCGCCTCGCCGGCGAGCCGGTACTCAAGGCTGGCAACAACGAAACCCTCGCTGGCAAGTTCAGCCAGCGCCGCCGGGAAATTGCCCATCGGTCCGGCATGGCGGGTGTGGCCCCCTACCCAGCCGCCGCCATGGACATAGAGCACCAGCGGCTTCGCGCCGCCGCGCCTGGCGGGCATGTAAATATCGACGATTTGCGGGCGGTATCCGGGCAAGGTCTGGTAGACGACATCCGCCATCGACGTGACGCCGTGCGGCCACTTGGTGACGCGAGCTGGGTAGCGGTCCTCCAGCACTGGCCTGGCTTCCACCGGGAACACCCGGGGCTTTGCCGTCTTGGCTCCGGCGGAACCCGCCACCGCCAGCGCCGCCGCCACGCCTGCGACCATCCAAGCCTTGCGCGTCATTCGCCTCTCCTGTCACACTTTTATGCGTACCAGTTCGTACAATGCCATTGCGCGAGCGGCAAGCGAGTCATTTGTATCAGGGTGTAGCGGGGATGCCATGCGCGAGAAGAGCGGGTCCCCGTGTCAAGCACGGGGCGACGGATAGCTTGGGGGCTTGAGGCGAAAATTGAATCACGCAGGTCTCCCAACCGGGGCCCCGTGCTTGACACGGGGCCCCGCTGCCCTTTGCCGCAGCCGAGACGACATCCCGCCCTACCGCTTCACCCAGCCCAGCACGCATTGGATGATCTGCTCGCGGCG
>JAGWTB010000036.1 GCA_028869175.1 Sphingomonadales bacterium
CCTTCCGCAATCGCCCCGTAAACACGGCCCCGAAGATCAGACGAATGTGCTTTACCCATGATCCACCTCCAAAAAGGGTGAATCACAAATCAGGCCCCGCAGGAATCCCGCGATTCAAGTTTTCCGCAATCCGATCTAGCCATCGAGCGCAGCTTCGCCGCCGATGGCTCGGTGACCGGCGAGGTTGCTATCAGGCTATGAGTCCTGCCAGTTCGCGCCAACCCGGTATGGCGGCGTCGATGTCCAGCCCCTTGCCGGTGATCAGTTGCAGACAGACGTGGTCCGCCCCTGCGTCGTGGTGCGCCTTTACCCGTGCGGCGATGGCATCGAGCGAGCCCCAAGCGAACAGCGCATCGACCAGCCGGTCGTTCGCGCCATCGATCTCCGCTTCGCTGAAGCCCAGCCTGATCCAAGAATTGCGGTAGTTCGGATAGGCCTGGTATTGCGCCAGTGCCCCGCGTGCGAGTTCACGGGCCTTGGTGGGGTCAGTCTCCAGCACTACGCCCTGTTCCGGAGCAAGCAGGCGATCCGGCCCGAGAACCGCCCGGGCCGCAGCGGTGTGTTCGGGGGTGATCAGGTAGGGATGAATGCCCGCAGTGCGCTCGCGCGCCAGTTCCTGCATCTTCGGACCCAGCGCGGCAAGGCACAGGTGGTCTTGCGACATTCCGGCAGCTGCCAGCGCGCCAAGATAATCGCGCATGACGGTCAAAGGTTTGGCATAGGCCTCTCCGATGATGTGCGAATGGCTGACGCCCAGCCCCAGCATGGTGCGCGCCTGCTGGCCGGCGGGTAGCCCCGCAAACCACTGCGCGATCTGGGCCGGATCGTGCTTCCACACGTTGAGGATGCCGGTTGCCGCCGCCATGCGGCTGGTCGCGCCGAGCAACAGGTCCAGATCACCGGTGATGTCGCCGCCGATGCCGCCCGGCACCCACAGCGCGCCGAAGCCCAGCGAATCAAGCTCGGTCGCCGCCTCGGCAATCCGGCCCTTGTCGCCGAAGCGCATTTCCATCGACCACACGCCGATCCGCCCCAGGTTCACGCTCATGTCTGTCTCCTCTGCCTGCACGGACACTATGGCGGCGCGACGGAAGCGGCAACCGCCGGGGCGGTGAACGCTTGCCATTCCGGCCCCCTCCCCCTAGCGGCAGCGCGCCAGCTATACACGGAGTCGAACATGGTCCCCCGCTACGCCCGCCCCGCGATGACCGCGATCTGGGAGCCGGAAGCCCGCTACAAGATCTGGTTCGAGATCGAGGCCCACGCCACGCAGAAGCTCGGCGAACTGGGCGTCGTCCCTCCCAGCGGCGCGAAGGCGCTTTGGGACTGGTGGGCGACCAATCCGAAGATCGACGTTGCCGCGATCGACGCGATCGAGGCGGTGACCAAGCACGATGTCATCGCCTTCCTTGACTGGGTGGCGCAGCAAGTCGGCCCGGAAGCGCGCTTCATGCATCAGGGCATGACCAGTTCCGACGTGCTCGACACCACCCTGTCAGTCCAGCTCGCGCAGGCCTCCGACCTGCTGCTCGCCGACCTCGACGCCCTGCTTGCCGCGATCAAGCGCCGCGCGCTGGAGCACAAGTACACCCCCACCATCGGCCGCAGCCACGGCATTCACGCCGAACCGACCACCTTCGGCAAGAAGCTGGCCGAGGCCTACGCCGAATTCACCCGCTGCAAGGCGCGCCTGATCGCCGCGCGCGCCGAAGTGGCGACCTGCGCGATCTCGGGTGCGGTCGGCACATTCGCCAACATCGATCCCTCGGTGGAGGAATATGTCGCGGAGAAGCTGGGCCTTGCGGTGGAGCCCGTCTCCACCCAGGTCATCCCGCGCGACCGCCACGCGATGTTCTTCGCCACGCTGGGCGTCATCGCCAGCTCGGTTGAACGGCTCGCCATTGAAATCCGCCACTTGCAGC
The DNA here is from genome assembly GCA_028869175.1 of Sphingomonadales bacterium. Classification (GTDB taxonomy): domain Bacteria; phylum Pseudomonadota; class Alphaproteobacteria; order Sphingomonadales; family Sphingomonadaceae; genus Novosphingobium. The sequence continues at coordinate 1,923 of JAGWTB010000036.1, forward strand.
GCACCGAAGTGCTTGAAGCCGAGGAGTATTTCTCCCCCGGCCAGAAGGGCTCCTCGGCCATGCCGCACAAGCGCAACCCGGTACTGACCGAAAACCTCACCGGCCTTGCCCGCATGGTGCGCTCTGCCGTTACCCCGGCGCTGGAAAACGTGGCGCTGTGGCACGAGCGCGACATCTCGCACTCCTCGGTCGAACGCTTCATCGGCCCCGATGCGACCATCACGCTCGACTTCGCGCTGGCCCGTTTGACCGGGGTGGTGGACAAGCTTCTGGTCTATCCCGAACGGATGCAAAAGAACCTCGACCGGATGGGCGGCCTGGTCCACTCGCAGCGAGTGCTGCTGGCACTGACGCAGGCCGGACTGGAGCGCGATGCAAGCTACCGCCTTGTCCAGCGCAACGCGATGAAGGTGTGGGAATCGGACGGTGAGCTCAACCTGCTCGAACTGCTCAAGGCCGATCCGGAAGTCAGCGCCGCGCTTTCAGCACAGGAGCTGGAGGACAAGTTCAACCTCGATTACCATTTCAAGGCCATCGACACGATCTTCGCGCGGGTTTTCGGGGAATGAACCTCGTCCCGGCGAAAGCCGGGATCGCTGGCCGGATCAGCGCGATTCAGTACCAAAGCAGCCAGCGTTTCCCGGCAAAACCCGGGATGACTTGCCTTGCGCCCTGCCCCGCACCCGCCTAGCATCGCCGAATACCTCTTGGGGGAATAGGAGGCCCGGGTCCCATGCAATTCATCAAACAGGTCGTCTGGGTACTGATCACCGCGATCATGGTCGCCTTCATCGCGATCAACTGGACTCCGGTGAGCGTCAACATCTGGCCGACCGAAACCGGCTATCTGCACCTTGAATGGCCGGTCGGTTTCATCGTGCTGGTATCCTACGTGCTGGGCCTGCTGCCGATGTGGCTGCTATCCAAGGCGGGCAAGTGGCGGATGACCAGGCGGATCAACGCACTGGAAAATTCGGTGCGCGCCACGTCAACCTCCGTGACCACCACCACCCCGCCCCCGCCGCTCGCCACCTCGACGCAGCTCGAAGCCAACTCTCCGGAAGAACCATCGGCCTGACATGTACAGCAATCCCGTCTATCTCGCGCTCGACCTGCCCCGGCTCGAAGCGGCCGAAGCCCTCGCCCGCAAGGTGAAGGGCCATATCGGCGGCCTCAAGCTCGGTCTCGAATTCTTCTGTGCCCACGGCCATCACGGCGTGCATGAAATCGCCAAGATCGGCCTGCCGATCTTCCTTGATCTCAAGCTGCATGACATCCCGAACACGGTTGCCGCGGCCATGCAGGCAATTCACGTGCTGGAACCGGCCATCGTCACCATCCACGCTGGCGGCGGGCGGGCGATGATGGAAGACGCCAAGGCGGCAGCGGGCGAGCATTGCAAGGTTGTCGCTGTCACGGTCCTCACCAGCCTCGACGATGGTGACCTGTCCGCCACCGGCATTGGCGGCTCTGCGCACGATCAGGCGATGCGGCTGGCCGATCTTGCCCATTCCGCCGGGCTAGATGGTATCGTTTGCTCAGGCCACGAAGTCGGCGCAGTGCATCGGCAGTGGAAGGACGGCTTCTTCGTCGTCCCCGGGCTGCGCCTGCCCGAGGGCAAGGTGGGCGACCAGAAGCGTACCGTTACCCCGCGCCAGGCTCGCGATTCGGGGGCCAGTGTGCTGGTGGTCGGTCGCCCGATCAGCCGGGCGGAAGACCCGGTGCTGGCGGCGCGGGCGATCGAAGCGACGCTCTGATTGCACCGTTCAGGGGAACGTAAGCGAGGTCCCGGCAGTTGTGCGGTCATGATGTCAAAGGGTTACAATCATGAAACACGTTGCTTTCGCACTTGCTCTTGCCGCTTCGTCGCTCCCCGGTGCCGCCATGGCAGCTGAACTGTCCTCCGGCCCGGTGGTCGCTCCGGGCAGCGCCGTGCTGACAGTCAGCGCCGAGGGACGCACTGCGCGCAAGCCTGATCTGGCGTTGTTCACCGCCGGCGTCACCACGTCGGGACGCACAGCGGGTGAGGCGCTGGCCGCCAATTCGGCGCAGATGGCCAAGGTGATCGCCGCACTGAAACGCGCCGGAATCGCCGACCGTGACGTACAGACCAGCAATCTCTCGCTCAATCCGGTCTATGCCGACATGTCGCGCCAGCCGGTCAGCCCGCTGGAACAGCAGGTGCCGCAAGTGATCGGCTATCAGGTGACCAATCAGGTTTCGGTGCGCCAGCGCGATCTCGAGCAGTTCGGCAAGGTGATCGATACGCTGGTCGCCTCGGGTGCCAATCAGGTCAACGGACCGAGCTTCCAGGTCGATGACACCGAAGCCGCACTCGACGATGCGCGCAACGACGCCATGAAGCGCGCGCGCGAACGGGCAAATCTCTATGCCCGTGCCGCCGGGCTCAAGGTTCTGCGCATCCTCACCATCGCCGAAGCGGGCGGCTATGCCCCGCCGATGCCGGTGATGTACGCTCGCGCAGCCATGGCAGACGCCGGTGCGCCTGCCCCGGTGGCAGCAGGCGAAGTGGCGTTGCAGGCCAATGTCACGGTGACGTTCGAACTGGGGCAGTAGCCGGTTCGACACGGCGAGAAACTGCGCTATGGGGCAGGCCATGCCTGCCCCCGCCATCAAGATCTGCGGTATCGCCTCTCCCGAAGCGCTCGATGCGGTGATCGCGGCGCGGGCAGACTATGCCGGCTTCGTCTTCTTTCCGCCCAGCCCGCGCCATGTCTCGCTGGAAGTCGCTGCCGCATTGGCCGCGCGCAGTGCCGACCGCGTATCGCGGGTCGGCCTGTTCGTCGATGCCGACGATGCGACGATTGCCAAGGCGATCAAGGCCGGGCGGCTGAACGTGCTGCAACTCCACGGCAAGGAAAGCCCGGAACGCGCCGCCCAGCTTCGCGCGGCGTTCAGTCTGCCGGTGTGGAAGGCCCTGCCCGTTGCCACGCGCGAGGACGTGACGCGCGCCAAAGACTATGCCGGCGCGGTCGACATGGTGCTGTTCGATGCCAAGACACCGAAGGGCACACTGCCCGGCGGCATGGGCGTGGTGTTCGACTGGTCGCTGCTCGGCGGCGAGAATCTGCCGCTTGCCTGGGGGCTGGCCGGCGGGCTCGCGGCGGACAATGTGGGTGAAGCTGTCCGGATTACCCGCGCGCCGCTGGTCGATACGTCATCAGGTGTCGAAAGCGCTCCCGGGGTGAAGGACGCCGCCAGAATCGCCGCATTCTGCGCCGCCGTGCGCGCGGCATAGCAAAAAGGGCGGCCCGTTGCCGGACCGCCCTTCCTGCTGGCAATTGTCAGGCAATCAGAACTTCATGCCGACGCCCACCATCACCGCGTTCGAATCGGGACGGTTGTTGTCCGTGAAGAAGTGGCGGTATTCGACCTTGCCATAGAGGTTGTTGGCGAAGCCCTGCTCATAGCCAGCACCGGCGTGCCATGCACCGCGGCACAGGTCGCAGGGTTCGGTGGTGTAGCCACCTGCGGCGAACAGCTTGCCGCCATTGCCAACCTTGGCACCAGCCCGGCCGGTGAAGCCGAAGGCGACCTTGGTACCGGTGTCGGCGATCTTGTCGGCGGAGACTTCCATGCCGGTGAAGGCGTTCTCGCCAAGATCGAAGTCATAGCCGGCGGCGACGCCATAGGCATCCTGGGTGTATCCGTTCGACCAGTAGACTCCGCCGCGTGCTTCGACACGGCCTTCGTTGGCAAGGGCCGGGGTGGCCGAAACCAGCGCGGCAGCGAGCGAAAGAACAACAAGACGCATGATTAAACTCCTGAAAAACATGTCCCTTTTGTCTGTGGGACGAGCCGGAGTTAGGCGGGGTTACATTGCGTTGCAATGAACGTCACGTTCAGAAAATACAAGATTACGTACTGTTGTTGCAACAATGCAACAATTAATAACAAAACCTGTTACGAATATTACCGTGAGATGAACGAACGGCCAAGGGCTGGCCTCTGGACTTCGCGGGCCGGGTCTGCCAAGCGCCATGCATCATGACAGCCTCCGCCAACCCCAACAGCTTCCGCACCCAGCCCGACGAACGCGGCCATTTCGGCCAGTTCGGCGGTCGCTATGTTGCCGAAACGCTGATGCCGCTGATCCTCGATCTCGAGCGCGAGTATGACAAGGCAAAGTCCGATCCGGCGTTCAAGGCGGAATTCGACGACCTGCTCGAACATTACGTCGGACGCCCCAGCCCGCTCTATTTCGCACCCCGGTTGACCGAGGAACTGGCCAAGTCTGCCCTGCCCGGGAAGGGCGCGCAGGTGTGGTTCAAGCGCGACGAATTGAATCACACCGGCGCGCACAAGATCAACAACTGCGTCGGCCAGATCCTGCTGGCGATCCGCATGGGCAAGACCCGGATCATCGCGGAAACCGGTGCGGGCCAGCACGGCGTGGCCACCGCCACGGTCTGCGCGCGCTTCGGCCTGCCCTGCGTGATCTTCATGGGCGCGACCGACGTTGCTCGGCAGGCACCCAACGTGTTCCGCATGAAGCTGCTCGGTGCCAAAGTGGTGCCCGTCACCGCCGGTGCCGGCACGCTGAAGGACGCGATGAACGAGGCACTGCGCGACTGGGTCGCCAATGTGCATGACACCTTCTACATCATCGGCACCGCCGCCGGCCCGCACCCCTATCCGGAACTGGTCCGCGATTTCCAGAGCGTGATCGGCAAGGAAGCCCGCGCCCAGATGCTCAGCCGCACCGGCCGCCTGCCCGACCTGCTGGTCGCGGCCATCGGCGGCGGCTCCAACGCCATCGGCCTGTTCCATCCCTTCCTCGATGATGCCAGCGTCAGGATGCTCGGCGTCGAAGCTGCGGGCCACGGGCTCGACAAGCTTCATGCCGCCAGCCTTGCGGGTGGCCGTCCTGGCGTATTGCACGGCAACAAGACCTACCTGCTGCAGGACGATGACGGCCAGATCCTGGAAGGCCACTCGATCAGCGCCGGGCTGGACTATCCGGGCATCGGCCCGGAACATGCCTGGCTGAAGGAAGTGGGCCGGGTGGACTATACCTCGGTAACCGATACCGAAGCGCTCGAAGGCTTCCAGCTGCTCTGCCGCACCGAAGGCATCATTCCCGCGCTGGAACCCGCGCACGCGATTGCCGCCGTAACGAAAGTCGCGCCGACCATGCCGAAGGACTCGATCATCCTCGCCAACCTGTGCGGGCGCGGCGACAAGGATATCTTCTCGGTGGCGGAGCATCTCGGGGTGACGCTGTGAGCCGTTTTGAACGCGCCTTTTCGCGCGGCCCCGCCCTCGTAACCTTCGTCACCGGCGGCGATCCGACGCCTGAGGCGACCCCGGCCATCCTCGACGCGCTCGTCGCTGGCGGCGCGGATGTGATCGAGCTGGGCATGCCCTTCACCGACCCGATGGCAGACGGCCCGGCGATCCAGCAGGCCAACCTGCGCTCGCTGGGTGCGGGCACCACCACTGCGGACATCTTCCATATCGCCACTCGGTTCCGCGAGAAGCATGCCGACGTCCCGCTGGTGCTGATGGGCTATGCCAATCCGATGATCACCCGCGGGCCGCAGTGGTTCGCCAACGAGTGCCGCAAGGCGGGCGTTGACGGCGTGATCTGCGTCGACATTCCGCCCGAGGAAGACGCCGAACTCGGCCCCGCGCTGCGCGCTGCCGGTATTTCGCTGATCCGCCTGGCCACCCCCACCACCGACACTGCACGGCTGCCCGCCGTGCTCGATGGTTCGTCCGGCTTCCTCTACTACGTCTCGGTTGCCGGCATCACCGGAATGCAGCAGGCGGCACAGACCTCGATCGAAGATGCGGTGACGCGGATCAAGGCTTCGGCGACGATCCCGGTCGCGGTGGGCTTCGGCGTGCGTACACCCGAGCAGGCCGCCGCAATCGCAAGGGTGGCGGACGGCGTTGTCGTCGGTTCGGCGCTGGTCGACCTGGTCGGCCAGCACGGGGCCGATGCCGTCGGGCCGGTGGAAGATCTCACCCGCGCGCTTGCCGAAGCGGTCCATTCCGCGCGATAGTCACAGACCGTTCGTCGTGACGCAGAAGGTAGGATAGATCGTTTTCCATGAGCTGGCTCAACCGCGTTCGCAATTCGCTCTCCAACCTGAAGAAGCGCGACACTCCGGACAACCTCTGGATCAAGTGCCCTTCGTGCAAGGAAATGCTGTTCACCCAGGAATACGAGGCGAACCTCTCGGTTTGCCCGCGGTGTGAACATCATGGGCGCATCGGCGCGGATGCGCGGCTGGCGCAGTTGCTCGATTCCAGGTTCGAAGTGCTGCCTTCTCCGAAGGTGAAGGAAGATCCGCTCAAGTTCCGTGACAGCAAGAGGTATCCTGATCGCCTCAAGGCTGCCCGCGCCGCCAGCCCTCACCCCGATGCGCTGACCAATGCGCTGGGACACATCGAAGGCCAGAAGGTCGTGCTGGGGGTGCAGGACTTCGCCTTCATGGGCGGGTCAATGGGCATGGCGGTGGGTGCTGCGTTCGTCGCGGGTGCGGACCGCGCGCTGAAAGAGCGCTGCGCCTATGTCATCTGCACTGCCGCCGGCGGCGCGCGGATGCAGGAGGGCATTCTCAGCCTGATGCAGATGCCCAAGACCACGGTGGCCGTGCGGCGGCTCAACGAGGCCGGGCTACCCTACATCGTCGTGCTGACCGACCCGACCACCGGCGGCGTCACCGCCAGCTACGCCATGCTGGGCGATGTCCACATCGCCGAGCCGGGCTGCCTGATCGGCTTTGCCGGCCAGCGAGTGATCCAGGATACCATCCGCGAAAAGCTGCCCGAAGGCTTCCAGCGCGCCGAATATTTGCTGGAACACGGCATGATCGACATGGTTGTGCCAAGGAAGGACCTCAAGGCGACGCTGGCCGGACTGCTCGGCTATTTGCAGCCGGCAAAGGCGGCGTGACGGCCCCACCACGGCCTGCAGCTGCGGCCCCCTTCCCCATCGCAAGTCGATGGGGAGGATGCTCTCACCCGTTTCTCCCCATCGACTTGCGATGGGGAGGTGGCAGCGCGCAGCGCTGACGGAGGGGTAAATTGCGTGACTTCGCCACATCGGATTCCCCCGCAGTGCAGGCGCAGCTGGACCGCCTCGCCGCGCTGACGCTGCCGCAGGGGCGCTTCGGGCTCAAGACGATCCGCGAGCTACTGCGCCGGCTGGGCGATCCGCAAAAGCGCATCCCGCCCGCGTTTCATGTCGCCGGCACCAACGGCAAAGGCTCTACCTGCGCCTATCTGCGCGCCATGCTGGAGGCGGAGGGCCTGCGGGTCCACACCGCCACCAAGCCGCATCTGGTGCGCTACAACGAGCGTGTCCGATTGGCCGGAACGCTGATTTCGGATGAACTGCTGGCACAGGTGCTGGGACAAGTGCTCGATCTGGGCGAAGACCTCGCCCCCAGTTTCTTCGAGGTGACCACGGCAGCGATGTTCGTTGCCTTCCTGCTGGTGCCGGCCGATGCCTGCGTGATCGAGGTTGGCCTTGGCGGCCGGTTCGACGCGACCAACGTGTTGAAAGACCCGGCGGCCTGCGGTGTGGCCACGCTTGGGATCGACCACGAAGCCTTCCTGCTGCGCCCCGAAGACGGGGTCCCGCAGGACCCGCTGTGCCGTATCGCCTTTGAAAAGGCCTGTATCGCCCGCCCCGGCCGGCCGCTGGTGACCCAGGCCTATCCACTGGCGGTTGCGCGGACGGTGATCGACGTGGCGCAACAGGTCGGCGCACGGCCGGCGATGCGCGATCTCGACTGGTTTGCCGATGCGGGCGAGACGATCCGCTACCGCGACCGCCACGGCGAACTCACCCTGCCCCTCCCGGCCCTGCCCGGCGCGCATCAGGCGGACAACGTCGCGCTGGCCGTCGCCATGTTGCGCCATCAGGATCGAGTGACGGTGTCCCCAGAGGCCATGGCACGGGGTATCGCCGCGGCCCGCTGGCCGGCGCGACTGCAATTGCTGGGCGCGGGTCCGTTGACCGCCTTGGCACCCGGGCGGGAAGTGTGGCTCGACGGCGGACACAACCCCGACGCGGGTGCTGCAATAGCGCGGCATTTCGGGAGGGAGGCCGCGCGCCCTCCACTTCACCTGATCCTTGGCATGCTGGCGAACAAGGACCCCGCCGCACTCCTCGCGCCGCTGGCCGGGCTGCTGCAATCGGTTTCAGTCGTCCCCGCGCCTGGGCACGAGGCACATCCGCCAGCAGCATTTGCCGCGCATACTACCCTGCCGGTGGCGAGCTACCCCGATGTCGAAACCGCACTGCGCGCGCTGGCACCGAAAGGAAACGTGCTGATCGCCGGCTCGCTCTACCTTGCGGGCGAAGTGCTGCGGCTCAACCAGGAACTTCCGGACTGACCTCGCGAGCCGCTTTCGCCTCTGCACGCGTCACCCGTGCCCATTCCATCAGGACGAACAGCACGGCAAACAGACCTGCCGCCGCCGTCCAGCGGAAAACCGTGGCATAACCGTAAAGATCGAAAGCTTCTCCGGCGATGCCTCGCCCCAGCGACCCGATCAGGAAGGTAAGCGACGAGAGCAGCGCATACTGCACTGCCGTGTAGCTCTTGCTGACGATGCCGGACATATAGGCAACGAAGGCCGCGCCAGCGATGCCGGTCGATACATTCTCGAAACTGATCGCCAACAACAAGCGGATCATGCGCGGATCAAACCCGAACAGGCCGAACAGCCATTTCAGCCCAATGGCAGATCCCACCGCATCGATATGCACGGCCCCTTCGGCCAGGTCGGCATAGACGAAATTGCCCAGAATGGGCAGCATCGCCCCGATCAGGATAGTGGGCATGCGGCCAAGCCGCATGAACAGATAACCACCCAGGCTGATGCCCAGCATGGTCATGAAGATACCGAATACCTTGGATGCGAAGGCAACTTCATCCTTCGTATATTTCAGTTCCTCAAGGTAAAACGGAAAAGCAAAGCTGGACCAGATATTGTAGCACAAGGTGTAGGTCAGGATCATGCCGATCACCACCAGCACCCCCCAACGCAACCGTTCGGACAGCTCTGCCAGCGGAGCAACCAGCGCGACATAGAGGTGGTTTGCCGCCGTGCGCGCTGGCGAATGGACGGTGTCGGGCGCAGCGAGCACAGAACTGCCGCGCGCCTTCAACCAATTAGTCAGCGCCGCGACGATCAGCGGGACAGCCACGGTGGCGAAGATGATCCACGGGCCATAGTGCTTGGTGAAATCAGCAACAGACGGTTTGGCCGCACCCACCGGCGCTTCGCCCAGCATCCCCACCATGAAGTGCAGGATGGTCCAGATCGCCCAGATCCAGCTGACCCCCACAACAAACAACGCCAGCATCCGCGTTTCAGGTCGCAGCGCCCCCGGTTCGGCCAGCGCGGCGTGCAGCAGGCCCTGTTCAGGCCGCGGCGTATCGGGCGCGCGCAAGGTCACGACGAAGACGATCAGCACAACCAGCCCCGCCATCAGCAGATAGACCATCTCCCAGCTCATCCGTGCCGCCAGCACAAGCGCCAGCGCGCCACCAACAATCGAGGCGATCCGATAGCCGAACTGGTAGATTGCCGAGAGCAGTTCCACAGGCGCTTCCTCGTCCGCCACTTCGATGCGCCAAGCATCGACCGCCACGTCCTGCGTCGCCGAAGCCAGGGCGGCGATGAAGGCAAAGATCGCGAAGGTGCCGATGGAAGTCGCCGGGTTGGTCATGGCGAGACCGGCAAAGGCGAAGACCATCACCGATTGACACAGGAATATCCAGCTCTTGCGGCGGCCAAGCCGCTCCAGCCCCGGCAAAGGCAAGCGGTCCACCAATGGCGACCAGAGGAACTTGAACGAATAGGACAAACCAATCCAGGACAGTACGCCGATTGTCGCCAGCTTGACCCCCACCTCTCCGAGCCAGGCGTTGAGCGTACCGATCAGCAAGGCATAGGGCAGTCCTGAAGAGAAGCCGAAGCCCAGCATGCAGGCCGACTTGCGCTTCTGCAGCGCCAGGCGAAGCAGCTTGAACCCTTTCGGGCGATCCGGTTTGACGGCGGCTTCGGCCATGCGATCCCTCTCTTGGCTTGTGCCCGGCACCCTAGCGACGAAACGGGCCATGGCAAATCCCCGCTTCCCCAGCTAAGGCGCTTGCCATGGCCGACACCCCCGAAGCAACCGCCGCCCCCGATACCGCGCGCGGCGATGCCACCGAAGCCCCGCGCAGCGGCGAACGCATCGCCAAGCTCCTCGCCCGCGCGGGGATCGCCAGCCGGCGCGAGGTGGAGCGGCTGATCGAGGCGGGCCGGGTCAAGATCGGCGAGGACGTCGTGACCACGCCCAACACCCTGCTCACCAGCCTGAGGGGCGTGACAGTGGACGACAAGCCGGTGAAGGCTCCCGAACCGGCGCGTCTGTTCCTGTTTCACAAGCCCGCCGGCCTGCTCACCGCCGAGCGCGATCCCGCCGGGCGGCCGACGATCTATACCGCGCTGCGCAATGCCCTGCCCGAAGGCACGCCCCGGCTTATGCCGGTCGGGCGGCTCGATCTTAACACCGAGGGTCTGCTGCTGCTGACCAACGATGGCGAGCTCAAGCGCGCGATGGAATTGCCGTCCAGCGGCATCCCGCGCACCTATCGCGCCCGCACCTATGGCGAGATCAGCCAGAACCAGCTGGAAGAACTGATCGAAGGCGTGACCATCGAGGGCATGCATTACGGCAAGATCGACGCCAACATGGAACGCCGCACCGGGCGCAACCAGTGGATCGAACTGACCCTGTCAGAAGGCAAGAACCGCGAGGTGCGGCGCGTGCTGGAACATCTCGGGCTGGAAGTCAGCCGCTTGCTGCGCACGTCCTACGGCCCGTTCAAGCTGCTGGACCTGCCGCGCGGGCAGGCCATCGAAATTCGTCAGGTCGAGGTGGAGCGTTTCGTCAAATCGCTGACCGGTGGGCCGGCGCCGCTCAAGGTCAATCCGCATACCACCAAGGCCAAGCCGATCTCGACCTGGACCAAACCGCCGCCGCAACCCAGCCTGCGCGAGCCTGAACGTCCCTCCAGCCGCCCCGTCGTCGCGCCGCGCGGCAAGCCCTTCGCTGATCACGCCAAACCTGCGGGTGACCGGCGCGCACCCGGCGCGATGCGGACGGACCGCGACGGCGCGCGAGCGGAACGCCCGGCCCGCGCCACCGACGCACGCGGCGAACGCGGGAAAGGGTTCAAGGGCGGGCGGCCCTATGAAGACCCGAACGGCCCGCTGGCTGATCGCCCGCGTGGCCGCCGCCCCACGCGCAACGCCGATAGCCCGGCCAGCAGTGTCGAGAGCCGGTACAACCGTGACCGCTCCGGACCATCCGGGCGCAGCGGCGGCAAACCCGGCGGCGGTGCGGGCACAGGCCCGAAACGGCCGAGGGGACCGCGCAAATGAGGATCGTCGCCGGGCAATGGCGCGCGCGCAAGCTGGTCGCGCCGCAGGGTGATACCACCCGCCCCACCGCCGACCGCACCCGTGAGACGCTGTTTTCGATGCTGGTCAGCCGGCTGGGCACGTTTGATGGCCTGACAGTCGCCGACCTGTTTGCCGGTTCAGGTGCGCTGGGGCTGGAGGCATTGTCACGCGGGGCAGCCGCTTGCATCTTCGTCGAGCAGGACGCCGCCGCGATCCGCGCGCTGCGCAGCAATGTCGCCAACCTGCACGCCCAGGCGCAAAGCGATGTGCGCGCCAGTTCGGTGCTGGCGCTGGGGCCGGCCAGGCAGCCGCTTGACCTGATCCTGCTCGACCCGCCCTATGGCACCGGCGCGGGCATCGTCGCGCTCGACAAGTTGCAGCGGCTGGGCTGGATCGGCGAGGCGACGTGGATCAGCCTTGAGACCGCCGTTGACGAGGACGTCAAGGTCAAAGGGCTGACGATCGAGGCTGAGCGCAAGGTCGGCAAGGCGCGGATTACGCTGTTGCGCCAGAAGGCCGCGCCAGGCTGACCCCAAGCAGGGTCAGCAGTCCTGCCGCCGACAGCAGCAGTCCTGCCTGCGCGCCATGGCCGGCACCCGCCATCCATTGCGCCAGGATCGGGGTTACCGCGCCGCCAAGAATGCCGCCACCGTTGAACGCCACCGAAATCGCGCTGTAGCGCACCCGCACCGGGAACAGCCGGGGCAGCCACCCGCCAAGCGGGCCATAGACAAAGCCCATGGTCAGCAAGGCGGTGGAGAGCACCGTGAAGACGGTCCACAGCGAGCCTGATGCCAAGGCCGGTCCAAACACCAGCCCCAGGCCAACTGTCGCCGCTGCACCCAGCCCGATGGTCCGGCCCGGCGTGCTACAGTCCGCCAGCACCGCAGCAGCGGCAATGCCGATGGCGAAGAAGCAGTTCGCGCCCAGTTGCACGGCAAGGAACGTCTCGCGCGCATAGCCGAGTTTGGTCGTGCCTTGGGCCAGGGCATAGGCCGTTGCCAGATAGAAGATCGCGAATGCCGCAACCACGCCGGCTGTCCCGGCCAGCAATGCACCCGGATGGCGGCGCAGTTCCCATACTGGCAGCTTCGGCGGCGGTGCCTTGGCCAGTGCCTCGCGGAACGCAGGGGTCTCCGCGATCCGCAGCCGCACCCACAGACCGATGCCGACCAGTGCCGCGCTGGCGAGGAAAGGAATCCGCCAACCCCAGGCCTTGAAATCAGCGTCCGACAGGAACAGTCCCAGCAGCAGGAACAGGCCGTTGGCCGCCAGAAAACCCAGCGGTGCCCCCAGCTGCGGCGCGGCGCCGAAGCGCGATTCCCAGCCCTTGGGCGCATATTCCACCGCCAGCAACGCCGCTCCGCCCCATTCGCCGCCCAGCCCGAAACCCTGCCCGAAGCGCAGTATGCAAAGCAGCGCCGGGGCAATCCAGCCGGCCATGGCAAAGGTCGGCAGGAAGGCGATGAGCAGGGTGGAAGCGCCCATCAGCATCAGCGAGGCAACCAGCGTGGACTTGCGGCCGATCCGGTCGCCGAAATGACCGAAGGCAATCGCCCCGATGGGCCGGGCGATAAAGGCGATACCGAATGACATGAAAGCGAACAGCGTCTGCGCTGCGGCCGATTCAGCCGGGAAGAACAATGGCCCGAAAACCAGCGCGGCAGCCGTGGCGTAGACGTAGAAATCGTAGAACTCGACGGCCGTTCCCACCAGCGCGGCGGTCAGGATGCGGGCGTGCTGGCGGATGGGGTGCGGGCCGGACTGCATGGGCCGCACCGGTTGCGCGGAGGCCGGAGCAAGTCAACGGAAAAGGGCGCCGGACACAAGCCCGACGCCCCCGTTCGTGCGACCCGAACCCTTGATCAGCCGCGGTGGCGGCTGTGCCGTGCCTTGTGCGCATCGGCGCGGTTGATGCAGCTGTCCGTCACCGTGGCGCTGCACACCGGATAGTCCTTGGCCATCGCTGCGCCCGGCGGCGGGGTCAGCGCGCCTTTGTAGGGGCCTGCCTGATAGGCGGGGTCGGCAGGCATGGCCGGCGGCACCGGCTCCGCAGCAGCCTGCGGATTGGGCGGCGTGACGCTTGGCACCCCCTCACCCACCGGATTGGCCTGGATAACCTGTGGCGGCGGTGCCGGAGTAGCAGGAGCAGCGGGCGCAGCAGGCATGGCCGGCATTGTGGCATCGGGCGGCGTGGCAGGTGCGGCGGGCACCGCTGGCTCGGCACGCGGCGGATCGACCGGTTGGGCAAAGGCGGCAGCGCTGCACAACGCCACTGCGGCACTGGCGGAAAGGGCGATTCGATTCATCGGATTTCTCCAGCTTGCGTCCCTGTTGCGGCTCCAACGTTGCGCTCACGATAGAGGTTCCGCGCAATCGACAGACCGCACCCCACTTGCGTCCGGCGGCGATGTTCCCTAGCTGTTCGCGCGTGTCAAAGTCCGCGCCTTCGCCGCCCGTCGCCCAGCCCGATCCCTTGCTCGACGGGTTGAACCCGCCGCAGCGCGAGGCGGTGAACACCACCGAAGGGCCGGTGCTGATGCTCGCCGGGGCGGGCACCGGCAAGACGGCGGCGCTCACCGCGCGGCTGGCGAACCTTGTGCGCCTGCGCAAGGCATGGCCGAGCGAAATTCTCTGCGTCACCTTCACCAACAAGGCGGCGCGCGAGATGAAGGAGCGGGTAGGACATTTGGTCGGCCCGGCGGTGGAAGGCATGCCCTGGCTGGGCACCTTTCACGCCATCGCCGCCAAGATGCTGCGCCGCCATGCCGAACTGGTGGGGCTGCAATCGAACTACACGATCATCGACACCGACGACCAGCTGCGCCTGCTCAAGCAGCTGATCCAGGCCGAAGGCGTTGACGACAAGCGCTGGCCCGCGCGCCAGCTCGCCGGTTGCATTGATCGCTGGAAGAACAAGGGCCTGAACCCCGGTGAGCTCGACGCGCTGGAGAACGAAAGCTACGCCAACGGCAAGGGGCAGCAGTTCTACCGGCTCTATCAGGACCGGCTGAAAGCGCTCAACGCCTGCGATTTCGGCGACCTGCTGCTGCACGTTCTCAACATCTTCCGCAGCCACCGCGACGTGCTGGAACAGTACCAGCAGCGCTTCAAATATATCATGGTGGACGAATATCAGGATACCAACCAGGTCCAGTACCTGTGGCTGCGCCTGCTCGCCCAGGTGCGCCGCAACATCTGTGTGGTGGGTGACGACGATCAGTCGATCTATTCATGGCGCGGTGCAGAAGTGGCCAATATCCTGCGGTTCGAGAAGGATTTTCCCGGTGCGAAAGTGATTCGGCTGGAACAGAACTACCGCTCCACGCCCGATATTCTTGCGGCTGCATCAGGCCTGATCGGAGCCAACAGCGAACGGCTGGGCAAGACGCTCTGGACCGAACAGAACCACGGCGACAAGGTCCGCGCCATCGGCGTGTGGGACGGCCCCGAGGAAGCCCGCCGGGTCGGCGAAGAGATCGAGCGGCTGGAGCGCGAAGGCGCGCCGCTTGACCGCATGGCGATCCTCGTACGCGCACAGTTCCAGACGCGCGAGTTCGAAGACCGCTTCATCGCTATTGGCCTCAACTACCGGATTGTTGGTGGTTTTCGTTTCTATGAGCGCGCCGAAGTGCGCGATGCGCTGGCTTACCTGCGGCTTATCGCCCAACCGGCCGACGATCTGGCGTTTGAGCGGATCTACAACACCCCCAAGCGCGGACTGGGTGACAAAGCGCTGGAAAAGCTCCACCGCCACGCCCGCGCCCGGGCGATCCCTCTCAGCCTCGCCGCCGTGGAGATTGTCGATACCGACGAATTGCCCGCCCGCGCGCGCGGCACGCTGCTGGCGCTGGTGCGCGATTTCGCCCGATGGCGCGAGCTGGCCCAAACCGCGAGCCCGGCCGACCTCGCCCGCACGATCCTTGATGAAAGCGGCTATACCGCCATGCTCCAGGCCGAACGCAGCGCCGAAAGCGCCGGGCGACTGGAAAACCTGTCCGAACTTACCCGCGCGATGGAAGAGTACGAGACCCTTGGCGACTTTCTCGAACATGTCAGCCTGGTCATGGACAATGACGCCACTGCCGATGTCGAGAAGGTCACGATCATGACCATCCATGCCGCCAAGGGACTGGAATTCGACCACGTGTTCCTGGTGGGCTGGGAAGAGGGCGTGTTCCCGTCACAGCGCGCGCTCGACGAAGGCGGGCTCTCGGCGCTGGAGGAGGAACGCCGCCTCGCCTACGTCGCGATCACCCGCGCGCGGCGGCGCTGCACGATCTTCCATGCCGCCAACCGGCGGATTTATGGCCAGTGGACCAGTTCGATCCCCAGCCGCTTCATCGCCGAACTGCCGCCCGCCCATGTCGAGCAGGAAACCACGCTGACCGGCGGAGCATCAATGTGGCGGGCAAGCTGGTCCGAACGCGACGACCCCTTCGCCCATGTCGCGCGTGACCGGCCGGATCGCGCGCAGTCTCGCGGACCCGGTTGGCAGCGTGCCGCCGGCCAAAGCTATGATGCCGCTCCGCGCCGGATCGCCGAATCGACTCGCTCCGCCGCGAGTTTTGCCAGCAAGCCCAGGGCCGACATCACCGTTGGCGCGCGGGTGTTCCACGACAAATTCGGTTACGGTGTCGTCGCCGCGCAGGAAGGCAACAAGCTGGAGATCGATTTCGAAAGCGGCGGACGCAAGCGGGTGATCGACAGTTTTGTGAAGGCCGCAGAACGAGACTGACCTACCCGCCGGCAACGTTTGGGGCACGCACTCCGCGCAGGCTTTGACAGGCTCAGCCTGAGCGGAAGTCGGGGAACCGGCCAACCAGCGCGAGCGGACGATATGCCGCCCTTGGCGCGACGTTCTACAGCGCTGAAACCGCCAGAAATTCGGGCACAGGACCATTCCAGCCATCGTCGGGCTGGCGATCTTCCTGCCGTTCGCGCGTGCGGGAAGACTTGTGATCGTCGCGCGGCTCGCGAGCGGGACGAGGATCACGCGGAGCGCGCTCCTCACGTTCGGCGCGGGGTTCCCGCTCTGCCCGTGGTTCGCGTTCGGGGCGCGGTTCACGCTCTGCCCGCGGTTCACGCGCTTCGCGCGGCTCACGTTCGGCGCGGGCCTCACGCGGCTTGCGTTCGCGTTTCGGCTTGTCTTCGCGCACGGGAGCGGCCTCTGCATCGTCCGCCGCTTCGCCGCCGATTTCATAGACCGGGATCTTCCCGCCGGTCAGTTTCTCAACATTTTCAATCGCCTCGGCGTCCTCCTTGCCGACCAGGGTGAAGGCCCGACCAGAAGCTCCGGCGCGACCAGTGCGGCCAATCCGGTGGACGTAATCGTCAGGGTGCCACGGCGTGTCGAAGTTGAACACGTGGCTCACGCCCTTGATGTCCAGTCCGCGCGCGGCGACATCGGAAGCGACGAGGATGTTGATCTCACCCGCCTTGAACCGGTCAAGCTCGGCAATGCGCGAGGACTGGTCCATGTCGCCATGGATCTCGCCCGAAGCGAAGCCGTGGCTGCGCAGGCTCTTGTTCAGTTCGCGCACCGTGGTCTTGCGGTTGCAGAAGATGATCGCGGTGGAGACATTGTCGGTGCGCAACAGGTGGCGCAGCACATCGCGCTTCTTGCGCGAATCGACCTTGACCTTGTGCTGCGCGATATTGGTGTTGTTCGACGCAGGCCGGGCAACCTCGATATATTTGGGATTCGACAGGAACTTGTCCGCCAGCTTCTTGATCGGCGGCGGCATGGTGGCCGAAAACAGCAGTGTCTGGCGCGTGGCCGGGAGCTTGGAACAGATCGTCTCGATATCGGGGATGAACCCCATGTCGAGCATGCGATCCGCTTCATCGATCACCAGCAGATCGCAGCCGGTGAGCAATATCTTGCCGCGTTCGAACAGATCCATCAGGCGGCCAGGCGTGGCGATCAGCACGTCGACGCCGTCGGACAGTGCCTTGACCTGATCGCCCATCTGCACACCGCCGATCAGCAGCGCCATCTTGAGATCGTGATTGACGCCGTAGAGCGCGAACTCCTCTGCAACCTGGGCGGCGAGTTCGCGGGTCGGCTCAAGGATCAGGCTGCGCGGCATCAGCGCGCGGCGACGGCCGTGCGCGAGAATATCGATCATCGGCAGCACGAAACTGGCGGTCTTACCGGTGCCGGTCTGGGCGATGGCGATCAGATCGCGCATCATCAGCACCTGCGGGATGGCCTGGGCCTGGATCGGCGTAGGCGTGTCATATCCCTTGGCGGAAACCGCCTGCAGCAATTCGTCGGAAAGGCCGAGATCGGCAAAGCTCATAGGCGTGACGGTGTCCGGAAGTTCAGGGTAAAGGCGTCCGTTTCCGGACGCCCCGCAGCCCGCACCCTATCGTGGCGCGCGGAAGCTGCGGCCCTCTAGGCGCAGAAACAGGCGAAAGTCAAGGAAATCGGCGGCGAGAAGCCGGGATCAGCACTTGGTCAATCGTCCGCGTCGATCAGTTGCCGCAACCGTTTGACCGAACAGTTCGTGCCCGCCCGCGAATGCAGCATGTCGCGATCAACGCAGATCTGCCCATCGGCGTTACGATCCACGTAGAAGCCTGAATAGAAATCGCGCGCCCGGCACGCCTTTTCGAGCTCGGCGCTGACGATCCGCTGGTCGCGAAGGTACAGCACGAGCCGGTTGCCGCCGCCATATTCCACTCCGGCGATGCCTGAAATCGGCAGGCAGCGTCCGAAGTTGCGTTCCTCAAATCGCGGAGAAATGCCCTGACGCGGCAAGTCCATCAGCATTTCGGGCATCGGTGCTGGGGCGCGCGGGGTGATGCGGATGGTCATGCGCTGTTCGATCCGCACCTGATCCTGCACCGGCGCGCGGAAGGCATCGTAGAGCACTGACCATGCCATGGCTTCGGCCACTTCGGGATCGGCAACAACGGCGGAAGGCGGGGGCACCATGCCAGCCTGCTCTGCCGCGCCGTGGCCCGCAACCGGCCCTGCCGCCTGACGCGCGGCGTCCACCGCGGTTGCCCCTGGCAACAGCAACAGCAGCGGCGCAAACATGGCGGCAAGCTGGTTCATCGGCGATCCGGTCTCTGGGGCACAGAGCCCCCTCATGGCTTGGCCGCCGGTTTGCCCCCGCCAGCTTGAACATCCGCTTAACCCGCGGCGCACAAATGGCAAGATCGCCTATGTTTTCATGGCCGCCTGTGCCATAGCTGGCGATCATGGACGATGCCGCCGATTTCCTTGCGCAGGCCGCCGCCACGCTGGGTGAGCGCGCCTTTACCCGTGACCCTGAGCTGGTCGATCCCTGGCTGACCGACTGGCGGGGGCGCTTCACCGGCGCGGCGCTCGGTCTGGCTTCGCCGTCCTCCCCGCAGCAGCTCTCGGCACTGGTCAAGCTTTGTGCCGCGCATGGCGTGGCACTGGTGCCGCAGGGCGGCAACAGCGGCATGTCTGGCGGCGCCACCCCGGACACCAGTGGACACCAGCTGCTGCTCTCGCTGCGGCGGATGGATGCGATCGGCCCGGTCGATGCCGAAGGCCGCAAGGTTACCTGCGGCGCCGGCGCGATCCTGCAGCACCTGCATGAGGCGGCAGAGGCAGCTGGCATGCGCTTTCCCCTGACGCTGGGGGGCAAGGGTTCGGCGACTGTCGGCGGACTGATCTCGACCAATGCCGGCGGAACCCAGGTGCTGCGGCACGGTTCGATGCGCGCGCAAGTAATGGGGATAGAGGCAGTGCTGGCCGATGGCGCGGTGTTCAGCCAGCTGGTGCCGCTGAAGAAGGACAACCGGGGGTTCGATCTCAAGCAATTGCTGATCGGCTCCGAAGGCACATTGGGGATCATCACGGCGGCGACGTTGCGGTTGCTGCCGGCGCTGGCGGATCGCATAGTCGTCTGGGCTGGTGTACCCTCGCTGCAGGTTGCCCGCGCGCTGTTGCTGCACTGTGAGCGTGCCGTCGGCGATGCTCTCGAGGGTTTTGAGGTTCTGCCGCAGTCCTGCCTGGAAAAGGTGCTGACGCACCTGCCTTCTGCCCGCGCACCGCTGGCCGAAGTCCATCCGTGGCACGTTCTGATCGAAGTCGTCGCCGATGCCTCTGCCGCCGCCACGCTGCGCGACCGGACCGAAGCGATGCTCGCCAGCGCCTTCGAGGCCGGCCTGGTCGAAGACGCAGCGATGTCCGCCAGCGAGGCTCAGGCCGAGGCGTTCTGGCTGCTGCGCGATTCGATTGCCCCGGCCGAGCGGGCCCAGGGGCCGGCGGTGCAGCACGATATTTCGGTTCCGGTGGAGAAGATGCCCGATTTCGTAACCGCTGCGGTGCCGCAAATCGAGGCCGCATGGCCCGGCACCCGCGCGGTCGCCTTCGGGCATCTGGGGGATGGCAACGTCCATTTCCACGTCATTGCGCCGCCGGGCGTTGTCCCGGCCGCCTGGCAGGAGGGAGACGGCAAGGCGATCAGCCGGCAAGTGCATGACATGGTCACGGCCTGGGGCGGATCAATCTCCGCCGAACACGGTATCGGCCAACTGAAGCGCGATGAGCTGGGCCGGCTGGGCGATCCAGTGGCCATCGCTCTGATGCAACGGATCAAGCACGCGCTGGACCCGCAAGGTCTCCTAAACCCGGGAAAACTCGTACCGCTTGCGCCCAGCCCAAGTAATCCGTAAATCCCCGCTTCCGCCCGGGCGTCGGCCTGCGACATCCGCCAAGATCATTTCAGAAACCACCGGAGAGTATTTCATGGCCAGCGCGCCGCAAAACGCCGACCTGCCACTGTTCTACAAGGACCTGATGCCGCTCAATAGCCGTGACCATGGCGGGTGGCACAGCCGCACCACCGACAAGGCCGCCTGGCTTGTCGGCCAGCATGCGATTCCGCTGACGGTGGAAGAATTTCCGCAGGCTGCGCGCCATTACCCGATCATCTTTTCGGTGGGCGATCAGTCGGTGCCGCTGGCGCTCATGGGTCTTAACGAAGGCGTCAACCTGTTCGTCGATGAAGAGGGCAAGCTGACGGAGAACGTCTACGTTCCCGCTTATGTGCGCCGTTATCCCTTCCTCCTCGCCAAGCTGACGCCGGACGCTGCGGAACTGTCGCTCTGCTTCGATCCCTCCAGCGACCTGCTCGGTGAATTCGCCGAAGGCACCGCGCTGTTCACCGACGGCCAGCCGACCGACGCCTGCAAGAACACCCTGCAGTTCTGCGAACAGTTCGAACAGGCTGGTCAGAAGACCGCCGCGTTCATCGAAGAGCTGAACAAGCACAACCTGCTGATCGACGGTGAAGTCGCGATCCAGCAGGAAGGCACCGAGCAGCCCTACATCTACCGCGGTTTCCGCATGGTCGACGAAGCCAAGCTGCGCGAAGTGCGTGGCGACGTGCTGCGCGGTTGGAACCAGAGCGGGCTGCTGCCGCTGCTCTATGCCCACCTGTTCTCACTCGATCTGATGCGCGATCTGTTTGGTCGCCAGGTTCAGGCAGGCCTCGGCCCGGTTACGGCTCCTGAAGTCGTCGCCTAACCGACTGCATACGTAAGCATAAACCGGGGCCTGCCTGCTATCAGGCTTGCAAGCCCCGGTTTATGCGTTTATTCATTGCAAGTCTCGTTCGGGCTTCCCTCATGGTCTGGACGAGATTGGTGCACATCGTGCACCTCCTCCCTGAACCTTGGCCACCTCGCGCATTGCGCGAGGTGGTTTTTTATTGGCCATGTGATTCGCGGTGAGGCGAGCCAGCTATTCCGCCGCTTCCGGCCATGCCTGCGCCGATTCGCCGCGCCCGAGTTCGGCCACCTCTCCCGCCAGTTGCTTCACCAGCCCGGCCAGCAGCGCCGCCATTCCGGAAAAACCCGGCCCCGGTTCGACCAAACGCGAATCGAGATAGCTCGAACGGTCAATCTCCAACTGCAGCGCATGGATGCCGCGATCCGGTGCCGCATGCCGTTCCAGCACATAGCCCCCAGCATAAGGCCGGTTGTGCGCCGTTCCGCGCCGCATTGCCGCAAAGTAGGAAAAGGTGGAACCGACCAGCCCGCCGTGACAGGTCGTGCCGAAGCGGTCGCCCAGCACGAATTCCGGCGACGGTTGCCCGCTGCGCAGGGCCAGCGGCGGCATCGAGTGCAGATCGATCAGCAGCGCCGCTCCCCAGCGGGCTCGCAGGTCCGCCAGACTGGCTGCCAGACAGTCATGGTATGGGGCGTGGACACCGGCGATCCGCGCGGCAAGATCGCCGTGATCGTGCAGCCGCTTCCATACCTCGCCCATTCCAGGCAGGCGGCGCGGGATCAGACCCAGCCCGCTGCGCGCGCGCTGGCCCGGGGTGTAGGAACCGACATCGGCGGGGCGCTCTCCGCCGATCATCTCCCAGTCGACATCGTCCACGGCGCGATTGAGGTCGATCATGGCACGCGGCGCCTGCGCGACGAGCAGTGTCGCGCCGCTGGCCCGGGCAACCTCGCTGGCCAGCTTGTCGACATGGCGATCTTCCAGCCGCAGCGACGCAAAGGCAGGATGGCGCATCCGGTCGAGCAGCGATTGCGGATAGGCCCGCCCCGCGTGCGGCACGGCAATCAGCACGGGGATGGCCGAAGGATTCGGGCCGGTCAGCCGGAAGGCCGGAATACCGGGGGAGCCGGGAATTTCACCGCCCGTGTGAAAATGCGAATCGCCAGCAACCTGATCGTCGAATGCCATGCACCAAGGCTGGCCTCTCGCGCGGTTTGTGTCAAAGCCGGTCAGCACCGAAACGAAGCAAGATTGTTAACTCGCCACGCGCTATAAGAGCGGGGAATCGCGCTGGGGCGACGTTTCTTGAACCGGAGTCTTCGCAGAGCCATGATCCGCATCCTCCTTGCCGAAGATGAAGAAGCCATGCGCACCTATCTGGCGCGCGCGCTGGAAAACGCGGGTTACGAAGTCGTTGCCGTCGATCGCGGCACGGCGGCGCTGCCCTTGCTGCAGGCCGAGCATTTCGATCTGCTGCTGTCTGACATCGTCATGCCGGAAATGGACGGGATCGAGCTTGCCCAGCGCTGTGCCGAGATCTGCCCGGACACCAAGGTGATGTTCATCACCGGCTTTGCCGCCGTTACCCTGAAGGCCAGCCGCGAAGCACCGCAGGCCAAGGTGCTGTCCAAGCCGTTCCATCTGCGCGACCTGGTCATGGAAGTGCAACGCATTTTCGGCCAATCGGTGCAAGCATCGATCTGAAGATTGGCGGTGCCAGACGTTGCCGCTGCCAAGGATTATCCAGCGAAGCGGCAAGCGCCAAAAAAGACTCTCTTGCGTCTGCCGGAAGCCCTCGCTAAAGGCCGGCCCCTGCCCGGCGGCTCCGGCCCGAAGGCACGCATGAATGGTGCGGGCGTATAGCTCAGTGGTAGAGCACTATGTTGACATCGTAGGGGTCGCAAGTTCAATCCTTGCTACGCCCACCATTCGAAAACGCTGAAAAGGCCCCGGCAAACCGGGGTCTTTTTCGTTCAGCGCCCCTTCCACTCCGGCTTGCGCTTTTCGGCAAAGGCGCGCGCGCCTTCCTTCGCGTCTTCGGAGTTGAACACACCGGCGATGTAACCGTTCTGCCGGTCGTTGAGTTCCTCTGCCGACCACAGCCACGAATCACGGATCACCCCCTTCGAGGCAATCAGCGCCAACGGCCCATTCGCCGCGACCCGCGCCGCCATATCCAGCGCTGCCTCCAGCGCGGGCCCATCGGTCACCACATTGACCAGCCCCAGCGCCTGCGCCCGCTCTGCCGTGATCGGATCGCCGGTCAGCGCCAGCTCCATCGCCAGCTGGCGCGGCAGCAGGCGCGGCAACTGGACGACGCCGCCGCCGCCAGCCACCAGCCCCCGCTTGGCTTCGGGAATGCCGAACTTCGCTCCCCGATTGGCGACGATCATGTCACAGGCGATGGCCAGTTCCATGCCGCCGGCCAGCGCATAGCCATCGACCGCCGCAATCACCGGCTTCTTCGGTGTCCAACTCGTCAAGCCGCCGAAACCGCGGTTACCCGCTACCGGCAATTCACCGGCAAGGAATCCCTTGAGGTCCATGCCCGAGCAGAAGCTCCCGCCCGCCCCGGTCAGCACCGCGCAGCGCAGGGCGTCATCGGCGTCAAGCCGGTCCATCGCCGCGGCAATCGCCTGGGCCGCCGCCTTGGTCATGGCGTTCTTCGCTTCCGGCCGGTTGATCGTGACGATCAGCACGCCGTTGTGGACGAGGGTGAGGACCTGTTCGCTCATGGCAATGCTCTCCGTTGCATCTGTTTGCTCC
>JAGWTB010000037.1 GCA_028869175.1 Sphingomonadales bacterium
AGCTCGTCCTTGCCGCCGAAATAGTAGTAGATCATGCGCTTGGACGAATTGGTCTTCTCGGCAATCTCGTCGATCCGCGCGCCGGCCAAGCCCTTGTCGGCATATTCCTGGGTCGCCACGTCGAGGATGTTTTCACGCGTTTCAAGCGCTTCCTGCTTGCGCTTCGACAGTTCGCCGTTGGGCTGGGTCACGGAAGGTCCTCGCACGCGTTCGTTCATGTACCAAACGTGTGAAGTAAGCCGCCGTGGCCGCGCGTCAAGCGCTCGGTTGCGGTTCGGGCAGCGCCCAGGCCTCTATCGCGACGTATTCGGGCAGCTTGCAGCCGAGCGCCAGGTACTGAACCGAATTGAGCGCGGCATGGGCCGGTGCCTCGGCGCGCAGCCAGATACTTGACCAGAACCCCGCCGCACCTGCCCCGCGCAGTCCGCGCGATTGCAGCTCCACCCTTGCGCCGTCGTCAAGCTGCAGCAGGTAGCGGGCCTCGATCTCGACCGAACCGTCACCCCGAACCGTCTGCCAGTCTGTCCCGCCAGGCAAGATCGTGCCGGACAGCGCGCCGCTTACCCGCCCGCCGATGATCCGCACCAGCCGAACCGGGCCCATCGTTGCTCCATCGAGCGCGAGTGGTGGCTCTACCTCCACTTCCAGGCGGAAGGCCGGCGGCTGGCCGAAGGGGGTCATGCCGGCTGCTTCGCCGCCTTGGCGGCGACCGCTTCCTTGGAGAACCCGGCCACTGCCTTGTAGCGCGCGGCGATAGCCTCCAGTTCGCCTTCGGCAAAGACGTCGGCAATGTTGGCAAAGCCCTGCGGCGCGCGTTCCTCGGCCATCTGCATGCAGATTTCCGGGCCGTTCTGACGGTTGGTGAGGACGATCTGTGCCGTGGCGGGCAGCCGTTCCGCTTCGTAGGCCTTCAGCGCTGCCACCGGATCGCCGTTCGCCGCGAGTGCCCGGACCAGCGCATCGGCATCGAGGATGCCCTGCGAGGCGCCGTTCGACCCGATCGGATACATCGGATGCGCCGCATCGCCCAGCAGCGTCGTCGCGCCGAACGACCACGCCGGCAGCGGATCGCGATCAACCAGCGGGAACTCGAACACCTTTTCCGCGCCGGCGATCAGCCCGGGGACATCGAGCCAGTCGAATGTCCAGTCGGCGAACTGGTCGGCGAAGACCGCGCGGTCACACTCCTTGTTCCAGTCCTCGCGCCCTGGCATCTGGTCGACGGTCAGTTCGGCGATCCAGTTGATCACCTGCATGCCATCGGCATCGGGCCGACTGATCGGATAGCAGACGAACTTGCGGTCCTGGTACCCCGCCATGATCATTGTCGCCCCGGTCAGGTAGGGCTTGGCGCGCGTCACCGCGCGCCACAGAATGCGCCCGCCATAGCGCGGCAGGCCTTCGTCCGGGTAGCGCAGGCGGCGCAGGGTGGAATGGATACCGTCCGCGCCGACCAGGATATCGGCCTCAACCTCGATCCGGCTGCCGTCTGCCCGCTCGAAGGTGGCGGTGACAGGGGACTTGTCATCCGCCGCAACCAGCCGGTGGCCGGTGACCACCCGCTCCGCGCCCAGTTGCGCCTGCGCCTCCTTGAACAGCGCCACCTGCAAGGCACCGCGATGGATCGACACCTGCGGCACCGGATAGCCGGCAAAGCGCCCGCGCGGCTCGCCCCAGATGCGCTGGCCGTGGCGGTTGTAATAGACCAGTTCGCGCGTGGCGACGCCCAGCGCCTCCAGCTTGTCGGCCATACCGATCCGGTCAAGGATCGACACCGCGTGCGGCAGCAGGTTGATGCCGACGCCCAGTTCGTTGACCTCGGGCACCGCTTCGAACACCCGCACATCGTGGCCTTCGCGCGCCAGCAGCATGGCGGCGGCGCAGCCGGTGATGCCGGCCCCGGCAATGACGATCCTCATCCTGTTTCCACCCGGTTCTGATCTTGGACTCGAACAGGGCTGCTAGGCAGCGGAAAGGCAGCGTGCAAGCGGCTTCATCACCGGACTGCGCAGATTTTGCAGGTGCGCCCCAGGCAGCGTGGACAAATTCAGAACCGGATGATGGTCGGGTATTAGGGAACCAGTTTGGCCCGGGGAACAGCAGACATGTCGGGGGCAGACGATTGGCCACCGCCTGCTTCGCACGTAGTGGCATCAGAGAGCAGTATTGGCCCGCACTCGGCTGAGGCACCATCATTGTGAGTCTACGGCCTGGCTTTCGTCAACTAGTTTGCCCCACCACTAACTTGTCAAGATTGCCGAGATTGAGACGGTAATAGGCCATCATGGGTGCTGTCTTTTGTTTCCATCCTTCATCTTGTTTTTGAAGTTCCACTCCGACAGCGAGAGCTAGCTGCGCAATTTTTCGAAAGCGCACTGGATTTTGGACTGGGTTGGCCATGGGAGATATTTCCAGAAGGTACTGCCAAGCCTGCTCTAAAGACCATTTTCCTGCCGTTTTGGCCATCGAATTCTTGAATTCCCTATCCGCTAATTCCAGCTTCAGAGCGACCACACGATCTTCAGGACTCAGTATGAAACCATGCAACTCGCTGCCATTGACGACGTCCTTTTGTGCGAGGGTGACATAGTCTTCCCAATCCCAATGGCCAAAGCTTGAGGCTCGGCCGGAATCAGCCAAAATGCCAAGCATCGATTCCGCATATCCGTAGGCCATCGCTTTAGGAAAAAAGGCATAATCGTCCTTGCAAGCCGCTGCAATTTCGCGTTCCCAGTCGTTCAGAAAGCTTTCGCTTCTTAGGTCGCAAAAATCGTCTCCTCCTCCGAATGCAACCTTCGGAGCATTGGCGAAAGCGGGCTTGTATCGTCGGTCGAGGGCCGTGCGCACTTTGCTGAGAGCTTCTGGCGTTCGATACAACTGCGCCCGCAAAACTGCGAGACGCAAGTCGATCTCCATGGAAGTCAATTCAGGAACGGAATGGTCTTGAATCTGCTCCAACGCTTGCTGAATATCGTTTTCATCAATGGTCGTTCCGCCATCGCGTTTCGGAAGCATTTTTCCTTCAATTGCTTGATGCAGTGCGTAGATTACCTGGGCTTCTTCAGCTAACGACCGGGATTGGAAAACCTCAGCTGCGCTGAGATATAGATTTGCCCGCACGAGTAGAATTCGCTGCAAGTCGTCTTTCAATCCGGTCATGCGTCGAACTGATGGGCTGCCAGCAAGCAAGGCACGCATTCGTTGTTCGAATGCCTTGTTCAAGGTGACGGGATCGCTGCCCTCCTTGTCCATTTGGTTGTCATAGTCAGCCCGTGTCCTTTCGATTTCCCTTGTCAATCCAGCCATCGCCATGGCCCATTCGCGTTCGATCCGCGCGGCCACTGCATGCGGTTCGCCATCGCGTGCATCTATGAAATTGAGTGCATCGGTAACAGATCCCTCATCGCCAAATCGCAGATGCCAAGTGACGAGAAATTCGGCAAAAACTGGACCGCCGCAGCCTCCACCCGAACCGGTCTTAAAGCTCTCGGGAACAGGAACTTGATGTATCTGGCCTGTCTCTTGGATTGTGCCGGTCCATATACGCAAGGTTGGTACGCATATTGTCGCGCGTTCTTCGCCAAGGCCATGCGATGTTTGGGCTGGTAGGATTGTCGGCACTAAACTTGCCAACAACAAGGCCCTTCGTTTCATTGCTGACGCTCCATTTGATCTCGCAAGCCTTATCAGATCAATCGGTTAATGTCCGGCAATGTTGTCGTGTCCGGATTGGCAGCTTGAGCGCCAATTTCACACAAGGCAGCCATGGGCCTGAACTTGGCCGCGCGCCCTAGAGAAACCGCAGCGGCACCGCGATCGCGCCGATTTCCGGCCAGCGCGCCGGCTCGATCGGACCGGCGAGTTCGAAGCCGGCGGTGGCGGCCAGCAGTTCCTCCAGCATCACCCGCACTTCCATGCGGCCAAGGTGAATGCCGGGACAATTGTGCGGCCCGCGCCCGAAGGCGAGGTGTTCGGCGATGTTGGGCCGGTCGAGCACGAAGGTGCCGCCATCGGCGAACACCGCGTCGTCGCGGTTGGCCGAGGCATAGACCAGCGCGATCGCCTCGCCCGCCGGGATCGTCCGTCCGCCGAAGCTGACCGGGCAGGTCGCGGTGCGGGCGAAGCCGCGATAGGGGGTGTATAGCCGCAGGAATTCCTCGACGGCGGCGGGAATCTTCGCCGGATCGGCGCGCAGTTCGTCCTGCAACGCGCGGTCGCGGGCGAGGTGGACGCCGATCGAGCCGATGGTCACGGTCGGCGCGACGATGCCGACAACCAGCACCTGCCGCACCATCCCGACCACCAGTTCCTCGGGCAGCGGCGCGCCCTTGTATTCGGCGGCAAGCAAGGCGCTGGTGACGTCGCTGGCCGGGTCCTTCGGTTCGGCCTTGCGGATGGCGATCAGCTCGCGCGCCATCTCGTAGAGTTTGAGGCTGGTCGCCTTCATCGCTGCGGGATCGTTCATGTTGACCGCAAGGATGAAGGCACGGCCAGACCGGTGCAGCGGTTCGATCCAGTGATCGGGCACGTTCATCCACTCGCCAAACACCTGCACCGGCAGGTAGCTGGCATATTCGCCGCAGATGTCTCCCCCGCCCTGCGCCAGCAGCGGCTCCAGCAGGCCGCGCGCATAGCGCCGCGCCACCGCTTCGAACTGCGCCACCCGGGCCGGAGACAGCAGCGGATTGAGCGTGCGGCGATAGGGCGTGTGATCAGGCGGATCGAGATGCAGCGGCGGCCGGCGGCCAGTGAAGGCCACCTTGGGGATCACGTTCTGGACGGACGTGACGAAGGTCTCCGACTCGCTGGCCGCACGGCGCACGTCGTCATAGCGGGTCAAGGCCCAGAACCCGCCCAGTTCGCCGGTCCAGGCGACCGGGCATTCACTGCGCAACTGCGCGAAAAGCGCATGGGCGCTGTCGAAATCCTCGGGCAGACCGGGATCGAAATCTTGTCTACGCTGGTCCATGATGGCGCGGCATAGTCTATCGACGGTTCAGCGTGCAAGCGCTATCATGGGGCAGGCATCTATTGCGGGGGAGGACATTCTGGCGACTATGCAGCAGGCGCAACCGGGCGGCGATCTGGAAGAAGCCATCGGCCGCAAGGTATTGTGGCGGCTGGTCGTCCCTTGCGCGCTCTACATCCTGATCGGCGCGATCGACCGCACCAACGTCAGCTTCGCCGCCTTGCAGATGAACGCAGATCTGGGCCTGTCGAGCACACAATATGGCTTCGGCGCGGGTGTGCTGTTCGTCGGCTATGTCCTTGCGAAGTATCCCAGCGTGCTGCTTTACGAGGCGGTCGGGCTGCGGCGCTGGCTGGCGCTGGTTTCAGCCGGTTGGGGCATCGGTGCCTGCGCCATGGCAGCGGTGCAGAACGAATGGCAGCTTTACGGCCTGCGGCTGTTCATCGGCTTCATGGAAGGCGGGCTGTCCTCCGGCCTGATGCTCTACCTCAGCCACTGGGCACCCGAGCGCTGGCGCGCGACGATCCTGGCGGTACCGATCATGTCGATCAGTATCAGCCAGCTGATCGGCGCGCCGGTGTCTGGCCTGCTGCTGGACAAGGCTGGCTGGCGCGTCATGTTCCTGGCCGAAGCCCTGCCCGCACTGGCGCTGGCCATCTTTGCGCTAGTCTGGTTCCCCGATACCCCGCGCCAGGCACGCTGGCTGAACGACCCCGAGCGTGACTGGCTGCAACAGAACGTACGCGGTGCAGAAAAGGCTGCCCCCGATGGTGACCCCACCGGCCGCTGGGACGCGCTGAAGAGCCCGGTCGGCTGGACCTGCGCGCTGATCTGGTACTGCATCCTTGCCAGCAACTACGGCATCATGTTCTGGCTGCCGACCATCGTGAAGGGCCTCTCCGGCCTCAGCGCTACCCAGACCGGTATGATAGTCGCCCTGCCCAACGCCGCCAGCGCGCTGGGCCTGCTGCTCAACGCGCGCCATTCGGACCGGACCGGCGAGCGGATATTCCACATCGCCGTTCCAGCGCTGGCAGGCGGCACCGGATTGCTCGCCGCTTTCCTGCTCGGACCGGGGCTGCCCGGACTGGTCATGCTGGTGATCGGCGGGGCCTGCACCGGCTGCACCGTCGCCGCCTTCTGGGCAATCCCGACGCGACTCTTGCCGCCGCGCGCGCTGGCCATGGGGATCGTGATGATCAACATGTTTGGCAGCCTTGCCGGGGCGACGGTGCCGCCGGCGATGGGCTGGCTGAAGCAATCCACCGGCTCGTTCCTGCCGCCGACCTTGCTGCTGACCGGCATTGCCGTGCTGTGCGCGGGCCTCTGCCTGCTGGCGCGCGCGCAGCTCAAGCGGACCTGACATGCCGTTATCGACCGCCAAGGCCGCGCCCGGCGGCGGCACGATCCTGTTGCTGGCGGCAGTGGCCGCCCTGGGCTCGCTGGCGACGCAATTGCTGGTTCCGGCGCTGCCGCAAGTCGCCCGCGACCTCCATGCCGGGGTTCCTGATGCGCAACTGGTGATCGGCGTTTTCCTGATCGGCCTGGGCGCGGGGCAGTTGCTGATGGGGCCGCTGACCGACCGGATCGGGCGCAGGCCAGTGCTGCTGGCCGGGCTCGCGCTCTACTGCCTCGGCAGTCTGGCGGCGGCCATCGCCCCGGTACTGTCCTTGCTGCTGCTTGCGCGGGCGGCGCAGGCGCTGGGGGCATCGGCGGGCGTGGTTACCGCGCGGGTGCTGGTCAGCGACCTCTATCCGCCCGAGCAAGCCGCCGCCAAGCAGGCAACGCTGATGGGCGTGGTGCTGGTGTCCCCCGCCCTCGCCCCGGTGATTGGCGGCGCGCTGACCGAATGGCTGGGCTGGCGAGCCGTGTTTGGCCTGCTGGCACTGGCCGGAGCCGCCGGAGCACTGCTTGCAGCAACGCGGCTTCCCGTCGGACCTTCGCGGCCGATAGTACAGGACCGCAAGGGAAAGTCGCTGCCCCGCGCCTACCGCCTACTCTGCGCCAATCGCCAATTCTGCGCGGGCACGCTGGCCATCGCCGGCAACAGCGCCGCGCTCTACATGTTCCTCGGCACCGCACCGTTCCTGCTCGAACACGGCCACGGGCTGAGCCCGCGCGAGACGGGGCTGTGCATGCTGCTCATCGCCGGCGCGAGCATCGGCGGCACCTTCATGGTCGGGCGGATCGAGCGGAGCGGCAATGCCCTGCTGACCGGCACGGCGACATCGATGGCCGGGTCACTGGTTCTGCTCGCACTGGCGGCGCTGCACTTCGGCGGACTTGCTGCCTTCATCGGACCGATGATGCTGCTGGGCCTTGGGGCGGGAATGACCGGGCCATCGGGCATCACCCGGGTGATCCGCTCGCAGCCGGGCATGGAAGGCACCGCCGCCAGCCTTGCCGGGGCAACGCAAATGCTGGCCAGCGCGCTGTGCGCCTGGCTGCTTGGCCACTTTGCGCCGGTCGATGCCCTGAAGCTGGCATTGGGAATCGTCCCTGCGGCGGGTCTGGCTGTCCTTGCGGCAACACTTTCGCGAAAACCGCCTGCCCGGACGATGCAAGGGCTTGCACGAGCCGAATCGCGCGGTAAGTGAGTCGCAAACATTGCCAAGGGGAGGATACCCATGAGACTCATTCGCGCCGCTCGCCCGGTTCTCGCTGTGTTGCTGTGCAGCACGTCCATGCCTGCGCTGGCCCAGGCCGCCGACCAGGCGGAAGGCGGCGGTCTCGACGAAATCCTCGTCACCGCAGAACGCCGCGAGCAGAGCCTGCAGGACGTGCCGATCTCCGCCACCGTGCTGTCGGGTGAGGAATTGCAGAAGAAGGGCGTCACCAACCTCAACGACATCCAGCAGGTCGCCCCGTCGATCGCGATCAACACCTTCAACCGCTCAACCTTCATCAACATCCGCGGCGTCGGCATCGCCCAGTCCGCGCCGACCTCCAACCCCGGCGTCGCCTATTACATCGATGGCCAGCTGATCCCGCACGAACAGTTCATCGGCCATTCGTTCTATGACATCGACAGCATCGAAGTGCTACGCGGGCCGCAGGGCACGCTGACCGGGCAGAACTCCACCGGCGGCGCGATCTATGTGCGCACGCCCAGCCCTGAGTTCGGCTCGCTGTCCGCCACCGGCGATTTCACCGCTGGCAACTACAACCGCTACCGCGCGGTGGTTGCGGCGAATGTCGGCGGTGAGAATGTCGCCCTGCGGCTGGCCTATGTCCACGAACAGCGTGACAGCTTCACCCGCAACATCGCCGCCAACGCGCAGAGCCAGCCCGGCAATGTCAACATGGACGCATTCCGCGCCAACCTGCGGCTGCAAGGGATGGACGGCAAGCTCAGCGTCAACGTCCGCGGCGAATATTTCGATGTCCAGACCGACAACAACGCGGTCAAGAACCGCAACGACAAGGTCTCTGCCGACCCCTTCACCATCGAGGAAGATGCCCGGTCCTACCAGAACCAGCGTGGCTACCGCATCTCGACCGAGGCGCGCTATGACCTGAGCGACACCATTCAGGGGCGCGGGCTGCTGTCATGGCAGAACGGTTACACCCATGACCAGACCGACGGTGACCGCACCGCCACCGCGCTGGCCGTACCCACTGGCACTGCCACCTCAGGCGCCAACACCGCCAAGTTCCCGGGCCGTGTCAGCAATGCCAGCACCGATTTCCGCACCTTCCTGGTCGAAGCCAACCTGCTGTCCACCGGCAAGGGCCCGCTGCAATGGGTGTTCGGCGGCTTCCTGATGCGCGAAACCGTGCCCGTGTCGCTCTACCGCGACAACCGCCACACGCTCGATTTCGTCGTGTCGAACAGCGACATCGTCACCAGCGCCAAGAACGAAAGCTCGTCGCTGTTCGGCCAGGTAAACTTCTTCGCCACGCCCAAACTCGAACTGATCGTCGGCGGTCGCTACAGCTGGGACAAGCAGATCTATACCCGCTACGCCGTTCCCGGCGCGGGCTTCACCCTGCCCTTCGTCAGCGCGATCAACACCCACCAGCTCACCGGCAAGCTGGGCATCAATTATCACCTTACCGACGATACCCTGCTCTATGCCACCGCTTCGAAGGGCTACAAGGCGGGCGGCGTCAACCTCACGCCGAACACCCCGAACTTCCTTCCGGAACGCAACTTCGTCTACGAAGGCGGCTTCAAGACCGAACTGCTTGACCGTCATCTGCGGGTGAACGGTGATCTGTTCTATTCGGTCTACAAGGACATTCAGCTTTCCAGTCTGGTTGGCGGCCTGCCGGTGACGCAGAACGCGCTGGGCGGCCATGCCAAGGGCGGCGAGCTGGAGATAACGGCGAAGTTCGGCGGCCTTCAGGCGAATTACGGGGTGGGCTATCTCGATGCCACCTTCAGCAATTCGGCCTGCATTTCGGACACCAATTCGCCCGGCACGGACACCGGCTGCGCCACCAACCTGCGCTTCGTGCCGCAGGGCCGCGACTTGCCGTTCTCGCCGCGATGGACCAGCAACGCCGGCGTCCAGTACGCCATTCCCTTCGGCGGTGTGACGGTAACCCCGCGCGTGCAATGGTCGCACATCTCGCAGCAGTGGGCGACACCATTCCCCAGCGTCAACACCATGGTTCCCGGCCACGACCTGTTCGACGCGCGCGTAACCTTCGACATCGGCGAACGTTATTCGCTGGAAGGCTATGTCAACAACCTTGGCAACAAGACCTATATCGCCACCCAGATCCAGAACAGCTCCAGCGCTGACGGCGGCATCATCTACGGCGCGCCGCGCACCTGGGGCGTCCGCCTGAAGGTGCGGATCGGGCAATGACCGAACGGACGGGCGGTGGCTCAGCAAAGCCCCTCCCCTTCAGGGGAGAGGTTGGGGTGGGGCTTGTCCCCCCTCGCGGCGCCGGACCTGGCGGACAGCCCCCAACCCCTCCGCTGAAAGGGATGGGCTTTCGGTCAGCGATCATTCCAGCCGCAGTCCTGATCACCGCCTTGTCCATCACCGCCAGCGCCAGAGCGCCCGAGCGCTGGTGGGCACCGGGCGAAGGCCGCACGTTCCCCGCCTCGCTTGATTATGCCAATGGCCAGGGCACCTTGCGCACACTGCTGGTCGGCGGACCGATGCCTACCAGGGGCCATCCGTTCTTCGAGCCGATCGGCAGCAACGGGCGCGCCTGCGTTACCTGCCATCAGCCTGCCGATGCGATGAGCCTGTCTGCCGCCACGGTGCGCGAACGCTGGGAGGCTACCCGTGGCAACGACCCGCTGTTCGCCGCCATCGACGGTTCAAACTGCCCTGTCCTGCCGCAGCATGACAAGGCTTCGCACTCGCTGCTGATTGAACGCGGGCTGTTCCGCATCCAGCGTCCCTGGCCAGTGACCAGTTTCAATGGCGATCCGGTGACGCCGGACTTCACCATCGAGGTCGTGCGCGATCCCAATGGCTGCAATTCCGGGCCGCACTATGGCCCCGCCGCCGGCAATGTCTCGGTCTATCGCCGCCCGCGTCCGGTGGCGAACATGAAGTACCTGCTGGCGGTGGGCTTCCCCTTCGATCCCAAGCAGGGTTACGCGCTGCCGCTCGATCCCGATGACGGCAAGCCGCAATCGGGCAACCTGATGGCGGATAACCGCGCCGGCAACCTGCGCATCCAGATGGAGGATGCCGCTGCAAGCCATCTGCAACTGATGGGCCGGCTCACCCCGGCGCAGATTGCCCGGATCAAGGATTTCGAGACGCGGGTCTACACCGCCCAGCAGGTGAGCAACGGTGCCGGCCCGCTGGACGCGCTGGGTGCAAGCGGCGGCCCGGCCAAGCTGCGCGACAGCGAACCCGGTGCGCTGGGCTCCATCGGCGTGCCGGTGTGGAGCGAGTTTGCCGCGTGGGAGAAAATTGCCCCGGCTGAGGCCGCGAAACTCTCCCCCGCCGAACTCGCCTTCCGCCAGTCGGTCGCGCGCGGGGCCAGGGTCTTTCGCGACAAGACCTTCCTCATCACCGACACTGCCGGGATCAATTCGCGGATGGGCTTCGGCAATCCGGTGCGCAATTCCTGCGTGTTCTGCCACAACATGAGCCAGATGGGGAACGATGTCGCCCCCGGCCAGGTCGATCTGGGTACCACCACCCAGCCCTTCGCCGATCCATGGAGTGACCTGCCGCTGTTCCGCATCACCTGCCTGAAGGCCCCGCACCCACACTATGGCCGGGTGATCCTGACCTATGACCCCGGTTTCGCGCTGACATCGGGCAAGTGCGCCGATGTCGGCAAGATCACGCTGCAATCGATGCGCGGGCTTTCGGCGCGGGCACCGTACTTCTCTAACGGACTGGCGAAGGACCTGCGCGGGATCGTCGACTATTACGAGCGGCGCTACAACATCGGTTATACCGAGCAGGAAAAGCAGGACCTGGTGAACATGATGAGCGCGCTGTGAGGAAGGCCCTGACCCTGCTGGCGCTGGCCGCGCCGCTGTCGGCCCAGGCCGCTGAAACCGGCGACCTCGTCCGCTTCATCGCCTGCCCGGTCTACCGCGATGCGGACAGCGGCAAGAAATCGGGCTGCTGGCTGGCAAGCGATCCGGCGACGGGCGGCCGCTATGACGTCAGCCAATCGCCCTACAAGCCGGACTGGAACTTCGCCGTTCTGGTCGAAGGCCGGCTTGCCGCAGCGAGCCCCGC
Source organism: Sphingomonadales bacterium (assembly GCA_028869175.1). Classification (GTDB taxonomy): domain Bacteria; phylum Pseudomonadota; class Alphaproteobacteria; order Sphingomonadales; family Sphingomonadaceae; genus Novosphingobium. The sequence goes on from JAGWTB010000037.1 coordinate 11,644, forward strand.
TTCCTGCGGCGCGGCGGTGCTGGAGCCGGTGCGCACCTCGCGCCTCGCCGCCCCCTGCGTGCGGCACATGTTGCCGGCGGAGGGCTTCCCGGGGCGCAAATACGTGCTGCCACGGCGCAACATCAACCCGCTGTCCGTCGCCCGCCCGCTGCCGCCCGGCCCCTATGCGGAACGGGTGTTCACCACCTGGTTCGAGTTCGACCGGGATTTTCTGGTCTATCAGTACGATGACTACCAGATCGACAATGCGGTGACCTGGATCAGGGGAGCGAAGCCGGCGAAGCTGGTGGTCACCGGATTTGCCGCTACCACGCCCGAGACCGTCTCCGCACAGCAAATTGCAGAGCGCCCCGAAGTCGCGCAGGAACGCGCTGAATCCATCGCCCAGACCCTGCGCCGGCTACTGCCGGGGATGACGGTGGAAACGAAGTGGGAAGTGGGCGCAAAGCCATCGTCCGATCCCGATGCCGACGGCATCCCCGGCCAGGCGCAACGCCGGGCAGAAATTCGCGCAGTGTTCTGAACGCGGGTTTGCGCAGCCATTCCCGGGCCCGTTCGGCATGAACGGCGCTACTTCACCAGCGCGGCAGCCGCGGCCGGGGCCGCCGGCAGCGCCACGCGCCGAACGGTGAGCACGCGGATCGGCGGGGTCAGCATCTGGCCCTTCATCGGTCCTTCGCCTGCGGTTGGCGAAAGCGGCGAGTCCCAGATCGCCCGAACCACGTCCATGCCCGAAACGACATGGCCGAAGGCGGCGTAGCCCGCCTGCCCTTCGGCATCGGTCGCCTTGGGATCGGCATCGAGCTGGGGGATATCCGAGAGGAGGATCGAGAAGTCCGCCGCCGCCGTACCCGGTGCCAGACGCCCCATCGACAGGGTGCCCGCCTTGTGCAGGATGCCGGTGACGCTGGTCGGCTCATGGGCGATCGGCTTCAGCACCTTGCGCGGATCGCCGCGCAGCCCGGCCTGGATCAGACCATTGGGCTGATCGCCCCAGGCCAGCCGCATGGCGCGATAGAAGGTCATGCCATCGAACTTGCGCAGATCGACATAGCGCACGAAATTACCTGCCGAAATCGGCGCATGCTTGACGTCGAGATCGATCTCGATCGTGCCCTTCTCGGTGACCATGGCCACGCGCACCAAATCGGGCAAGGGTGCGGCGGGCGGTGGCGGCACGCTGCGCACCGCGCGGCGGGGCGGCGCGGCGGCAGTGAGCGCCAGGAAGATCGGCAGGGCGGCGGCGAGGACGAATCGGCGGTTCATGCCGTGCATCATGGCGTGCGCCGCCCGCGCGGCAAGTCCCGTCAGATCGGATAATGCCCGGGCTGGGTTTCCACCGTGATCCAGCGGGTTTCGGTGAAGCTGTCGATCCCCTGCCGACCGCCGAAGCGACCATAGCCCGAAGCGCCGACCCCGCCGAACGGCATCTGCGCCTCGTCATGCACGGTCGGGCCGTTGACGTGGCAGATGCCCGAATGGATGCGGCGCGCCACCGCCAGCCCGCGCGCCGTGTCGCGGGTGAAGACGGCGGCGGAAAGGCCGTATTCGCTGTCGTTCGCCAGTTCGACCGCGTGGTCCTCATCGCGCGCACGGATCATCGCGACCACCGGACCGAAGCTTTCATCGCGATAGAGGTTCATCGCGGCGGTCACGCCATCCACCACCGTGGCGGGCATCAGCACCGAGTCCGCCTTGCCACCGGCGATCACCTGCGCGCCCTTGGACGTGGCGTCATCGATCAGCGCGTTGACGTGGCTGACGGTCTTGGCATCGACCACCACGCCAAGCGGCGTTTTGCCCTCGCGCGGGTCACCGGTGGCCATGCTCGCGGCCTTGGCGGCAAACTTGGCGGCAAAGGCATCGGCGACCGCGTCGACGACGATGATCCGTTCGGTGCTCATGCAAATCTGGCCCTGGTTCATGAAGGCCCCGAAGGCAGCCGCCTTCACCGCCTCATCCAGATCGGCATCGTCGAGCACGATGAGCGGAGCCTTGCCGCCCAGTTCGAGCAGGCAGGGCTTGAGATGCTCGGCCGCGCGCTTGGCAATGATCCGGCCGACGCCAGTGGAGCCGGTAAAGTTGATCCGCTTGACCTGCGGCGCATCGATCAGCGCGCCAACCACGTCGCCGGCATCTGCAGGCGCATTGGTAACGACGTTGACCACGCCTTCCGGGAAGCCCGCCTCGGCAAAGGCCTCGATGATCAGGGCATGGGTGCGCGGGCAGGTTTCACTGGCCTTGAGAATTACGGCGTTGCCGCAGGCGAGCGGCACGGCGATGGCGCGCACGCCGAGGATGATCGGGGCGTTCCACGGGGCAATACCCAGGATCACGCCGACCGGTTCCTTGAGCGCCATGGCCAGGCAGCCGGGCTTGTCGGAAGGGATCACCTCGCCGGCGATCTGGGTGGTCAGTGCAGCCGCTTCGCGCACCATGCCGGCGGCAAGGCCAAGGTTGAACATGGCCCAGCCGGCGGTCGATCCAGTCTCGGCCATCATCGCCGCGACAAACTGGTCCTTCTTCGCTTCGAGCGCTGTCGCCGCCTTCATCAGCACGGCGCGGCGGGCGTTCGGTCCCTGCGCCGCCCAAGCCGGAAAGGCCGCAGCAGCGCGCGCGGCGATGGCCGGAATGTCCGCCGCCTGCATGGCTGTGGCCGACGAGGCGACCTCTCCGGTCAGCGGATTAAGGCGTGTGAATTCCATCGCGACTCTCCCATGAGTGTTGTTATGATATATAACATTCACAGGTCAGGCAGGCAAGCCCAGCCAGGCGAGGATCTCCTCCCGGTCGGCATCGAGCCGCGGCGGCGGCGCGCCGGTGCCGGGGCCGTCGGGCTCCATGCGGAAACCCGCGCCGGGAATGGCAATGCAGTCACCGCCCGGCAGCCCCGGTACGGTCAGGGGCATCAAGGTCCCTGCGCTGGCCAGTGCCGCCGCTTCGTCCACCCGGCGGACCATGCCGCAGGGTATTCCCGCCGCGCTCATCCCCGCTTCCCACTCCGCCGCATCGCGCGTGAGGAACACGGCGGCGAGCTGCGCCTTCATCGCGTCGAAATTGGCGCGGCGGGCATCGGGCGTGGCGAAGCGCGGATCGTCCAGCCAGTCCTCGCGGCCCACGTGGCCGGCAAGCGCGGTGAACTGGTTGGGCTGGACCACGCCAAGCGACACCTCGCGCCCGTCACGCGCGACGAACAGCGAAGCGGTGGGCAGCCCGGAATAGCCGGTGTTGCCCATGCGCGGCATCGGCTGACCGGTTATGAGGAAGGGCGTCAATGCCGAGGTCATGAAGGCGAGGCTGGCATCGAGCATGGACACGTCGATGTAGCTCCCGCCCTCCCCCTTCGCGCGCCGCAGCAGCGCCGCCAGGATGGCAATCGCCGCCGTCTGCGCGGTGAGTGTATCGACGATGGGGAAGCCCACCCGCACCGGCGCATCGCCCTCGCTCCCGCTCAGCATCATCATGCCGCTGGTGGCCTGGACGATGTTGTCGATGGCCGGCCAATCGCGCTGCGGGCTGTCCTGCCCATAGCCGGACACAGAGCAGTAGACGATGTCCGCGCGAAGCGCCTGCACCGCCTCGTAACCCAGTCCCAGGCGGGCGATCACCCCGGGGCGGAAGTTCTCGATCAGGACGTCGGACCGCGCCACGATGGCGCGGGCGATGGCAAGATCGGCTTCGTCCTTGAGGTCGAGCGCAATCGATTTCTTCCCGGCATTGGCGGCGATGAAGGCGGGCGACATGCCGTCATAGCGGCGGTCACCGCCATAGTTGCGGAAGTTGTCGCCGCCTTTAGGTTCGATCTTGATGACCTCCGCCCCCATCATCCGCAGCAGGTGGGTCGCATAGGGCCCGGCCATGACGTGGCTGAAATCGGCAACGCGGATTCCCGCGAGAGGCTGGCTCACGAAGCACCTCCGCAGCGGATCTGTCCGCGCCCGATCACCGCTGCGCGGGCGGAATGGAACGCGGCCAGCCCGCCGATACCCAGACGCTCGAGCGACAGGGCATTGCGTTCGGCATCGCGCAGGTACAGCGATTCAAACCGCGCCTGTTCCGCCGGCGGCATGGCCACCACCTGCACGCCGCGCTTGTGCGCTTCGTCCATACCCTTGGCCAGTGCGGCGCGGGTTTCGGTCGCCAGCGCCGCTTCCCATACCGGCATCGCCGCTTCCAGCACCCGCTGCTGGTCCGGCGTCAGCCGGTTCCACGCACGCTCACCCATCGCGCGCGCCGGATAGGCCCCGCGCGGCACCGCCAGCGTGTTGTAGTACCGCGCCACTTCGGCGAAATGCATCGCCTTGAAGGTATCGGGCGGCGCGATCACCCCGTCGATCACGCCCTTGGCCATGGCCGAATAGACATCGGCCATCGGCATGTTCACCGGGTCCGCCCCCAGCGAGCCAAGGACGGTGAGCAATTCGGTCGGCGCGCGCAGGCGCAGGCCCTTGATATCGGCCAGGGTGTTGACCTGTTTCGCCCGGGTAACGATGCCCGGCAGCGAGCCGCCCTGCACCGCCAGCACCTTCAGCCCGGCCAGCTCACGCCCGATTTCCGGATTGGCCGCCGCGATGCAGCGATAGAGCGCTACCTGCGATTCGACGCTGTCCGCCCCGGAATAGAAGCCCGACTGGATGCGGATCAGCTGGGTACCGCCGCGCACGTAGATCGGGGTGATCAGGCCGATGTCCGCCACCCCGTGACGCAGTTCCTCCATCGACATGTCCGACGACAGCAGCGCGCCCGACCAGCTGGGCCGGATGTGGAGGGAACCGTGCGATTGCGCCTCGACAAACTTGATCCAGGTCTGGTCCGCCTTCGAGAAGGGATGGCTGGGGCTGTAGGGCGAGGCGTAGGTCAGTTCGGTGACCCCTGCCGGAACCGGGCGGGCGCAGGCGGCGAGGAGGAGCGGGAGGAGCAGGGCTAGAAAGCCCCTCCCCTTCAGGGCGTTCAGAGGCACGCGACTCTGAACGCGGGTTGGGGTCAGCCGTGTCCGTTGCAGGCGAAGCCCTGTCCCGAAGACAGACCCCACCCCCAGCCCCTCCCCTGAAGGGGAGGGGAGCGTGTTTCGCCACCCCCTCACGCCAGCCCCCGCTGATGCAGGAATTCCGCGACCATGCCGACCATGCGGTCATGGTCCCAGTTCTTCGCGTCGACCATGTCGGCATCGATCATCAGCACCGGCACCCCCGCCTGTTCCAGGCTGAGCGCGGTGAGCTTGGTGCCCGATTGCGACAGGCGGTTGTCCGGCGGCAGCAGCACGACGGCGGCGTCGAGCCCGCAACGCTCGGCCTCGCTGGCCATCCAGCCGTTCATCCACGGCGGCAGGTGCAGCGTCTCGTTCATCGAGCAGACCCGGCTGGCCAGCGCCTCGAACGGCTTGTCCTTCAGCTCGCGGATGTATTGCGGCCCGGCGAAAGGCATGTACATCGACCAGACGAACACTGCGCCCAGCTTCTCCTCCAGCGCCTGATAGAAGCCGGGATCGTGCCACACCCCGGCACCGATCCACATCAGCCGGATGCGCTCGTCGCTCGCCGCGCCGTGGCCCTGGGCGATGAGGTCCATCACCTCGTCGCGAAAGCGCTTCGCGTGGGCTACCGCCCATTCGGAACCGCGATGCCACTGCGGGATCATGGTGTTGGACATCTGCTCGCCGATCGAAACCGGGCAAGGCCGCGCCCTGGCGAGGGCCTGATTGGCTTTCCAGATGTGGCCTTCCTGCACGTTGATCTGTTCCATCAGATGCTGGAACTTCGCCTCGTCGAATGTCCGCCCGGTGCGGTTTTCCAGCAGGGCGATCAGGTCGCGCATCTCGCGCACCATCAGGGCGATGCGGTCAGGCTGGTAGATCTCCTCCCAATCGCGGTTGGAGTGGGCGAACCACTGACCGTCCTTGTGCTCCCACGCCGGGGCTTCCATCGGGAAGAACTCGGTATCCATCGCCGATGCCCACTGGCCGAACACGTGCTGGATGCAATCGCAGGTCAGCCGCGCGACCAGCACGGTTGGCTTGGGCAACCCGCCCCACGGCGCGGTTGCGGGATCGTTGGCCAGGGTGCAGGCAAGCCCCAGCGAGCAATACTTGCACGAATTTTCCGGATAGCCCTGGTCGGCCATCACCTGAAAATAGCGTCCGGAAAGCTGCTTGGCCGAGATATAGGCCGACCACCACTGGTTGGTGATGATCGGAATATCCATCGCGTGGAAAATCTCGTGCGGGGTATCGGCCTGGACGATGGCAAACGGCTCACCCTCGTCCACTACCCGGCGCTTGAGGTCCAGTCCGAACTGCTTCTGGTAGGCATTCGCCGCCGCCGTGCAGGACAGCGTCTTGCGCATGCGTTGGCCGGTGGGGGCAGCGGCGGTGCTCAATTGAAGACTCCCAGCGTTTCGAGTTCGGCGATCCGCGCATCGGACAGGCCGCAGAGGGTGGAGGCGACCTCGGCGCAATGTTCGCCCATGCGCGGCGCACGGTAGGGCTGGAACAGGTCGCGCGACAGGATCAGCGGCGTGGCGATGTGGCCGAACGGCCCGAGCAGCGGATGCGGTAGGCTGACCAGCGCCCCGCGCCCGGCAAGCTGCGGGTCGTGCTCGATCATGTCCTCGCAGTCCTGCACCACGCCGCAGGCGATCCCGGCGGCCTGAAGCTGCGCGGCGATGGCGTGATCCTCGCGCGCGGCGGTCCATGCGGCGATGTCGGCACCCGCAATGGCGGTGAGCTTCGCCTGGTCCTCGTCCGAAAACAGGCTGATCGCCACCCAGCGATCCTCGCCCAGCGCGGGGAACACGTCCTGGAAGGGCACGCGCGGATCGGCATTGCCCATCCGCTGCGGGCGCTGCCCGGCCTTGGCCGAGACGAGGCTGTCACGCATCTGCTGGACGCAGATTTCGTACATGGCGGCATCGATATGACAGCCCCGGCCTGACTCGCGCCGATGCTGGAGCGCAGCGGCGACTCCTGCCACCATGACATAGGGCACGATCACGTCGCCATAGGGCACCGCGCCGGGAATCACCGGGTTGCCGTCCGGGTAGCCAGTCAGGAATGTCCGGCCCGAAAGCGCCCCGCCGGTGCCGTCCACCCCCCATTCCTGCGCCATCGGCCCGGTCTGTCCGAATACGCTGCCCGAAACCATGACAATGCCGGGATTGCGCTTGGCAAGACTGTCATAGTCCAGCCCGAGCTTCTTCATCGTGCCGGGGGAGAAATTCTCCACCACCACGTCGGCCCAGTCGATCAGCGGATCGAGCAGCTCGCGCGCCTCGGCCTTCTTCATGTCGAGCGACAGACTGCGCTTCGACGAGTTGAGGTGAGCGAACCACGGCTTGTCGTCCCAGTTGCCCTGCTGCGAAACCGAAACCTGCACGTCGAGCCGGGCAAGATCGGGCCGGGTGCGCGTTTCGATCTTGACCACGTCAGCGCCGAGATCGCCCAGCGTCTTGGTGGTGATCGAACCGACGAGAGCCCAGGCGAAGTCGAGGACCTTGAGGCCGGATAGCGGGCCCTTTCTAAGCCCCTCCCCTTCAGGGCGTTCAGAGGCACGTGACTCTGAACGCGGGTTGGGGTGGGGGCTATCATTGTGACGCGACGTTACGACAGCCGGACAGTCCCCACCCCCCGGCCCCCTCCCCTGAAGGGGAGGGGGAGTTTCACCCTCCCGAAACACCGCGAACCGTTCCGGCAGGCCATCCGCGGTATCAAAGAACCCTCGCACGGCGAGGTGCGGGTCGGCCAGCACGTCCGCCGGTTCGTTGGCGACGCAGGCGTTGATCCCCCGGCGGCGTCCTTCGGTGGCGATGTCGTGCTTGGTGCGGGTGAGGAAGAAGGCGGCGATGGCCGCTTCCCACAGCGCGCGGGTATCCGCCGGCAGGGTGGAGCGGTTGTAGCTCAGCCAGTCGGTGCCGTGCAGCGGGTTGGGCATGCCCACCTCGTCCATCCAGTCTGACAGCGCCCGGTTGGCCGGAGCGCCCAGCCGTCCGGTCATCAGCGAGTGGAAGCACCAGCCGTCGGCCAGTTGCCAGATCGCCTTGACCGTCGCCTTGCCATAGGCGAGCGCCCCGCCGACCCGCACCAGCTTCTTGGCGTCGAACTGCCAGACCAGCACCCCGTTGAAATTGCGGCTGAAGGCAACCTGCTGGATCGAGACGTCGACATGCTGCCCCAACCCATGCGTGCCGCGCGCATAGTGCGCCGCCAGCGCGCCCGAAGCGGCGACCATGTCGGCATGGAAGGTGCAGGCGTCGAGCGCTTCCTTGACCGGGGCGCGGCCCGGCTCCCCGGTGACGCGCAATGCGCCGCCCATGGCCGAAGCGACCAGTTCGCCGCCCTTCCATTCCGCGCGCGGCCCGCCCGATCCGAACGGGGTGACCGAAACGTGGACGGCGGTTTCGGGCACGCCGGGCGATGCGACTTCTCGTCCAAGGTCATCGATCACGAAGCTGGCACCTTGCACCGGCCCGCCCAGTTCAGCCCCCAGCGAGGCAAGGAAGCGCGCCAGCGGGCGCAGCGCCATGGTGCCCAGCACGGCAACCCGGTGTCCGGCGAGCGGCTTCATGCGCCCTGCTCCGTCAGGAAGCCGACGATCTCGCTCACCACCCCGTCATTGCAGCGCCAATCGCGCCGGGTCAGGACCAGCGTCGGCAGTCCGGCATCGGCCAGCGCGCGCTTCTGCGCGGGCAGGTGCCAGACTTCCGCCTCATCCTCTTCGCTGTACCACAGGACCACGGCGGCGGCTCCAGCGGCGCGCGCGCGGGCGACGATCTCTGCGCCGCGATCCTGGAAACCCCGTGTACCGGTCGCCGCGCCATGCAGGCGGCGGCCGAGCGCGGCGCAGGGATCGCTGGCATAGTCCTCAACGGCCGCGTCGCTGCGGCTCCAGACTTCGCCCAGGGTCTCGCCCGCCGCCTGCCAGCCAGCAGCCTCGACCGTGGCGTGCAAGCGGCGGTCGGGCGGGTGGGTGCCGGCGAGCAGGCAGACTGCCCCCTCGCCCTGGTTCGCAGCTTGCGGAGCGGCGGCGTTGGCCGCGCCGATGGCGGCCACCAGCGCGGCATCGCCTACGCCCAGTTCACCGGCCAGCTGACGCACCGCCTCGATACAGCGCGCCTCGCTGCTGGCCCGACCGATGCGCGCGATGTCAAGGATCAGCGGCCTTGGCCCCGCCACCAGCCCGCGCGCCTGCAACTCGCACAGGTAGTAGTAGAGCCGCTGGGCGCTGTCGTCGGCGCGCGAGAAGACCACCGTTTCCAGATGGTCCATCGCTCCGTCCGCCCAGTCCTCGACAATGGACAGCGCCCAAAGCGGGAACTTGCTTTCCAGCCACTGTGCCGCGCGCGGAAAGTCACGGTCTATCCGCCAGCCGAGCGGGCCGGTGTACTGGCCGGTCGCGGCGAGCAGTTCGTGGGGTATTTCGGGTCCAAGCGAAGCAATCATGGCAGTGGTCATTGTCCCAGCCAGCCCGGCAGCCACAGGGCCATGACCGGGAACAGGATCAGCAGGAAGAGATGGACAAGGTCGCTGGCGAGGAACGGCAGCACGCCCTTGAAGATGCGAGTGATGCTGACGTCCTTGGCCACGCCCTGGATGACGTAAAGGTTCATCCCCAGCGGCGGGTGGACGAAGCCGATCTCCATGGCGCGGGTGATGAAGATGCCGAACCAGATCGCCGACATGCCCATGTGGGTAACGATGGGCAACAGGATCGGCGTGGTCAGCAGCATCAACGCAAGGCCATCGAGCACCGAGCCCAGCACGAGCAGCAGCACCGCGATGAGGATCAGCGTCGGCACGGTGCCAAGACCCAGCCCGGTGACGCTCTGCCCCACCGCCTCGGCCAGCCCGGTGACGCTGACGAAGACCGAGAACACCAGCGCGCCGACGATGATCAGCAGGATCATCCCCGCCGTGCGCAGCGTTTCCTCGAATGCGCGGTACAGCATGGTGCGGTTCAGCCGCCGCCTGAGCGCGGCAATCGCCAGTGCGCCGGTAACCCCGACCGCCGAGGCTTCGGACGGACTGAACCAGCCCAGCGCGATGCCGCCGATCACCAGCGCGATCAGCGCAAGCATGTCCCAGATGCGCCCCAGCGCGGCCAGGCGCTCAGGCCAGCCCGACCGCTCGGCAGCGGGCGCGGCAAGCGGGCGCAAGCGCGTGACGACGAAGACCACCACCGCATAGAACAGCGCCTGCAGCGCGCCGGGCACCAGCGAGGCGGTGAACAGCTTGCCAATCGATTGTTCGGCGATGATGCCGAACACGATCAGCGCGCCTGATGGCGGCACGGATTGGCCCAGCGTTGCGCCAGCCGCCACCGTGCCGGTAGCGAGTGCGTCGGAATAGCCGCGCTGGCGCATCTCGGGCAAGGCGACCAGGCCGATGGTCGCTGCGGTTGCCAGGCTCGATCCGCTGATCGTGCCGAATGCCGCGCAGCCACCGATCGAGGCATAGGCCAGCCCGCCGCGCCGGTGGCCGATCAGCTTGGCGGCAGCATCGAACAGGTCGCGGCTGGCATTGGACGACAGCAGGATGTGCGCCATCAGCATCAGCAGCGGCAGGGTGCCGAGTTCGTAGCGCGACAGCGTGCCGCCAACCACCACGCCTGACTTGATCAGCGCCGGTTCAAACCCCAGCACCAGCACCAGACCACCGATGCCCACCAGCCCCAGCGCCGCGCCAATCGGCACGCCCATGACCAGCAGGACGAACAGCACGCCGACGCCGACGAGGCCGGTTTCCGGTGTCGCCAGCATCACGGCTGCTTCCGCAGCGCGCGGCGCAGGGTCAGCAGCAGGGCCGCACCAAGGCACAGGTTGAGCACCAGCCGCAGCCAGCGCCAGGGCACGCCGACCAGTTCGGTCTGCTCATGCGCCGACCACAGGTCAGCGGCGATCCACAGCGATCCGGCAAGCAGCCCGGCGAAGAACAGCGCGGTCAGCACGTCTCCCGCGCGCTGCGCGACGTTCTGGTGTGCGGCGGGCAGGCGGTCGAGCACGACATGGACACGCGCGTGGTTGCCCGCGAGCGAGGACATCACCAGCGCGGTACTGCCGGACAGCAGAACCGCCGCCTCGACCAGTTCGATCGCGCCGTGCAGCGGCAGGCCAAAATGCCGCCCCAGCACGAACAGCGTATCGACCGCCGCCGCCGCCAGCAGCGCGCTGCCGCCAAACCAGACCAGCCACCGCTTCATGCCGCCTCCACCATGTAATCTTCGGCCACCCTTATCGGCGGCAGACCGGCGGCGACAGTGATCGCTTCCAGATAGTCCGCAATTTCGCGCGCCCGCGCGCCTTCCGCCAGCACCGGGCGGCCGGGTGGCTCGACATGGACCGGAACGATGCCGACCGCCAGACTGCCATCCGGCTGCAGGTCCAGTCTGCCGAGGAAAGCGTTGACCGCTTCGGGATGGAACGGTGCCAGCTCGTAAGCCGGGTCCGGCTCGAACCCGAACAGCGCCTTGCGCCGCTCTGCCCATGCCCGCCGCGCCGGATGGTCCTGCGCCGGACTGAGCGCGCGGGTGACGACGCAGCCGTTGCCGAGGCCGTGGAACACCGGCTTGCCCCGCACAAACTCGATCCCGCGCACGATATGGGCGTGGTGCCCCAGCACCGCATCGGCCCCGGCCAAGATCGCGGCCCGGGCCAATGATCGCTCGTAGGGCGCCAGCAGCGCAGGCGTATGCACCACGCCCTTGTGCAGCGCGACGAGGACCAGATCGGCCCGCTCGCGAACTGCGGCGATGTCGGAAGTCAGCCGCGCAAAGGCTTGCGGAGAAACGGTTTCGAGCGGCGCGGCGGGTGCGATGGGCGAGCCGTCGGCGGTGTCCACCCGCAGGTAGTTGCACCCTGCCCGGCCCTCGCCCGCCCAGCCCGGTTCCGGGCCGACGCAATTGTAGCTCAGCAGCGCGATCCGCCGGCCGCCCCGCTCACAGATCGCTGGCGCGCCAGCTTCGGCCAGGCTGGCCCCGGCTCCACTGTGGACCACGCCCAGCCGGTCCAGCCCGGCGAGGGTGTCGGCAATGCCTTCCGCGCCGCAATCGGCGATGTGGTTGCCCGCCGTGCTGAGCATGGCAAAGCCTGCCGCCGCGATGGCATCAAGGTTTTCGGGCGGTGCGCCGGGGGCGGGAACGTCGCCCGCCATCTCATGCCCGCGCAGGCTGTGCGGCACTTCGAGATGGCCAACGGCAAGGTCCGCCGCCCTGACTGCCGGGGCGATGCCCGACAGCCAGTAGGCCGCGTCCGGTTCGTCGAGAACCAGATCGCCGGTCACGATCAGCGACAGGGAACGCCCGCCAGTCATGCGCATGATCCCGCCGGGCGCTCCCTGATCCTCAGAACGCCTTGCGGACGCTGGCCGAGAACATCCGCCCGATCGGGTCCGAAGCCGAAGCGTCATAGCCGCCCGATCCGTTCACGCTGGGGGCGATGTTGACGTAGGGCGGCTTGATGTTGAACAGATTGCGCGCTTCCAGGCTCAGCGTGAACGGCTTGGCCCGGTCGCCCACCTTGAAGGTCACGCCCAGGTCCACCGGTGTATAGCTGCCGACTGGCTGGTTGGGGGTGATCGCGGTGTTGGTATAGCCGTTGAGATGGGTGGCGCGCAGGTTGATCCCCACCGGCCCCTTCTCCCAGTTGAGCGAGGCGCGCATCTTGAAGCGCATCGGCTGGAATATCTGGTTGAGCTGGCTGAGCAGCGGCGCGGTGGGCGTCTGCATCGTCTTGAAGCTCGTCAGATAGGTGCCCGAGAGGTTGAGGCCGAAGGTGCCGGCGCTGGCGGTTTCCATGCGGTAGTTGGCGGTAAAGTCGATTCCCTTGGTGATCGAGCGCCCCAGGTTCTGGCTGCGCCCATCGACATAGACGGTCACGTTGAGCGGATTGCCGCCGGGAAAGGCCCCGGAAACCGCCAGACCCTGCGCCACCAGATCGGCCACCGCCTGCCCGGCGGCGGTGCCCTGCACGATCAGCCCGGTGCCGGCATACTGCGAAGCGCGGGTCAGCACCGCAAGGTCCGACAGCAGCGCGACGACCTGGTTCTTGTAGTCGACGCTGAACCAGGTTGCCGAAAGCTTGAGGTTGGGCGCCGGCTGGAAGTCCGCACCGAACGACCATGTCGTCGCGGTTTCAGGCTTGAGGTTCAGGTTGCCACCCGAACGCGCCACGCCGGCAATCGGCGCGCCGCCTGCCGGGTTCTGGTAGTTCTGGTTGAACAGCTGATTGGTGTTGCCGTAGATTTGCGGCAGCGTCGGCGCACGGAACGACGTGCCATAGCTGCCGCGCAGCGTCAGGCCTTCGATCGGCATCCAGTTCACCCCGAACTTGGGATTGGTCGTGCCACCGACGTCCGAATACTTGTCATACCGCACCGCCGCATCGATATCGAGCTTGAGCAGGCCGGGGGTGGCATTGTCCGGTCCGAACAGCGGAATGTAGAGTTCGGCATAGGCCGAATCGACCCGCCGCCCGCGCGTGGTGAATACCACCGCCGTGCCCGGATTGCCGCGCGCCAGACCCAGGTCAACCTTGAACTCCTGCCCTTCGTAGCCCGCCGCAACCTTCACGTCGCCGCCGCCAAGGTGGAACAGCGGGCCGTTGATCCGCGCTTCGTACCCGGTGAAATGGCCAATGGTGGGGTTGATCGATATCTGGTTGAAGATGCCGGCAACCACCGCCGGGTTGGTGCGATAGAGGCCATAGGGATCGAAGGCGGTGTTCGGATCGCTGCTCTTCAGCGCATTGGTCAGCGCCGTGTTGTTGATCCCGTAGAGCGAGGTCGAATTGTCGCTGGTGCGGCCCTTGCCGATCAGCGCCTC
>JAGWTB010000127.1 GCA_028869175.1 Sphingomonadales bacterium
TCACGCACTGAAATGGACTTCATCTCAATCCTATCCATCTTCGTGATGGCCTGTTTCGTGGGCTACTATGTGGTCTGGTCGGTCACGCCGGCGCTGCATACGCCGCTGATGGCGGTGACCAATGCGATTTCCTCGGTGATCGTGGTGGGCGCGCTGGTGGCGGCTGCGGCGGCGGGTTCGGTCGGGTCGCGCTGGCTGGGACTGCTTGCGGTGGTCCTCGCCTCGGTCAACATTTTCGGCGGCTTCGCGGTTACGGCGCGCATGCTCGCGATGTACAAGAAGAAGGAGCGCAAGTGATGGAAGGTGTCGCACCTCCCGCCTGGGCGCTGCTCAGCTATCTGATTTCGGGCGTTTGCTTCATCCTTGCGCTGCGCGGGCTGTCGTCGCCGTCAACCTCGCGCAGCGGCAATCGCTACGGCATGTTCGGCATGGCGCTGGCGGTGCTGACGACGCTGCTGCTCAAGGCACCGGTCCCGGCGGGGGGCTTCCTGCCGCAGCCGAGCCCTGACGACGTCATCACGCTGGCGCAGATCGTCGCGGCCATCGCCATCGGCGGCGGCATCGGCTGGTTCATCGCGCGCAAGATCGCCATGACCGACATGCCCCAGCTTGTTGCGGCGTTCCACTCGCTGGTGGGTCTCGCGGCGGTGCTGGTCGGCTGGGCGGCTTACCTCAATCCCGAGGCGTTCGGGATTGCCGCGGCGGATGGGGTGATCCACGCGCAAAGCCGGATCGAGATGGGCCTCGGCATCGCCATCGGCGCGATCACGTTCTCGGGCTCGATCATCGCCTTCCTCAAGCTGGCGGGCAAGATGAGCGGCGCACCGATCATGCTGCCCGGGCGGCACGTGATCAACCTGGGCACGCTGGTCGCGATCATCGCGCTGACGGCCTATTTCACCCTGGACCAGAGCCTGTGGGTGATCGCAACGATCAGCGTGCTGTCGTTCCTGATCGGCTTCCTGCTGATCATCCCGATCGGCGGGGCGGACATGCCGGTGGTCGTCTCGATGCTCAACTCCTACTCGGGCTGGGCAGCGGCGGCGATGGGCTTCACCCTGCACAACACGGCGATGATCATCACCGGCGCGCTAGTGGGTTCTTCCGGCGCGATCCTGTCCTACATCATGTGCAAGGCGATGAACCGCAGCTTCATCTCGGTGATTGCCGGCGGCTTTGGCGCGGCACCCGAGGCGGCAGGCGGTCCTGCCAAGGAGCAGCGCCCGTGGAAGCGCGGGTCGGCAGAGGACGCGGCCTTCCTGCTCAAGGAAGCGGAAAACGTCATCATCATTCCCGGCTACGGCATGGCCGTCGCCCAGGCGCAGCATGTGCTGCGCGAGATGGGCGACGTGCTCAAGAAGGAAGGCGTCAACGTCAAGTATGCCATCCACCCGGTGGCGGGGCGCATGCCCGGGCACATGAACGTGCTGCTGGCCGAAGCCAACGTCCCCTATGACGAAGTGTTCGAGCTGGAAGACATCAACGGCGAATTCGCCCAGGCTGATGTCGCCTTCATCATCGGTGCCAATGACGTGGTCAATCCGGCGGCGAAGACCGACAAGTCCAGCCCGATCTACGGCATGCCGGTGTTCGACGTGGACAAGGCCAAGACGGTGATGTTCATCAAGCGCTCGATGGGCGGGGTGGGCTATGCGGGCGTCGATAACGACGTGTTCTACATGGACCAGACCATGATGCTGCTGGCCGACGCGAAGAAGATGGTCGAGGACATCGTCAAGGCGCTGGCGCACTGACGCCGCTAATCGGTCGTTCATCCGGTGCGCGCCATGGCGCGCTCGATATTGCGCCAATCCGGGGTCGTTCATGAAGCTCGCCGCCACTTTCGCCACGTGTGTCGTCGCTGCTACGCTGTGTGCCTGCACGCCGTCGAAACTCGCCTATGGGCAGGTGAAAAGCGCGCTGGTCGAATCCGGCCTGTCTGACAGCAACGCCTCGTGCATGGCGGGGCGGATGACCGACAAGCTCTCGCTTCGCCAGTTGCAGAAGCTCAAGCAGCTCAAGGGTGAGAAGCGCTCGCTGATGGACTATGTCGCGGCGGTGCGCCGGGTGAACGATGCCGATGCCATCGAAGTGACGATCAGCTCCGCCGCGCTGTGCACGACCGGGTTCGCGCGCTAGACGCTGCCCACGCTCTTCCCTAAAGGCCGGACCAGCGGGGCAATTCGCATTAGCCATCGGGGAGTACGAAGTTGCGCAAGATCGGCCTGATCGGCGGCATGAGCTGGCTGTCCACCCGCACCTATTATGAGCACATCAACCGGCTGGTGCAGGCCCGCAAGGGCATGCAGGCCAGCGCGCCGATGCTGATCGACAATCTCGATTTCTCGGACCTCGTCCGCCTGTCGAACGCCGATGACTGGAAGCGCGCCGCCGCCGTGCTGGCGGATTCGGCGAAGCGACTGGAAGGGGCAGGAGCCACCGCGCTGCTGATCGGGGCCAATTCGATGCACAAGGTTTACGCCGACGTGGCCGCAGCCGTTTCGGTGCCGGTGATTCACATCGCCGAATGCGTGGCTGACCGGATCGCCGGGGATGGCCGCAGGAAGGTGGCGCTGATCGGCACGCGCAATGTGATGCTGGAAAGCTTCTACCGCCAGAAGCTGATTGCCCGCGACATCGAACTGCTGCCGCCCGAGATGGAATTCGTCGAAACGCTTGACCGGATCATCTACGATGAGCTGCTGCTCGGCAAGGCGACGCGCCAGTCGGAGCGTGAACTCAAGACCATCCTGACTAACCTGTCGCAGGACGGTGCCGAGGCAGTCGTGCTGGGCTGCACCGAGCTGGAAATGATCGTGGACGTGGATGCCAACGTGCTGCCGATCTACGACTGTACCCGTATTCACGCCGAAGCGGCCGTGGCGTGGATGATGGGCGAGGGCTGAGGCCGGTTTTGGCAAGAGCTCCCTTCGCCTCCGATCCCGAATTCTCGCGTGGGCGGGAGTTTCCCATCGAGCTGTCGCTCGCGCGCGGTCCGCGCAGCGCCTACCAGCGCGACCGTGACCGGATCATCCATTCGATTTCCTTCCGCCGGCTGCGCCACAAGACCCAGGTCTTCGTCGCGCCCGATGGCGACCACTACAGGGTGCGGCTGACCCACAGCCTCGAAGTCGCGCAGATCGGTCGCACCATTGCCCGCACGCTGGGGCTGGACGAGGATCTGACCGAGGCGATCTGCCTGGCGCATGACATCGGCCATCCGCCCTTCGGTCACTCGGGCGAGGATGCGCTGGACGCGGCGCTGGCAGCGCATGGCGGGTTTGACCACAACGCCCAGTGCCTGCGCACGCTGATGCGGCTGGAATCGCCCTATTGCGAGCATGAGGGGCTGAACCTGTCATGGGAGCTGCTGGAAGGGCTGGCCAAGCACAATGGCCCGGTTGCCGCGCCCAACTGGGCGCTTGCCGAACTGGATGCGGCTTTTCCGCTCGAACTGGGTGAATGGTCCTGCCTGGAAGCGCAGGTCGCCGCGCTGGCGGATGACATCGCCTATGACAACCACGATATCGATGATGGCCTGCGTGCCGGGTTTCTCCAGCTTGATGAACTGCTCGAACTCGATTTCGTCGCCGATCAATGGCACCGGATCGAGCGCCGTTTCCCCGGCGTGCCGCAGGACCGGCGCTTGCGCGAACTGGTGCGCAGCCAGATCGGCTGGATGGTCAACGACGTTATCGCGGAAACCGGCGTGCGCAGCAGCGGCATGGCCAGCCCCGCCGATGTCCGCGCGGCAGGCCGGGCGACCTGCGCCTTTTCGCCCGCCGTCGCCGAATGCGAAGCCAGGCTGAAGCGCTTCATGTACGAAAAGCTCTATTACCACGCCGAACAGGTCGCCACGGCCGAGCGGGCGGGGCAGGTCACGGCGGCGCTCTATGCGGCCTATGCCGCGGAGCCCGCGCTGATGGGCGGGCATTGGGCCGAAACCGCGCCTGCAGCCGAGCCGGCGCGCAGCCGCCACGTTGCCGATTTCATCGCCGGCATGACCGATCGCTTCGCCATCGCGGAATATGCCGCGATCTTCGGTGATGTTCCCGAAGGACTGACCAATGTTTGAGCCGCTGCGCATCTGTCTTGTCGGCGCGACCGGGCTGGTCGGTGAACGTATCATCGAACAGGCCGTCGGGCGGCAGGACCTGCGGATCATCGGCGTTGCCCGGCGCGAGGCGAAGCTGCCCAAGGGTGCGCGGATGGACATGCTGCTCGCCCCGGTCGAAGGCTGGGCAGACGCCATAGCCGCCGCCAATGCCAAGGTGCTGGTCTGCGCGCTGGGCACCACCTGGAAAAAGGCGGACAAGGACGAGGCTGCCTTCCGCGCTGTTGACCACGACCTGGTCATTGCCTGCGGCAAGGCGGCGAAGGCTGCCGGGATCGAGCATATGATCGTTGTCTCGTCCGTCGGCGCGGACCCGATGGCCAAGGGGCGATACCTGCGCACCAAGGGCGAGATGGAGGGCGCGCTCAGCCGCCTTCGCTTTCGCCGGCTGGACGTGCTGCGCCCCGGCATGCTGCGCGGGCCGCGCGGCGAAAGCCGGCCACTCGAACGGGTGGGGCAGCTGCTGTCGCCGCTGATCGACCTGTTTCTCCACGGCAAGTACCGGCCCTACCGCTCGGTTTCCGCTGATACCCTTGCCCTGGCCGTGTTCGCGCTGACGAAGGAAAAGGCCGGCGGACATTTCGTGCATGACCACGATGGCTTCCACCGCGCGATCCGGCGCGGCGGGGGATAACGCGCGTGGCGGCTTGACTTGCCGCACTGCACAATCCATCCAGACAGGGTCGCTGACCGCGCGGGAGAGTTCTTCTCGATTCGTGCAAACGGTTCGAAGAGACGCCGAAGGAGCAACCGCCCCGGAATCTCTCAGGCAAAATGGACCGCGTGGGTCGATAGCGATGCTCTGGAAAGTGTTCCCGCCGCAAGGCAGGGGGCCGCCGAAGGGGTAACCGGACAGCTGTTCGGGAAAGCTCTCAGGTTTCCGTGACAGAGGGGGCGCCGACTGGCGCACTACTGCACGGAGTTCAAATTAGTGAGCGACACTTACGAAATTCCCGAAGACGATGCCGAAGCCCCTGCCGGGCCGATGGTGCTGCCGCTCGATGCCTGGCACCGCGAACGCGGCGGGCGGATGGTGGAGTTCGCCGGCTACTGGATGCCGGTGCAGTATGAAGGGATCATCGCCGAACACCTGTGGACCCGCGAAAACGCCGGTCTGTTCGACGTCAGCCACATGGGCCAGCTCACTGCCGAGGGTGAGGGCGTTGTCGCGGCGCTGGAAGCGCTGATTCCTGCCGATCTGGCGGGGCTCAAGCCCGGACGGGTGCGCTATTCGCTGCTGTTGAACGAAACGGGCGGCATCCTGGATGACCTGATGGTCACCAACACCGGCTCGCGGTTCTATATCGTCGTCAATGGTGCGACCAAGTGGGATGACATCGGCCACCTGCGTGAACACCTGCCCGACGAGATTACCCTCAGCCATTTTGACGAGGCGGCACTGCTCGCCGTGCAGGGGCCCAAGGCGGCGCAGGCGCTGGAAAAGCTGGGCATCGTCTCGGTGGAAGATGGCTGGCCGCTGCCGTGGGAACTCTCGTTCATGCAGGCCGGGCCCTATGAATGGAACGGTGTGCCGCTGGGGATCAGCCGGACCGGCT
>JAGWTB010000038.1 GCA_028869175.1 Sphingomonadales bacterium
CAACCCCTCCCCTGAAGGGGAGGGGCTTATTCGCTCTGCGGTTCGGAATTTGCCTTCAGCCATCGCGCCGCAGCAATGCCGCAAGCTCCACTGCCGGGGTATCCTCAAGCGCCAGCACCGCCGCGCAGATGCGCTCGGCCCTGGCTTGCGGCACGGCGAGGCTGGCCGAGGCGAGGAACTTGGCGATCACCGCTTCCTGCGTCATGGCCCGCTCGCCCGCGCCGCTGTTGACGCGGACGTGGCGCTTCAGCACCCGCCCATCGGCCAGGGTTACCGCGACGCCGCCCGAGAAATAGGTGGGGAAGGCGGAATCCGGGTCCTCGTGGCACGTCACCCTAGTGGCAAGATCGCGCACTTCGGCGTCGGCCAGCGCTTCGGGCAGCAGGTCGGGCAGGCCGAAGCGCCCGCGCAGCAGGCAATAGGCGGTGACGAACTGGGCGGAGAACTTGGCTTCGTATTCGTTCGCCGGGCGCTCCTTCGCTTCGGCCGGTTCGCAGACGATGTGCAGCGTCGGCTGGGCGAGCCAGGCATCGACCCGGGCGATCAGTGCCCCGGCGATTTCGCGATGCAGTTCGATCGCCGCATCGGCGCAGCCGTGGATGAAGTGGCAGACGGGGTAGGGCTTGAGCGCGGTTTCGCCGAACCGCCATTCGCTGCCCAGCCCGCGGGTAAGCTCGCCATGCTTCACCCCGGCGGCGTGTTCCTGCAAATGGGTGTCGTAGAGCCCGAACTTGCCTTCATAGGGCCGGCTAGGCCCCTTGAAGCCGGCCTGGGCGAGGTAGGCGGCGGTGATCCCTGCCACTGCGCCCCAGCCCGGATGGAAGCGCTTGGTCCATGCCCCTTCCTCCAGGAACACCTGAATGCCCGACGCGGTGCTGCCAGTGACCCCTTGCGCCGAGACAATCGCCTCCGCATCCAGCCCCAGCAGCCGCCCCGCCGTCACCGCGCTGGCGAAGTGCGAAACGACGCCGGTGGCGTGGTAGCCGACGTGGTGGAAGCCGCCGTCGATGGCCAAGCCGATGCGGATACCGGTCTCCGCCCCGGCAAGGAAAGCCGACAGCATGTCGCGCCCACTCGCCCCCAGCGCTTCGCCCAGCGACAGCGCCACCGGCAGCGCGGTGCAGGTGGGGTGGATGATCGAGCCGAGGTGGGTGTCATCGAAATCAAGCCCGTGCATCAGCACCGCGTTGAGCAGCGCCGCATCGCGCACCGCCAGCCGTTCACCGCGCCCGATCACCGAACAGGTGCCGCCGCCCAGCGCCGCCATGCCCGCCGCCGTGACCTTGCCGAAATCGTAGGTGCTGGACGCAAGGCCCAGACCGAGCGCGTCGAGAATATGCAATTTCGCGCGCTGGATCACCGGGGCAGGAACATCGTCGAGGCGGAAAGTGGCGGAAAATTGCGCGATTTCACGAGCGGCGGGGGTCTCAGCCATGGCAATTGGCTCCAGATAATGCATTATATCGATGCGGCGCGGGCAGCGCCGCCGGGCATGGGCGACCAGTAACATCGCGTGCCCGATGGTCAACTGTTGACAGTTTGGCGGCCTCGGTGGATGAGGCCGGTCGAGGGAGTGAAGGCGAATGGCCGAGGCATACCAGCTCTATATCGACGGCAAATGGCGCGCACCTGCGGGCGGTGAGACGATTCCGGCGGTCAATCCCTTCAACCAGCAGGTCCACGCCACGGTGCCGGTCGCCACGGCGGGCGATGTTGCCGATGCTGTCGCCGCTGCCCGCCGCGCCGCGCCCGCCTGGGGCCGGGCTACTCCGGCGGCGCGGGCGAAGCTGCTGAACGCGCTGGCCGATCTGATCGACGCCGATGCCCAGCGGCTGGCAGTGCTGGAAACCACCGACAATGGCAAGGTGATCCGCGAAACCTCCAACCAGATGGGCTATGCCGCCAACCTGTTCCGCTACTACGCTTCGTGGGCGGACAAGGTGACCGGCGATCTCGTCCCGCTCAACCAGGCGGACACGGCGGGCATGGCGATGCGCGAACCGTTCGGCGTGATCGCCTGTATCACCGCGTGGAATTCGCCGGTGGCGATCCTGTGCAACACCATGCCGGCGGCGCTGGCGGCGGGGAACTGCGTGATCGTCAAGCCGAGCGAACATGCCTCGGTCACCACGCTGGAGATCGCCCGGCTGGTGGACAAGGCGGGTTTCCCGGCGGGGGTGTTCCAGGTGGTCACCGGCGCGGCGGAAACCGGCACTGCGCTGACCGGCAGTGCCGGGATCGACAAGATCAGCTTCACCGGCAGCCCCGGCGTCGGCCGCGCCATCGCCCAGGCGGCAGGAGCCAACCTCAAGCCGGTGTGCCTTGAGCTGGGCGGCAAGAGCCCCAACATCGTGTTCAACGATGCCGATTTCGACCGTGCGCTGATCGGCGCATTGGCGGGCATCTTCGGCGCGACCGGGCAGACCTGCATCGCCGGCAGCCGCCTGCTGGTGCAGCGCGGGGTCTATGACCGGATGGTTGAAGGGCTGGCGGCGCGCGCCGGGCAGATCCGCATGGGCGATCCGCTGCTGCCCGAGACCGAGATGGGTACGGCGGCGAACGAGCCGCAGTTCAACCGCATCCTTTCCTTCATCGAAGCCGCCAAGGGTGACGGCGCGCGGCTGGTAGCGGGCGGCGGGCGCGCCGAGGGGCCGGGGCTGGACAAGGGCTTCTTCATCCAGCCGACGATCTTCGCCGACGTGCGCAACGACATGAAAGTGGCGGCGGAGGAAATCTTCGGCCCGGTCCTGTCGATCATCCCCTTCGATGACGAGGAAGAGGCGGTGCACATCGCCAACGACACCCCCTATGGCCTCGCCTCGGGCGTCTGGTCGCAGAACATCGATCGTTGCATGCGGATGATGCGGGCGATCCGCTCGGGCGTGGTCTGGGTCAACACCTACCGCGTCGCCGCGCCGCAGCTGCCCTTCGGCGGCATGAAGGATTCGGGCTATGGCCGGGTACGCGGCCATGCGGGCCTGCAGGAATGGCTGCAGACCAAGACCGTGTTCATCGACTACTCGGGTGACCGCCGCGATCCGTTCTCGATGAAGTTCTGACAACACAAGGACTTGCATGACCCAGCTCGTAGCCGAAAACCGCCCCGATCTACCCGCCGGAGAACGCTTTCGCGCGCTGGTGGAGCGGCCTGGCATCCTGCGCATGCCGGGGGCCTACAATGGGCTGTCCGCCCTGCAGGCCAAGGCCGCCGGGTTCGATGCGCTGTACCTGTCGGGCGCGGCGATGTCGGCGCAGATGGGGCTGCCGGACCTGGGCATCCTGACCATCGACGACGTCTGCTTCTATATCCGCCAGATCGCCCGCACCGCCGCACTGCCCACGCTGGTCGACGGCGATACCGGCTTTGGCGAGGCGCTCAACGTCATGCACATGGTCCGCGCCTTCGAGGAAGCCGGGGCCGGGGCGGTGCAGATCGAGGACCAGTTGCTGCCCAAGAAGTGCGGCCACCTCAGCGACAAGAAGCTTGCCCCCGCTGCCGACATGGCCGCCAAGGTCGCCGCTGCGCGCAAGGCGCGCCGCCACCTCTACATCGTCGCGCGCACCGACGCGCTGGAGCGCGAGGGACTGGACGGCGCGATTGCCCGCGCCAAGCTCTATGTAGAGGCCGGGGCCGACGCCATCTTCCCCGAGGCGCTCAACGACGCCGAGGCCTTCGCCCGCTTCGCCGCCGAGGTGAAGGTGCCGCTGCTCGCCAACATGACCGAGTTCGGCAAGACCCCCTACATGACCGCCGACCAGTTCGCCGCGCTGGGCTACAAGATGGTGATCTGGCCCGTCTCCGCCCTGCGCGTGGCCGCGAAAGCCCACGCCGACCTCTATGCTACGCTGCGCGAGGAAGGCTGGGTCAAACCGCTGGTAGACCGGATGCAGACTCGTGCGGAGCTGTATGAGACTATCGGCTACCACGCCTATGAAGACCTCGACGGCACTATCGCCCGCTCGGTGGTGCCGACCGGCAATCCGGAAGGGTAGAGGGAAGGGTCGGCATGTTGCACGATCGCGCCGGTAATCAGAACCAGACCCGCTCAGCCTGAGCCTGTCGAAGGCCACGCGCAAGGATAGCCCAGCTAGCGGGTAAGCTATCGGCCAGGTACCGCGTGGCCTTCGACAGGCTCAGGCTGAGCGGACGTAGGATGGCCGGGCTGGCGGTCAAGCCTTGTCCGGCTCGCCTATCCCCCATCGCACCTTTGCCATGTCCGGCGTCTCCGCATCGCGCGGGGGCATGGCGGGGGGTGGGCCATAATCGGGGTGATCGAAGAAGGTACCGGTCATGTCGGGCGGGCCGCGATAGTGGAGCTCGAACAATCGCCATTCAAAGCGCCATATGCCGCCCTGTTCGACGAAGTATTCGTAATAGCGTCCGATGGAGATGTTGCGGTTGCCATTCTTCCAGGCACAACGCTCGTCGATATAGGTGCGACCCGTCGCGCGGCTCTGGCTGACATCGAGCAGCGGCGTGCGGAAGCTGATCAGCACGGCCTCGAAATTGGCGAGTATCCGCGCGATGGTCGCCTCGATCTCCGCGCGGCCCTTGAGCACCATGCCGGAAATTCGCCATTCGCCGTCTTCGGTGAAGCAATCGGCGAAGGCCTGCGCATCCTTGCGCCAGACGGCATCGGTGTAGCGCGCATGAAGCTGGCGGATGCCCGCATCGGCTTCGGCCAGAGTGGTCATGCCAAGGTCGATTTCCGGCCCTTGGGCAGCGGAACCACTTCCGCCTCGCCCTGCGCGGCGATCTGTTCCTCGACGAAGCGGCGCGCGTGGCGCAGGTGCTCGCGCATGGCCGCTTCGGCCCGCGTCGGATCGCGTGCGGCCAGGGCATCGACGATGGCCTTGTGCTCGGCCAGCGCCTCACGCGCGCGGCCGGGCTTGGTGCTCGACTTGTAGCGATAGACGCGCAGCAGGTAATAGAGGTCGCCCAGCAGCATCTGCGCCAGCCGGGCGTTGCCGCTGCCGGTGACGATGCGGAAGTGGAAATCGAAGTCCTTGGATTCCTGATAGTATCCGGTGCCTTCGCGCACTTCCTTCTGCTTTTCGTGACCGTCGATCAGTCGGCGCAGGGCGG
The DNA here is from genome assembly GCA_028869175.1 of Sphingomonadales bacterium. Classification (GTDB taxonomy): domain Bacteria; phylum Pseudomonadota; class Alphaproteobacteria; order Sphingomonadales; family Sphingomonadaceae; genus Novosphingobium. Next base: position 5,087 of record JAGWTB010000038.1, read on the forward strand.
CGATTTCGCTGTCCGGCAGGTTGAGCGCGGCCAGCGCCGCAGCCTGTCCCTCCAGCGCCTCGCGGATCTGCAGGATTTCGTTGAGGTCTTTCAGCGAAAGCTGGGCGACGCGCACGCCGATGTTGGGGGTGCGCTCCAGCAGTTTGCGCCCCTCCAGCCGGCGGATCGCCTCGCGCAGCGGCCCCCGGCTGACGCCCAGCGAGGCGGCAAGGCCCTGTTCGGACAGCTTCGCGCCCGGTGCCAGCTGCCCGGAGATGATGGCCGCCTCGATCCGCTCGGCGACGACGTCGACGAGTGACTGGACCTGGACCTTGTTTTCGAGCGCGCTGGACATTTCGCTCTACCCTGTAGCTTCAATGCAAGTCTTCGTCATCCCCGCGAAGGCGGGGATCCATCTCCGGCATATCGTCGGGCGTGACGCAGGGGAGATGGATACCCGCCTTTGCGGGAATGGCGAGGTTTGTCACCGTCAGCCAACCGCCCTTTGCCCCGCGTTTTTCCCCGCAAGCCGCCCGAAGACCGAGCCGTTGAGCAGGCCGGTGCCGCCCGGATAGTTCTGGAAGAAGATGCCGCCCACCAGCTCGCCCGCGGCATAGAGTCCGGGGATCGGCTTGTCGGTGAGGTCCTGCACCCGGCCTTCGGTATCGATCTTCAGCCCGCCGAAGGTGAAAGTGATGCCGCAGGTGACGACATAGCCGTGGAACGGTCCCTGATCGATCGGCAGCGCCCAGTTGGACTTGGGCACGGCGAGGCCGCGGGTAGCAACGCCGTCGAGCACCGAGGGGTTATACTCGCCTGGCTGGCAGGCGGCGTTGAACGCGTCGATGGTCTGGCGCAGGCCTTCGACGTTGATGTCCAGCTTTTCCGCCAGTTCCTCGATGGTATTGCTAGTGGCGCGGGTCACCTCGCGGATGCGGTATTCGTCGCGCACCATGGAATGGGTCTTCTCGTCGAAGATCTGGATCGCGGTGCGCTGCGGCTGCTTCATCACTTCCTTGCCGTACTTGGCATAGGTGTGGTTGCGGTAGTCCGCGCCCTCGTCGATGAAGCGCTCGCCGTTGAGGTTCACGACCACGCCGATGGGGTAGGAATGCTTCTGGAAGTTGTCGAGCACCACCCGGTCGCCATAGGGCGGGGCGGAGATGTCCCACTGCACCGCGTGGCATGAAGACCAGCCGCCGTGCGGTCGCGCGCCGATCTTCAGCGCGGCGTTGATCCCGTCACCGGTGTTGTGCTGCGTGCCGCGTACCCGGCACAGTTCCCAGCCGGGGCCGAGATAGCGCACGCGCATTTCCGGGTTCGATTCAAAGCCGCCGCAAGCCAGCACCACCGCCTTGGCGCTGAAATTGACGTAGCCGTCCGGCCCGAAGGCGCGCACGCCGGTGACCGCGCCCTTTTCGTCCTGCAGCAGTTCGCGCATGCCGGTTTCGTACAGCACTTCGATGCCCATGCGGTCCGCCGCCTGCATCAGCATATCAACCAGCCCCCAGCCGCCGCCGACGGCCTCGATATTTACCCCGCCATAGAAGTGGTGCTTGCCGTCGATCTTGAAGCTCTGCCGGCCGAACATCGGGATGAAGCGGATCTTGTGGCTGCGCATCCAGCGCATGGTCTCGCGGCTCTGGCCGATCAGGATGCGGCCGAGGTCTTCGTCGGCCTGATGCTCGGTAATGCGCATCAGGATTTCCATGAACTGCTCTTCGCTCAGCGTGGGCAGGTTGCCGATGGAATCGTATTCACCCGGGGTCATGTCATCGAGAATGTCGGTGCGCAGGTCTTCCACGCCATCGTGGCAGAAGCGGAAGCCGCCGGCGGTGAAGGTGGAATTGCCGCCGCGATCCTCCCTGGTGGCCTTTTCCAGCACCAGCACTTTCGCGCCTTGTTCGGCGGCGGACAGGGCGGCGCACATGGCGGCGTTGCCCGCGCCCACGACTATGACGTCCCAAGTGGTTTCGACCGGCATTGCGCTTGCTCCTTGCTTCGATAGTCCATCCGGCGGCTATGGCGGGCCCGCCAAACTGTCAACAGTTTACAACATCGCGAGGGCGGGTTCATCCGCGCCAGACGACATTGCCCTCGAACAGCCGCCGTGCAGAGCGGTACACCGCGCCGTAGAGCGCCGTTCCGTTCTCCACCCCGGCATCGACCTGGGTCGTGCCGGATGCGTGGCCGACACGGATCGGTCCCGATGCGGCGGCGCAGGCGAGGGCGGGGATCGTGCCGGGCACCCGCGCGGCCACGGCCAGGCAGATCGCGCCGGTGATCGGCACCGCGCGGTGCGGCTGGCCGACCGAGATCATGCGCACGGCAATGTCATGCTCCGTCGCCGCGAGCGTGCTGGACAGTGTCGGCGCATCCTGCGGCGGGGCAACCATGGCGACCTTAGGTATCGATGCCAGTGCCCCCGCTGCCACGAGGTCTGGCGTGAGCCCCATGGCGACCGAGGCGGCGCGGCGGATGGCTTCCATGGCCGCGCAGAACGCATCGTCCTGTTCCAGATCATGCGGCAGTTCGGTGCCGGTCTTGCCCAGGGCTTCGGCGCGGACGAAGGCGCAAGGGTTGGCCGCGTCGATCAGGCTGGCCTCGATAGCGCCGAGCCCGGCAACCTCAAGCCGGTCCACCGCATGGCCGGTGGGCAACAGGCGGCCGGTTTTCGCGCCGCCGGGGGCGAGGAATTCCAGTTTCACCGGAGCCGCCGTGCCCGCCACGCCGTCCAGCGTGAAGTTCCCGTCCGCCGCCAGCGCGCCATGCTCCACGGCAAAGCGCGCGACGATCAGCTTGCCGGTGTTGGTGTTGTGGATACGCACCGCTGTCTCGCCGTCGGCCGGGCAGGGGACCAGCCCTTCCTCCACGGCAAAGGGGCCGATGGCGGCGGACATGTTGCCGCAGTTGCCGCCGTAATCGACTGCCGGGGTATCAGGGGTGAGCTGGACGAAGGTGTAATCGACATCGGCGTCCGCCCGGCTCGCCGGACCGACGATGCACACCTTGTTGAGCGAGGACAGCCCGCCGCCCATCCCGTCGAGATTGCGTGCGGACGGATCGGGCACCCCCATCGCGGCAAGGAACAGCGCATCGCGCGCAGCGGGATCGGCGGGCAGGTCCTGCTCGCGGAACATCAGCGCCCTGGAGGTGCCGCCGCGCATGTAGACGGCGCGGGTGCGGTGGAGGGTCATTGTTGGGGGATTCCACGCATTTCGTGCCTGCTGCCGCTATCTTCTCCCCTGGCAGGGGAGGTGCCCCGCAGGGGCGGAGGGGTATCACCCCCGCGATAGCGTGACACCCCTCCGTCAGCGCTGCGCGCTGCCACCTTCCCTTGCAGGGGAGGAACGGGCTGAGAAATACAGGACAAGGAAGCGCAGCCGCTTACTCCCCACCTCACGTCCGTTGCTCCTCGACCCATGCGGTCAGCCGGCGGATGCCTTCCTCGATGCTCACTTCCGGCTGCCAGCCGATCGCGGCGCCGATCTTGGCGCGGCTGAGCTTGAGCGAAGGGCTGGAGGTGGCCTTCAGCGCGTTCGGATCGTCGCGGTATTCGGGCTGTAGATCGCTGCCGGCCAGATCGAGCAGGATCTCGGCAATCCGCTTTACGGTCGTTTCCTCACCCGTCACCACGTTGAACACCTCGCCGGTCACCTCGGCGGCCATGGCCATGACGTTTGCCCGTGCCACGTCGGCGACATGGATATAGTCATGCACCTCGCTGCCGTCGCCGGGCAGGGCGGGGCGCTCGCCCGCGCGGATGCGGTCCCAGTTCTGGATGATGGTCAGGGCATTGACCCCCCGGTAGTGCTGGCGCTCGCCGTAAACCGTGGAATAGCGCAGCGCGACCGCGTCGATCCCGTGCTTCTGGCTATAGAGCTTGCACAGTGCCTCGCCGATCAGTTTCGAGCAGGAATAGAGCATCGATCCGGGCTGGTAGGAGGCGAGATTGGCCGGGAAGCTCTCGTCGATCACCGCATCGCCTTCCGGCTCGCCATAGGCGGCGATCGAGGAGGAGAAGATCACCTTCTTCACCCCGGCATAGCGGCAGGCCTCGAACACGTTGACCTGCCCTTCGACATTCACCGCCAGCCCCAGCGACGGGTTCTGGCTGAGCGGCAGGGTGAGGAAGCCGGCGATGGAGAACACCCCGTCCGCGCCGCTGAAGGCATCGTAGAGATCGTTGACCCGCAGGATGTCGCCCTTGACCAGCCTGGCCCGCGCATCGCTATCGAGATGGGCAACTGTTTCGGGCGTGCCGAGCGAGAAGTTGTCCAGCAGCACCACCTCGCGCGCGCCTTCTGCAAGCAGCCGGTCTGCAACATGGCTGCCGATCAGGCTCGCGCCCCCGGTGATGACGAATTTGCCGCCGGCGATCTGCATGGGGTTCTCCTGTAGGCGCACGCCGCGCCCTTCCGGTGTGTGATCGGTCACCAAGGCCCGTTCGTGTCGAGCGCAGTCGAGACACGCCCGCGCTGCACCAGCCTGTCTCGACTGCGCTCGACACGAACGGATGCGATGTATCGGTCCGTGTGGCAGAAAGCACTATCCAGCCGCGCTAAACTGTCAACAGTTGACTGTTCGACGGCCCTCCCGCCCGTCACTGTCCGCTGGGGCGATGGCCCAGGCTGCGCGAGACCGCGACGGCTTCCTCGCGCACCAGTCGCACCAGTTCGGCGCGCAGATCGGGGCTGCTGCCGGTCAGCCGCGATGACGGTGCAGCAACCACCAGCGCGCCCAGCGCCGCGCCGCTCGCATCGCGGATCGCGGCGGCCGTACCGGTGACTCCGTCACCCGCCTGGTTGACCGTTTGCGCCACGCCGGACGCCCGCGCTGCCGCAACGGCGGCGGCGAGATCGCCGATAGCGGTGACGGTTTCGGCAGTGAAGGCCTGCGGTGTGATGGTGGCAAGGTAGGCAGCAACATCCGCCTCGCTCGCGGCGGCCAGCAGGGCGCGCCCGCCGGCGGTGCCATAGAGCGGGCGGCGATCACCGATCGAGATGGCAAAGCGCACCGCATTGCGGCTTTCGATCACGTCGACATAGGTCATCGTCTGGCCATCACCGTCGCGCACCGCAAACAGCACGGTCTCGCCGGTTCTTTCCGCCAGCCGCCGCATCCCTTCGCGCACGAGATCGGACGTGGTGAACCGCCGCCGCGCCTCCATCAGCGCGCTGCCGAGGCCGAAAGCACCCGGGCCAAGCCGCCATGCGCCGTCCACGGCGACCACGAAATGCTCATCGGCCAGTCCGCGCAGCAGCGAAACCAGGCTGGACTTGGGTGTCGCCAGCGCACGCGACAGGTCAGCCAGGCTCACCGGAACCTCGCTCGCCGCGAGGCGTTCGAGAATGCCGATCACCCGGGTGACCGATTGCGGCGATTGGGGTCTGTCCTCGCTGGCCATGGTTCCGGTTGCGTGCCTCCCGTGCGGAAGCCTTGCCTCAATTTCTTCGGCAATGCGAGTGCAGCGGCAGCTTGCCCTATTGCGGAGTGGCAGCCGGCACCGGTCCGGTCCAGCCGCCGGCCGTGGCAACATAGAGCCGGGCGACGTCCGTAAAGCGCCGTGCCCGCGCCTCGACCAGCGCCAGTCTGGCCCGCTGCCAGGCGCGGCTGGCGTCGAGCACTTGCAGGATGCCGCTGTTGCCGACCTGGAAGCTGCGCCGCGACAGGGCGAGCGAGCGCTGGGCGATGTCCGCCGCCTGCTGCTGCGCCGCAAGCCCGCGCGCGTCATTGTCCAATGCGGACAGCATGCCCGAAACCTGTCCGAAGGCATCGAGCACGGTCTGGCGATAGCTCGCCGCCGCAGCCCGCGCCGCCGCTTCCGCGCCGCGTTTCTGCGCGGTGAGGGTGCCGCCGTGGAACAGCGGCGCGGTGAGCCCGGCGAACAGATCGAACCCGCGCGAACCCGCGCCCAGCAGGCTGCCGAGATCGCGGTTGGACTGGGTCAGCGTCGCGCCCAGGGTGATGTCCGGATAGAGCTGCGCCGTGGCCACGCCGACAGCGGCGGTGGCCGCGTGAAGGTGTGCTTCGGCTTCGAGAATGTCGGGCCGCTTGTGGACCATTTCAGACGGCATGGCGACCGGCACCTGCGCGGGCAGGGTCAGGCTATCGAGCGAAAAGTCCGTCGCGCCCAGTTCGGCGGGGGAAATGCCCAGCAGCACCGCCAGCATGGCGCGGGCTTCGGCCAGTTGCTGTGCCAGTTGCGGCATTCCGGCCTGATCGGCGGCGAGCTGCCCTTCGGCGCTCAGCACTTCCACCAGCGTGCCTTCGCCCGCGCGGCGGCGCGCTTCGGTCAGCGTGACGTTGCGGCGGCTCTCATCGATCAGCGTGTTTTCGGCAGCGATGCGATCACGGATCGCGGCGATGGCCAGCACTTGCCCGACAACCCGCCCGGCGACCAGCAGGTGCGCTGCTTCGGTCTTGCGTTGCTGTGCCTCTGCCTCGGCCCCGGCCTGCTCTATCGTCCGGCGGTTGCGCCCGAACAGGTCAAGGTCATAACTGACCCCGCCGCCCACCGTGAACATGTCGAATTCGGGGTTGCTGAACCCTGCCGTGCCGAAGCTGGAGGGATCGAGCCCGAAAGCCGAGAGATTGACCTGGCTGTGGGCAATCCGGGCATTGGCATCGACCTGCGGCAATTGCCGCCCGGCAGCGGCGGCAACCTGCTGGTGCGCGCGCTCCAGCGTTTCGCGGCTCGCCTCCAGTCCGGGGTTCCTGGCCAGCGCCTGATCGACCAGCGCATCGAGCGCGGGCGAGCCGAAGGCCTTCCACCAGCCGAAGCCCGGCCCCTTGGCGATCTCTGCGCGCGGGGTGGACTGGGTGGCAAAGCCCGCTTCGGCGGCAGGCGCAGCGGGGGTGACGAAATCCGGGCCGACCGTCTTGCAGCCGGCCAGCGCCAGCGCGGGCAGCAGAAGGGCAAGCCGCCGCATTACCGTGCAGCTGCGGCCTTTGCCGCCATGGGGGAGGTCGGCGGGGTATCGGGGCCGATCAGATGGCGCTGGTGGCCAGTATCGACTTCCACGTCGACGCTGAGCCCGGTGTGCAGCGGCAGGTCGGCGGGCACGTTGTCGATGGCGATTTCCACCGGCAGGCGCTGCACCACCTTCACCCAGTTACCGGTGGCGTTTTCCGCCGGCAGGATCGAGAAACTGTTGCCGGTGCCGGGGCTGAAACTGGCAACGTGGCCCTTCAGTTCATGGTCGGGGAAGGCATCGATGGTGACGGTCGCCGGCTGGCCGACGCGCATGTAGCGCAGCTGGTTTTCCTTGAAATTCGCCTGAACCCAGAACCGCGTGCCCGACAGCATGAACACCGGCCGTCCCGCCGTGACATAGCTGCCGACCTGCAACTGGTGGACGCGGGTGACGACGCCATCCTGCGGCGCGCGGACTACCGTATCCTCCAGCGTGATCTGCGCACGATCCAGCGCGGCGCGGGCGCGGCGCACGGCGGGCTGCGCGTCGGACGGACCGCCGACGCTTCCCGCCAGTTCGGCCCGCAGGCTTTCGGCGCGGGCACGGGCCGAATCGATGGCGGTGCGGGCAGTGCGCGCGGCAGTGACCGCGGCGTCATACTGCGAGCGCGAGGAAATCCCGTCGCTCAGCAAGGCGCGCTGGCGCGAAACCTCGCCATTGGCAAAGGCCAGCTTGGCCTGTGCGGCTTCGATTTCGGAGAGGCTTTCGCGGTAGTCTGCCTGCTTGGAACCGATGTCGGTCCGCGCGGCAGCGAGCTGCGCCTCGGCTTCGGCGACGGCGGCGGCGGGCGTGCCGCCGGCGATGCGGAACAGCACCTGCCCGGCGGTGACCTTCTGGTTTTCGGTCACTTCGACCGCCGTGACCTTGCCGCTGATATTCGCGCTGATGCCGACCATGCCGGTTTGCAACTGGGCGTTCTCGGTCGACTGATAGCGGCCGCCGGCGAGGTAGAAATAGGCCGCGCCGATCAGCACCGCGATGGGCGCAACCAGCAGCAGCGGACGCCGCCACCGCGATTTGCGGTATTCCGCATCGAACTGTTCACCCGCTGCGGGGGCGGTTTCCGCCACGATTCAATCTCCGGTCGCCATGCTGACGGGGATTGCTATGCATACCGATAGTAAGCATGGCAAGTATCAACCTTGGCAGGGACAGGGAGCATCGCCCGGGCATGACGCAGGATCGCGTGATCGATTTCGAAGGCATCCACAACTTTCGTGACTATGGCGGCTATGCCGTCGCGGGCGGCGGGCGGTTGAAGCGCGGACTGCTGTGGCGTTCGGGCCAGCACCACGGCGCAAGCGACGCCGATCTGGCGCGAATCGGCGCGCTGGGACTGGCTGCGGTCTACGATCTGCGCTCGCATCACGAACGCACCACTCACCCGTGCCGCCGGCCAACGGGCTTTGCCGGCCGCGTGGTGACCACCGATGCCGATACGCGCGGCGTTGCCCACCAGCTCGCCGCGCCGCATCTGCAGGCCGGAGCGACCGCGCGCCGGCGTGACGCCGCATCGGCGCGCGAATCGATGCGCCGCTCCTATGAAAACATCGCCTTCCGTCCCTCGCTGCTGGCGATGATGCGCACCTACATCGCCGATCATGCCGATCTGGCGGGCGGCAGCCTGGTCAACTGCATGGCCGGCAAGGACCGCACCGGCTTTGCCGTCGCCATGCTCCAGACCGCGCTGGGGGTCCACGCCGATGACGTGATGGCGGACTACCTGCTGACCAACACGGCGGGCGACATCGAGGCGCGCGTAGCGGCGGGTGGCGAGGCGATCCGCAGCTCCATCGGCGATCTGGAACCCGATGTGCTCAAGGCACTGATGGGGGTGGAACCGGAATACCTCTTCACCGCCTTTGCCGCCGTTACCGAACGGTTCGGTTCGATCGAAACCTATCTGGAGCAGGAACTCGGCGCGAGCGAGGACTTGCGGGAGCGATTGCGGGTGAGGCTGGTGGAATAGGGGGCTGTCTGGAGCGTCGCCATGCTGGAGTGTGGCGAGTCAGGATTGTTGGGGGGGCGGACAGGCAGCTTCTGCGGGAAATTTGGCAAAAGCAGACGTTGAAGCCCCTATCGGCGATAGTCCGGCGTAGGCAATTTTGCTGGCTTCGGATTGAGGGCAACCCAATTAACCCCTAGCTCGCACATTCGACGCGTGTCTCCCCTTCGGGCCTTAATTTCAGTCACCAGCGAACTTGCTTCATTCAATTCGACTTTTGGAAGGGGAACGCCCGTGCCGACGAGAATCAGAAAGGCATCAGCCATCCTTTTAAAGTCTGCGTCCCAGTTGCCGCCGCCGTTTCCATCGAGTTCGTCACGAATTTTACCCGGAATGCGCACGACTTCGCCCTGTACTGTGTCGGCCGCACCTTGTGAAGGCACAAGCATTTCCCATAGTTCCTGATGCCTGTCCTCCCAGTGCTTTGCTTGAGCTACAATTGGCGACTTTCCGTCGTGCATTGCGCGGGGAGGCACGGGGCTTACGTCAAACAAGGTGTACAACTTAACAAGTGCAGCGTCCGTCGCGTCGATGCATTCCGGGTTGAAATTTCGTCTATGAAATTCAAATTCGGTTCCAATTCGCGTTATATAAGATTTTAGTTCCGGCGTTTGGTGAGTTTTGGCTTTGTTGCCCTTTCCAAAAATGGACGCGAGGAATCCCTTCTTGGCTTCACCTTGTTGAAGGCCATCCCCAACAAGCAATTCTGCTACCTCTGCCATCCTCTCGATGTCAGAATTTCTGCACCGTTGAAGCGCTAGAGCCAATGGGGTTTGGTTCTCGCGGTTTAGGGCATCAACACGCGCTCCATGCTCAATTAGCAGGCGCGCCGTTTTAGCATTGTAAGAGGATGCGGCGGAGTGAAGCGGCGTCCCGCGACCATTCTCGCCAGCATGGACGTCAGCACCAAGATCTAGAAGCACTTCAATTCGTCCCTGCCAGTGCCTGGCACGAGAATGTAGCGGGGTTTCACCATAAGTGTCAGGCGCGGATATATCAGCTCCGTTACTGACAAGCCATTGAACTAGCTCATCTGGAAATTCGCTAAACGCAAGCGCGGTTTGCTTCGAATAGCCTCCACGTGCATTGACATCGCACTCCTCAAAAACGGCTTTGAGTGCAGCTATGTCGCCCGTTTTAAGCAATGCATCGAAGTCTTTCGGAAGTAGCTTCTTTTTAGCCTTTGCCAAGACATGCCCCTTCAAACTCTATCCCGATTGCATTCGTTCCTAACCTGAAACCCCGTTTGTATCAAAGTCTGCTTTTGGCGGCTCCAATGTCATGAACAGACGTCCGCAATCTTGTCGTGCCCGGACAGTCCACCGTAACTCCGGAATCCCCCACAGCATCAACCCCTGCCGCACCTATTCCCCCAGAAACCCCCGCACATCACCCATGAAGCGGTTGAACTGGTCGTGGTGCAGCCAGTGGCCGGCATTTTCGTATTCGACTACCCGGGCGTTGCGGAAATGGCGGGCGCGGCCGTCGCGTTCGGGGTTGGAGGCCCACGAATCGGCACCATAGAGCAGCAGCATCGGGCAGGTTATCGCCTGCCACAGCGCCTCGATTTCGCCTTGCGGCATTTCGCTGACCGCCCAGACGTTGAGGTAGTTGTCGAACTTCCAGCTCCAGGTGCCATCCTCATTGCGGTTGGCACCGTGGACGGTGAGGTGGCGGGCGCGTTCGTCGGTGAGGAACGAGTTCTCCTCCTTCATGCGCGCATAGGCGGCTTCCAGCGTCGGGTATCGGCGCGGCAGGCGGGCAGAGGCCTTGCGCTTGTCATCGATCCAGCCGCGCACCCGGTCGGCATAGCCCTGCGCCTCGCGTTCGGCGAGTTGGGCGGGCGAGGGGCCGAGTCCTTCGATGTTGACCAGCTTGCGCACGCGTTCCGGGTAGAGCCCGGTATAGCGCGTGGCGATGTTGCCGCCGAGCGAATGGGCAACGATGGTCACCTGATCGTAACCCAGCGTGTGGATCAGCTGGGCGAAATCATAGACGAAGGCGAAGCCGGAATAGTCGCCGTCGGGCGACCAGGCGCTGTCCCCGTGGCCGCGCAGGTCGGGCGCGATGACGTGCCAGTCCTTGCACAGGTCTTCCGCCACCCAGTCCCAGCTGCGGCAATGGTCGCGCCCGCCGTGCTGGAGAATCAGCGGCGGGGCTTCGGGATTGCCCCAGTCGGCATAGTGCAGCCGCAGTCGCTGCGACATGAAGGAGTGCGAGGTGGGGCCGTTGAGTGTCATGCGCGCAGGATTGCCGGGCTGCCCGGCCAGGTCAACCGCCGCCGCATCGCTCCCGCGTCAGAATTCGAGTTCTATGGCCAGCCGGAACATGCCCTTGCTGTCGTCGCGCGCCTTGGACAGCGCGAAGAGATAGCCCGTGGTCAGCACCAGTTCGGGACCAAGCCCCTCGATCTCCACCTTGGCGACCGGGCCGGCGAAGTGTTCGGCGCGCGGCAGGAAATGGCTGAATGTGCCCAGCTCGCCAAAGGCCTGGACCCCCAGGCGCACCTCTCCGAACGCCTGGACATCGGCGGAAGCCGCATATTGCAGCTCGACCGGGGCACCGTCGATCAGCTTGCGCTCGGCAATCAGGTTGAGCCGCATGTCCCATTTGCCGGTGCGGCGCTGGAGCAGCAGCTTGCTTTCCACCGCGTCGGCTCCGTCAAAGGCGATGGCATATTCGCCGTAGAGCGCGACGTCCACGCCGCCGACCCTGCCCAGTTCGTAGATCGCCTCGACGCCCACTTCCTCCGCCTTGCGGGGGAGGCCGGCTTCGCGCTCGAACTCGGCCTGTACGCCGAGTTGCAGGCGGTCGGTGACGCCGTAGCTGGCCTCAAGCTTGAGCAGATCCTCGCCATCGTCCGCGCCGCCGGCCAGCGCATCGTAGCGCACCTCGACTTCCGGCTCGCCCTGTTCCACGGTTGCGCCGTAGATTTCGCTGCCCAGACCCGGCGCGGCGAGCGCGGGGCCGGCAAGGCCGAATGCGGCAGCGCAGGCAAATCCGCGCAGAATTGATCTCATGGCAAGCTCCCTCGATGGCTCGCGTTATTGCGAACAAGTCGCAATCGCAATAGTGATTCGCGGCGCGCTGTCCTTGCGCCGGATCAAATTCACCAAAATCGCTGCCACGGACTCGCTTTCCGCACGGCCAGCGCCTATCTCGCGCCCCCGACAGGAGGCAGGACATGGCGACCCACACCACTCGCATGCTTATCATCGGTTCCGGACCGGCAGGGCTGACTGCAGCGATCTATGGCGCGCGCGCCGGCATGGAGCCGATCGTGGTGCAGGGCCTGCAGCCCGGCGGGCAATTGACCATCACCACCGATGTCGAGAACTATCCCGGCTTCCGCGATGTGATCCAGGGGCCGTGGCTGGTGCAGGAAATGCAGGCACAGGCCGAGCATGTCGGCACCCGGATGTTGTGGGACACGATTGTCGACATCGACATGTCGGGATCGCCGTTCCGCGCGATTGGCGATGGCGGCGATGTCTATGAAGGCGATACGCTGGTTATCGCCACCGGCGCGCAGGCGCGCTGGCTGGGCGTGCCGGGCGAACAGGAACTGGGCGGCAAGGGGGTTTCCGCCTGCGCGACTTGCGACGGGTTCTTCTATCGCGGCAAGAAGGTGGCGGTGATCGGCGGCGGCAACACCGCAGTGGAGGAAGCGCTCTACCTCACCAACCATTCGCAGGACGTGACGGTGATCCACCGCCGCGATTCGTTCCGCGCGGAGAAGATCCTGCAGGACCGGCTGTTCGCGCACCCCAATATCACGGTGCTGTGGAACAAGCAGGTGGACCGCTTCCTTGGCGATCCGCTCGCCGGCGGTCTGACCGGACTGGCCTTGACCGATACGGTTACCGGCGAGACGAGCGAATTCGGCACCGAAGGCGCTTTTGTCGCCATTGGCCACGCCCCCTCGACCGAGCTGTTCAAGGGCAAGCTGGAACTCGACGCGGGTGGCTACATCCAGGTCGAGCCCGGCACGCCGAAGACCGCGATCCCCGGCGTCTTCGCCTGCGGTGACGTGATGGACCACACCTATCGCCAGGCCGTGACGGCGGCCGGCACCGGCTGCATGGCCGCGCTCGACGCCGAACGCTTCGTGGCGGAACGGACTTTCGCTGCCAGCAAGGGGTGAGCGGGGCCGGGTGCGCGCGCTTCACCGCAGTTCCAATTCTCGTCATCCCCGCCTGCGCGGGGATGACGAGCAAGCCGAACAGGCCGGGCGATTTTCCTTGACTTAATGAACCATATAGGTTATTTGCCCCAGCCGTGACGGGAGCGGTGGCGTCTAGCGCTTCGCCAGTGCCTTCCGCGTTTACGGCCGGCGTCGCTTTCGGAGGCGATGCTCCGAAACCACGGATGCGGGGAGTCGCTGTTTCGGCAGCCACGGAAATTCGGGGTATGCCCCCACGGAAGACGGAAGGGACGCAGTCCGCCCCGTCGCCGCCGCGCACCGCAGGGCTGAGTTGGCAAGTCCAGACGCGAAATCTTGCCGACCGTTCGCAATGAAAAAGTTCGCGTGACCGAAGCCTGCATGGTCTTCAGGCACTTCCTGCGCCGGCCGTACCCGTCCGACGTTTTTCCCCTCCCGGCGTTATCCGGTCTCGCCAGCCGGGGTATTGTTGTGTCTTTTGGGTTCACACGCAAAGACGCAAAGGTGTTGCGCTTGCGGTGAAGCCGCCCTGTTCATTGTGTCTTTGCGCCTTGGCGTGAACCCACGGACTCCCGCCAGCCTTACCCCAGCAGCACGTCCAGCAAGAGGCCCACCAGCCACTCGCGCGCCTCTGGTTCGACGAAGGAATGGCTCGCCCTCGGGCAGATCGCGATGCGCGGATCGGTGCGCTGCCACCTGCCGAGGAACGCCTGCCCGGTGCGATCGCGTTCGGCAATGGGGAAGCGTACCGTTCCGGTGAAACCGGCGATCCCTTCGGCCATGTCTCCCACCAGCCCGGCAAGCACCGGGGCCGGTGCGGGCTTTGCCGCGCCCAGCAGGCTTTTCAGCGCCTGCACCACGTTGACCTGCCCGGTCAGCACGCGGCGCAGCGCTGCCGGATCGGTGAAGCGGCGCTTGTAGTGATCGCGGACCACTTCGGCGGGCGGCGTGGCAGTCTCATCCTCGATGGTCCAGGGGTTGGACAGCACCAGCGCCTGGCAGCCCGCGCCGCCTCCCAGCATCAGCGCGCTGGCCGCATCGCAATTGCCCCAGGCGACCACGCGGGTAACCTGCGGTGCTTCCTCGCGGAAGGCGGCGAGCGCGGCGGCGAGATCGGCGGCGCAATCGGTGAAGCCGAAATTGTAGCCTTCGCTGTCGCCCACGCCGCGCCGGTCGAAGCGGAACACCGGAAAGCCCTCGGCGGCGATCCGCGCGGCGAATTGCGCCTGCCCGCTCCACGCGCCCGAGCGAAGCTCGTTGCCGCCGCTGACCACCAGCAGGCCGGTACTGCCCGCCGCTTCATCGAGCGTGCCCGCCAGCATCGCGCCTTCGCAGGGGAACAGGACGTGGCGGCGCATCAGGCCTTCATCCCCAGGGCGACGATGGCAGCCAGGGCATCGGCCTGCGCCTTGTCGAAATCCGGCTCGGCGCGCAGCCACAGGCCGCCGCCGCCGCCCAGCATGTCCTGTTCGATGTCCGACACGGCCACCGCGACGGCGGGCTGGAGCGACTGGAATTCGCGCAGGAATGCGCCTGACAGCCGGTAGCCGGCCAGATCAAGCCCCTCGGCCAGCCCGGTGTCGAGCAGGCCGTCCACCGTCTCGTCCCGCCCGGCCTCGCGCGCGGCAACGATGCGGGCGCGCAGCATCTGGCGCAGCACGCTCGCACCATTGACCGGGGCATAGCGCCAGCCCGGCAGGCCCGCAGGCATCACCAGCGCCCCGCCGCGCAGGCCGAGGACGTGGGTAGCGCGGACATGGCTGGCAGCCACCTGCATCGCCGCGCGCCAGTGCGCCGGGGTCTGGTCATCCAGCGCTTGCAGGCTCTCATTGCAGCCGGGCAGATCGGGCAGGAACGCATCGATCCCGGCCCCGTCGAGCCGGCGCAGCACCTCCACCGCGAAACGGCGCAGCTTGTTGGCTTCGTCGAACAGCGCGGGCACGATCAGCAGGCGAAAGGCGCGTCCGCGATCGCAGGCGAAGACCTGTTCCGCCGTGGTGCCGCCATCGGGCAGCGGGCAGGGCCAGCTTTCGGGCTTCAATCCCGCGCCCGCTTGGCCTCGGCAAAGGCGAGCAGCGAGCCATAGGTCTCGAGCAGTTCGCCATCGACCTCGTCATCCTCGATAACGATGTCCAGCCGGTCTTCGATTTCGGTCAGCAACCCGGCAACCGCCATCGAATCGAGCTCGGGCAAGTGCCCGAACAGTCCGGTGTCAGCCGTGAACTGCGCGACGCGATCCGCCTTCAGGCCGAGCACGTCGGCAAGAATGCGGCGCAACTGGGTGTCGGTGTTGTGGCGCATGTCCCTCTCAAGCACGGCAACTGGACTGTTCGCGCGGCCTCTAGCCATGCGCGGACCTTCCGGCAAGGCGGCGTAGCACATGCCGCGCGATGGCGGGCCAGTTTCCGGGCCAGCCGGGCCGCAGCAGGTCCAGCCGGTAGCGCGGCCGCCGGGCGTCCATCCAGTCGCGCTTGTAGGCATCGTCGCCGGTGCCGAAGTCGACCAGGTCCACCTTGTCGCGGTCGATCACCATCTCGAACAGCGCGGCGCTGAGCGTGGTGCCGGGCGAGAGCGGCTTGGATGCTTCGGTATGCGCCAGCTTGTGGATGAAGGCGGTGCCGCCCTCCACCGTCCAGAACTGCGCGGCGACCGGCTCGCCCAGATGCCAGGCGACCGCCATCCGCAGGCGTCCCGCCGCGCCTTCGGCCTCGGCAAAATGGCGCAGAAAGGTGGGCGATCCTTCTTCGGGCTTCCAGCTTTGCGCATAGATCGCTTCATAGGCAGCCCAGGCATCGGGTGAGAAGTCGGTCAGCAGTTCCACGGTTACCTTGCCCGCGCGGCGCTTCAGCGTGGTGCGCAGCGCGCCGGGGCGGCTGGCGAGGTATTCGGCAAAGCTGCGACCCTTCACCGGCAGCACGTGGTTGGTATCGCAGGCCTCGCGAAACACCAGCCAGCCCGCCTTGCGGAATGCCTCGGCGAGCAGCGTGGTTTCGCCGTTCTCGTCGGGCAGGGGGGCAAGGGTGATGTGCGGCGCCTGTCCGGCAAGATCGCGCGCCAGGGCAAGCAGCAGGCGCGGCGCGTCGGCCCCCGGCGAGATCACCGGGCGGACGCGGAACGCGTACCAGTTCTTCAGCGCCTCGATCCGGCGGCCCTTGCGGGTCAGCGGCAGCACGGCGAGCGAATCGCCTTCCTGCGCCACGGCGATCAGCGGGATGATCGCGCAGTCGTCGGCCAGGCCCTGCCACCATTCCAGCCGGTCAAACGGCGCGGCGGCGGGCGCGGACAGCAGCTTGCGCAGGGCGGGATCGCCTTGCACAATCTTAAGATCGTCGTGATATGCGACCTTGACCAAGACCTTAGCGAACCCTTCCGGAGCCGTTCCATCACCACCCGCGCCGCCCACCAGACCGAAGTCAGGCCGCTGGATCACCTCGCCTTGCGGGGCGAACCATCCGCGCCGGCGCTGGTGCTGCGCGAGGGCACCCTTAGCTTCGAGGACTTAAGAACCCGTGTCGCCCGCCTTGCCGGCTGGCTGGCGCAGCGCGCGCCGGAGAAGGGCGCGCGGGTGGCCAGCTGGGCAGCCAAGGGTGAACTCACCTGCCTGATGCCGCTCGCCGCCGCGCGGTCCGGGCTGGTCCACGTGCCGGTTAACCCTCTGCTCAAGCGCGCGCAGGTGGCGCATATCCTGGGCGACAGTGGTGCCAGCCTGCTCGTCGGCACCCCGGCGCGGCTGGCGACGCTGGAGCCGGGCGATGTGCCGATAACCTGTGCCACGGTGGAAGAGGGAGCGGCTCTGGCCGGGGCCGCAGCGCTGGACCGTGAACTGCCGCCTTCCGCTGCCGACCCGGCCGAGCTGGCCGCAATCCTCTATACCTCCGGTTCGACCGGGCGGCCCAAGGGGGTGATGCTCAGCCACGCCAACATGTGGCTGGGGGCCGAGAGCGTCACCGATTACCTTGGCCTCACCCGCGATGACCGTGCTTTGGCGGTGCTGCCGCTGTCGTTCGACTATGGCCAGAACCAGTTGCTGTCGCACTGGTATGCCGGGGCCAGTGCGGTGCCGCTGGACTACCTCACCCCGCGCGACGTGGTGAAGGCGGTGAGCCGGCATGGCGTCACCACGCTGGCCGCCGTGCCGCCGCTCTGGGTGCAACTGGTCGAGCTGGAATGGCCGGCGGATGCGGCTGGCAGCCTGCGGCGGCTGACCAACAGCGGCGGCGCGCTGACCGTCGATCTCGTCCGCCGGTTGCGCAGCCTGTTTCCGCAGGCGCGGCTGTTCCCGATGTACGGATTGACCGAGGCGTTCCGCTCGACCTTCCTCGATCCGGCGCTGGTCGATGCCCATCCGACGTCGATGGGCAAGGCGATTCCCCATGCCGAAGTGCTGGTGATCGGCGACAATGGCGCGGTGGCTGAGGACGGCGAGGAGGGCGAACTGGTCCACTGCGGCCCGCTGGTGGCGCAGGGTTACTGGCAGGATGCCGCGCGCAGCGCCGAACGCTTCCGCCCCGCGCCTGCCGCTTCGCACTATGGCGGCACGGCGGTCTGGTCGGGCGACCGGGTGCGGCGCGATGCCGATGGCCTGCTCTATTTCGCCGGGCGGCGCGATGCGATGATCAAGTCTGCGGGCAACCGCATCAGCCCGCAGGAGATAGAGGAAGCTGCGCTGGCGACCGGACTGGTGGCCGAAGCGGTGGCGCTGGGCATTCCCGACGCGCGGCTGGGCCACGCCGTCCACCTTGTCGTTCGCGCCGCGCCGGGGGCGGGCCATGCCGCCGAGGAATTGCCGCTGCGGCTGAAGCAGGACCTGCCCAATTTCATGCAGCCGCACACGATCCACTGGCGCGCGGCGATGCCCATCGGCCCGAACGGCAAGATCGACCGGACCGGGCTCTATCAGGAACTGACCGCATGAAGCCGCTAGGCCCGATCCCCGCCGGTTACGAAACTCTCGACGGGGTGCTTGCCGTCGATGGCACGCCGGTCACCGCGCTGGTGGAGGCGGCGGGGGGGACGCCGCTGTTCGTCTATTCCGCCGCGCTGCTGCGCGCCCGCGTCGCTGCCTTGCGCGCCGCGCTGCCGCAGCGGCTGGCGCTGCACTATGCGATCAAGGCCAATCCCTACGCGCCGCTGCTCGAACTGATGGCCGGGCTGGTGGACGGTTTCGACATCGCCTCGGGCGGCGAACTCGCCATGGTAACGGCGGCGGGAATCGCGCCGGGCCGGGTGAGCTTCGCCGGGCCGGGCAAGCGCGATGCCGAACTGGAAGCGGCCATCGCTGCCGGGGTGACGCTCAATCTCGAATCCGAGGGCGAGGCGGCGCGGGCGCTTACCATTGCCGACCGGCTGGGGCAGACGCCGCGGCTGGCCATAAGGGTCAATCCCGATTTCGATCTCAAGGGGTCGGGCATGAAGATGGGCGGCGGGGCCAAGCCCTTCGGCGTCGATGCGGCGCGGGTTCCGGCGCTGGCCCGGCGGGTGATCGATGCCGGCGCGCAATGGCGCGGCTTTCACATCTTTGCCGGTAGCCAGGCGCTCGATGCCGAAGCCGTGGCCGAAACCCAGGCGCAGACGCTGGCGCTTGCCGCGCGGCTGGCGCGCGAGAGCGGGGCGCCGCTGCCGCACCTCAATCTCGGCGGCGGCTTCGGCATCCCTTATTTCCCGGGCGATACGCCGCTTGATCTGGGGCATATCGGCGCGGCGCTGGAACAGCAGTTCGCCGCGCTGCCCGATGAATTGGCCGATACGCAATTCTGCGTGGAGCTGGGCCGCTATCTGGTGGGCGAGGCGGGCATTTACCTGACCCAGGTGATCGACCGCAAGGAAAGCCACGGCGAGATTTTCCTTGTCACCGATGGCGGGCTGCATCACCAGCTGGCCGCTTCGGGCAACTTCGGCACGGTGGTGCGGCGCAATTATCCGGTAGCCGTCGCCACCCGCTTCGGCGCGGCGGTGGAGGAAGAGGCCAGCGTGGTCGGCTGCCTGTGCACACCGCTTGACCGGCTGGCCGAAAAGGGCGGTTTTCCACGCGCCGAGCCGGGCGACCTGATCGCCGTTTTCTGCGCCGGAGCCTATGGCGCGAGCGCCAGTCCGGCCCTGTTCCTGGGGCAGGGGCCAGCGCGCGAAATGCTGGTCTGAGCTACGCAAGCCCCTCCCGTTGAGCTTCGCTCGCCTGCGGCCCCAGGGGAGGGGTTGGGGTGGGGGCTGTCCTCCCGTGCAGCATCGGAACTTGCGGACAAGCCCCACCCCCGGCCCCTCCCCTGAAGGGGAGGGGAGCAGGTCCCGCGCGCGAAATGCTGGTCTGAGCACTCCCTGAATCCACACTTCCCCCGCTCGACATGAGCGGGGATGAGAGTGCTGATCCGGCAAGAAAGGTTCGTTCAGAACTCCTTGTCGCGGCGTCCCGTTTCGGGACCGGGTCCAACAAAGCCCGCCAACCGCGCGAAGGCTAACGCAATATTCACCCTTTTCCGGGATAGCGGAGGCTGAATAGCCGGGCTTCCGTGTGGACTTTCCATTCGCGGGCGGCCGGGCGTCGACAAGGATGGACCGAATGCCGAGCAACCGTTTCTCCCGCCTGCTTGCCGGAAGCGCGATGTTGAGCCTTGCCCTGACCGGTTGTGCCGGCAGCGCGAACGGCCCGCAGCTGCCGCCGGCATCCTTCGTGGCGATGCAGGAAGGGCCTGGCGAGGACTATGTCATCGGCCCGCTCGACGAACTGACCATCTTCGTCTGGCGCAATCCCGAACTGGGCGCGAGCGTACAGGTGCGGCCCGACGGGCGCATCACCACGCCGCTGATCACCGACATGCCGGCGGTGGGCAAGACCCCCTCGATGCTGGCCGAGGACATCAAGCTCCAGCTTTCGCAATATATCCAGGA
>JAGWTB010000039.1 GCA_028869175.1 Sphingomonadales bacterium
GATCCACTTGCCGTTGGCCCGCCACATCGCAAGCAGCATCACCAGCAGCATGCCGCCGTTGGGGCCATAGAGCGCCAGCAGGTCCTGATTGGCAAAGCCGTGCTTCTGCATGGCGGCGGCGATGCGTTCGGACATCGCCTTGACCTCGGCGAAGGTCCACTTGTCGCCGGTGACGGTGTCGATCACCGCGAGACGAGAGGGATCGCGGTCGTGTCCGCGGTCGAAGTAGTCGATAGCTCTCATCGTAAGGGCTCCAGAAGCAGCGTCATTTCCGGGATAATTGAACAATCACCGTTCGTGTCGAGCGAAGTCGAGACACGAACGGAAAGGGCTCCGGGGATATTCCATCACCCCCAGCGGTTGATTTCCGGCCCCGGTGCCCACTGGCGCGACGGGTCACCGGCCGAAGCCTTGGCCAGCGCCGCCTGCACCGACGGCCGCGCCGTTACCCGCGCCAGCCAGGCGGCAGTATGCGGCTTGCCAGCGAAGGCATCGGGCAACAGTTCGACCATGCCGGCAAGCCATCCGTAGGTCTCGAAATCGGCGATGGTCAGCGGCCCCATCAGCCATTCGCGCCCGTCAGCCAGCTGGTCTTCGACCATCTGCGCGGTGTCGTACACCTTGGTTTGGCTGTCTTCGGTCGGCCCGGCGGGGAAGTCCCCGGCGCGCACAGCGGTCCAACGCGAGCGCAAGTCGTCGGCGACGATCTGGCCTGCCAGCGCCGCGAAGGTGTCGGCGTCCATCGCGGCGAGCACAGGCTGGGCGCTGGCCTTGCAACCCAGGAACGCCGCAGCGGGCGCGCAGCGCTCGGTCACCCGGCGGCACCACATCAGCATCTGCCAGTGGGCATGGGCTTCCTTTGGCTGGAGCGTGCCCGCGCCGGTTTCATCGAGGTACTGGGCGATGAACACGCTTTCGGTCATCGCCTCGCCATCAATGACCAGAACCGGGCCTTCGCCCTCGACGCCCATGTCGCGCGCCAGCGGGGCATGCAGTCCGGGCAGGCGGTGGCGTTCGCCCGCCAGCAAGTCGATGCGGCGGCATTCGATGTCCAGCCCGCTTTCGCCCAGCGCGGCCAGCACCGCCAGCGAAGGGCCGTTGGGTTCGCCGTGATAGAGGATCGTCGCCATGTCAGCGCACTCCGCTCGCAATGCCCTCGGACTCGTCGCGGGGCGGGATGTAGTCCTGTTCGAGAATCTCGACGCGGCTGGCCATCGGGGTGCGTCCCAGCTTCCAGCAGGCGCGGGTGGCGGGGCGGCGGTAGATCGCCCGCAGCCAGCGCATGATATTGGGCGTCACCTCGTCATTGGCGAGGTGAGGCTGCGACAGCGGCATGGCATAGGCCAGGTTGAAGCCGTTGACGTCGGCCAGGCTGTACTGGTCGCTCGCCAGCCATTCACGCTTGGCAAGCTCCGCTTCGAGCAGCTTGATGCCAACGTCGATCCGCCGCCCGCTTTCCGCCATCTCTTCCTCGCTGAACAGGCCGAATACCGCCTTTTTCCACGCGAGCTGCCGTTCGGGCAGCGGGATCTGCGCGATCTGCGCCTCGATCTTCTCGCGCCCATGGGCCTTGAGGGCATTGGGGCCGACGAAGAATTTCCAGCCAAACATCGAGAAGCTGGGGGCGAGCCACTGGTCCATGAACTTCATCCACCAGCGCACCCGCCAGCGGTCGCGCGCATCGGCGGGCATCAGCTCGGGGCCGTCGAACGCCTCGTTGACGTATTCCATGATCGCGGTCGATTCGACGAGCATGAGATCGCCGTGCGTCATCGCCGGGATCGTCCCCTGCGGGTTGATCGCGAGGTATTCGGGCCGGTGCTGGTCGAAATTGAGCAGGTCAAGGTAGTGGCTTTCAAAGGCCACGCCCTTTTCCATCAAGGCCAGCATCGGCTTGCCCGAATTGGCGTTCGGCTCCCAATGGTAGAGGGTGATGTCGCTCATGCCCGGCCTCTCCGATTTTTGTATGTTAGACATACTAATTGCGACACGGGCGAGGTCAAGGGGGAAGTGGGGGCTTGAAGAGGAGACCTTGGGTTATCCGAACGCCGCTCAGGCCCAGGTCCTGACCCTAGCTTGCGGAAGCCCGCGCGCCGCGCCCATCCGCAACCCATGCAGCGCTTGTCGAATATCGCGCCGTGGCCTAGCCACGCTGCATGACCAGTCCCCGCATTCTCTCCATTGCCGGCTCCGACAGTTCGGGCGGGGCGGGCATCCAGGCCGACATCAAGACGATCACCATGCTGGGCGGCTATGCCATGACCGCGATCACCGCGATCACCGCGCAGAACACGCTGGGGGTAACCATGGCGGAAGTGCTCTCGCCCGAACTGGTCGCCGCGCAGATCGACGCCTGCGCTGGTGACATCGGGATCGATGCGGTCAAGATCGGCATGCTGGGATCGGCGGCCATCGGCAATGTGGTGGCCGACCGGCTGGAATCGCTGGGCGTGCCGGTGGTGTTCGATCCGGTCATGATCGCCACCAGCGGCGCGGCGCTGGCCGATGCAGCCACCATCGCCGCTTTCGAGCGCCTGATGCGCCTGGCCATGCTGACCACGCCCAATGTCCACGAACTGGCCGCGCTCGGCGGACACGAGGCCATGGCCGCGCGCGGGGTGACCTATCTTGCCAAGGGTGGCGACGCCGAGGGTGACCGTGTGGAAGACACGCTGGTCGTGCCCGGTGAAAGCCCGCATGTCATGGGCGCGCACCGCATCGCCACGCGGCACACCCACGGCACCGGATGCACCCTGTCGAGCGCCATCGCCACCTGCCTGGGTCGGGGGCTGCCGCTGGCCGAAGCGGTCGACCGGGGGCGGCTGTTCGTCCGCTCCGCCCTGCGCGCCGCGCCGGGCTTCGGCGCGGGCTGCGGACCGCTGGGCCATGCGGACGCGCGGAGCTAGCCCAGGTCCTGGCCCTATGACTAGACGTCGAGATCGTAGAACCTGACGATCTCGGCCCAGGCTTCTTCGGCAGTTTCAACCCAGGTGAACAGCTTGAGATCGTCGGCGTTGATCACGCCTTCCTCGGCCAGCGCCTCGAAATTGATCACCCGGTTCCAAAACTCCGCGCCGAACAGCAGGATCGGCATCGGTTGCATCTTGCCGGTCTGCACCAGCGTCAGTAGTTCAAAGAATTCGTCGAAGGTGCCAAAGCCGCCGGGGAACACTGCCACGGCCCGGGCGCGCAGCAGGAAATGCATCTTGCGCAGCGCGAAGTAGTGGAACTGGAAGGCCAGGCGGGGGGTGACGAACGAGTTGGGGGCCTGTTCGTGCGGCAGCACGATGTTGAGGCCGATCGATTCGGCCCCGGCGTCACTCGCGCCGCGATTGGCCGCTTCCATGATCGAGGGGCCGCCGCCCGAGCAGACGACGAACTGGCGCATGCCCTTTTCGACGATGCCCTGTTCGCTGGCGATGTGCGCCAGCTTGCGCGCCTCTTCATAGTATTTCGCCTTGGCTGCCAGCTTTTCGGCCACTGCCTTGCGCTCTGGCGTCGTGGCTGCAGCCAGCGTGGCCTCGATGGCTTCGGGCGTGGGAATTCGCGCCGAGCCATAACAGACCAGCGTCGAGCCGATCTGCGCTTCTTCAAGCAGCATCTCGGTCTTGAGCAGTTCCAGCTGGAAGCGCACCGGGCGCAGTTCTTCGCGCAGCAGGAAATCCGTGTCGCGGAACGCCAGGCGGTAGGACGGGCTGCGCGTCTGCGGGGTGGAGGCGACGTGCGATTCGACAAATCCGGCTTCCTGCTCGGCCTTGTAGAACCGGCGGCGATTGAGCCGCTTTGCTTCTTCTTCGGTCATTGTCTCATTCTTCGTCCAAGCCCGCCGCTCTGTCGAGCCTTGATTTAGTCGCCGTTGGCTTCGCCGCCGTCCGCCAGCAGTTCGATGGCCGGCGGGCGCGGGTAGGGTGTGAAGCGGTTGCCTTCGGCATATTCGCGCGCGGGCAGATAGGGGAACTGATCGTTGATCGGGCGGCCCATCTCCAGCTTCGGCTCGATCAGGGTATGCTCGCTCAGCATGACATCGATCAGGATCGGTCCGCGCCCGAACAGCGCCGGGGTGATCTGGTCGAGCGATTCGATCCGCGCATAGGCAATGCCGAATGCCTCGGCGACCCGGCCGAAATCGGGCGCGGAATAGCCATCGTAGGATGCGGTGTAGCGGCTGCCGAGATAGCTGTCCTGGAACTGCTTGATGATGCCATAGCTGCGGTTGTTGAACACCACCACGGCAATATCGAGTCCGCGCGCCGCCACCGTCTGCAATTCCTGCAGGTTGAGCTGGAAGCCGCCATCGCCATTGAACGATACCACCTGGCGCTGCGGCGCTACCAGCTTGGCACCGATGGCGGCTGGCAGCGAATAGCCCATCGGTGAATTGCCGCCAGAGGTGAAGAACATGTGCTGCTTCACCTTGAAGGCCTGGTGTGCCCAGCACACCGCCGCGCCGGTATCGTTGGCGACGATCGCGTCGTCTGCCATCGCGGCGTTGAGCCGGCGAATGGCCTCATAGGGCGAAAGGCTGCCGTGGCGCTGCGCCGAAGCGCTCTGCTCGCGGCCCAGATAGCGCGCGCGCAGATCATGGACATAGCTGGTCCATTCGGCGGAGGGTGTGGGCAAGGGCAGGGTGTCAAGCACGGCGGGCAGCGCGGCCAGATCCATGTGGACGGTTGCATAGCCGTCGTGCGCGTATTTGCGCAGTTCTTCCTCGTCGACGTCCACGACGACGACCTTCGCGCCGCAGGCCCAGTTCGCCGGATTGCCCGAGCGCTGACGGTTGTCGAGCCGGCTGCCCAGCACGATCACCGTATCCGCGTTCTGCACGGCGAAATTCGCGCCGCGATTGCCGTAGACGCCGGTCTGGCCAAGGAAGCCGGGATGGTCGTGATCAAAATAGGTGAGGCCAGCCCAGCTGGAGACGAAGGGCAGGCCGGCCCGCGCGAGCCACTCTGCGACGGGGGCTTGCACGCCGGCAAAGCCGATGCCGCCGCCCCACAGCACGACGGGTCGGCTGGCTTCGCGCAGGGCCCGGGCCAGCGGTGCCAGCATTTCGGCAGCAGGCGCGGCGGGGACCGTCAGTTCCGGAATATCGAACACCATGTCGGCAGCGGCCTGCTGCACGTCCATCGGCACGTCGATCAGCACCGGGCCGCGTCGTCCAGACATGGCAAGGGCATAGGCCTTGGGCAGTTCGCGCTGCAATTCCTCCACCGAACGCACCATCACCGCATATTTGGTGACCGGCTTCACCATCGAGACGATGTCGGTCTCCTGAAAGCCCGACTGCCGCACTTTCGCGCCGTGGTAGGCAGAGCTTTCGCGCTGGTTGACCTGGCCGGTGATGTGCAGCGCCGGGATCGAATCGAAGAACGATGTGGCGATGCCGGTGATCAGGTTGGTCGCGCCTGGCCCCGAGGTGGCAAGGGTGACGCCGATCCTGCCCGATACCCGCCAGACCGCATCGGCGGCCATGGCGGCCGACTGTTCGTGCTGGAAGCAATCGTAGTGCAGTCCCGGATGGCGGCCGATGGCATCGACCATGAAGGCACAGGCACCGCCGGTAAGGGTAAACACCCGGTGCGCGCCGACGCGATGGAGGAACTCCGCGATCCAGTCCGAACCGGTGGCGACATTGCTGTCGGGCGTGGGCCTGCCTTCGGGGAAAAGTTCGGTTGCGGGCGCAAGTGCGCCGCTGTGCTGCGAACCGCCCAGGGGCTTCGATCGGTGCCAGATTGCGTTCATGGCCCGGTTATGGGCCGGCGCTGGCGAAAATTTGGTTAACGCGGTGTTTGCCATGTTCCGGCGCTGGATAAAATTCCAACACACATGACGAATTTTTGTCCGGGCTTGATCTGGCGCAAAGTTGAGCCGCGCCGGAAAGCTACCGTTCCTGCAATCCGGCGCGCTGGAGGCGAGACGAAGCATTGCTGCGCGTCCGCCCCGGAAACGCGCCATCATGGCAAGAGGAACGAAATCATGCGCTGTTTGCCCCATCCTATCAGCGGTGCCGTCTATGAAGAGCTTGGCGACGGCAAGGTCAGGGTCGAGGACAAGGCCAAGGGAACCTGGGGAATCTTCACCTGGAATGGTGATTTCCTCGAAGGGTCATTGACCCAGGCCGATCTGCACTATCTCGGCTTCGTCGGCGGGCCGACGCTGCCGGCGGAAAAGGACATCATCTGGACCTTTCTGCCCGTGGGCGATCCTTCCACCGGTATCCAGACCAGCCTGCCGCCCAGCCGCGGCGGAGGCGGCAAGGACGGAGCGCAGCCGACGCTGGTGATCGCGCCCTATGTGGGCGATCCGGGCAAGGACACGCCCGCGGGCAAGCGCTCCTCCGCTTTCCTCGAGCAGGACTTCTTCACCGACAATGATCGGCACAAGGACCGGCTGCCCGAAGTCTACACCAAGAGCGCGCCCTATCCCGGCGGGCCGAAAAAGGTTCCGGTCGGGCGCTTCTTCGAAAAGAAGTACTTCGATCTCGAAATGCAGCACCTGTGGACCAAGGTGTGGCAGATGGCCTGCCGGCTCGATGACATTCCCGAGATCGGCGACTGGATCCTCTACCGCATCGGCAACCTCGAATTCATCGTCGTGCGCACCGGCGAGAACGAGGTGATGGCGCATCGCAACGCCTGCCTCCATCGCGGCCGCAAGTTGTGCGATCATGCCGTCGGCAAGCGCGCGGCAAACTTCCGCTGCCCTTATCATGGCTGGTCATGGCACGCCGACGGTTCGCTGCAGGACCTTACGGCGGAATGGGACTTCCCCGGAATCCGCGAGGAAGTCAGCCAGCTTCCCGGTGCCAGGGTGGCGTTGTGGGGCGGCTTCGTCTTCATCAATCCCGACAAGGATGCCGGATCGTTCGAGGACTATGCCGGGCCGGAAATGCTGGCGCACTACAAGAAGTTCAAGATGGAAAACCGCTACAAGCAGGTTCATGTCGGCAAGGTGATCCGGTCCAACTGGAAGCTGATCATGGAGGCTTTCCTGGAAGCCTACCACATCATCGTCACTCACCCGCAACTGCTGCTGTTCGGCGGCGATCTGGCCGATACCCGCTATGACGTGTTCGGCAACTGGCACCGGCTGGGCCATGCGGCGGGCGGCGGATCGAGCCCCTATCGCGGCATCATCCAATCGCCGGACAAGGTGCTCGAAACTTTCCGCATGATGGCCGATTTCAACAAGGCCTACCTGCAGGGGCTGATCGGCGACGAGGTGGAGCTCTATTCCGATACCGAACTGGTCGAGCAGACCTTCTCCAACCTGTTCCCCAACTTCTCGCCCTGGGGCGGCTGGGCGCGCATCGTCTATCGCTTCCGGCCGATCAACGACAATCCGGACGAATGCCTGATGGAAGCGATGCTGCTGTCGCCCTGGCCGGAAGGCAAGCCGAAGCCGCCGGCGGCGAAGCTGCGGATGCTGGGCAATGACGATCCCTGGGTGACGGCCGAGGAACTGGGCACGCTGGCGCGGATCTTCGATCAGGATACCGGCAATGTCCCGCAGACCCACGAAGGCCTCAAGACCAAGGAACCGCCCTACGTGATCTATTCCAGCTATCAGGAATCGATCATCCGCGCCTTCCACGACAAGTACGAGAAGCTGCTCGGGCTGAAAGAGGGCGAATAGCCCGGCTGGTTGCCCCGGCTGGCCCGCATGGGGCCGTGCCGGGGTGTGCCATTGGTACGGACGGCGGGACTCGAACCCGCACGAGCAAGCTCAAGGGATTTTAAGTCCCCTGCGTCTACCATTCCGCCACGTCCGCAGCGCTGATCGGGCAACACTGTTGCCCCGAGCCCTCTGACAGATAGAGGGCCGGGCGACAATGCAGCAAAATCGGCGGTGATGAACGGGTGCGCGATCAGTCGGTATTGAGCCGCGCGCGCATTTCCTTGCCCGGTTTGAAATAGGGTACGCGCTTGCCCGGCACGTCGACGGTTTCGCCGGTGCGCGGATTGCGGCCCTTGCGCGCATCGCGTTCACGCGTGGAAAACGCACCAAAGCCGCGCAGTTCAACGCGCCCGCCCTGCGCCAGTCGCTCGGCAATTTCGTCAAAGAACACGTCAACGACACGCTCGATATCATCGGCGCGCAATTCCGGATTTTCCTTGGCCAAAGCCTGAAGCAGTTCAGACCTGATCATTTAGCCTCCCAAGCCCGATTTGCGACCCGATACCAGGCAATGCCCCTAGGCCGGACCCTGGCAACATCCGGCGGGCAGTAAGGTGCCAGAATTCCGCAGGCTTCGCAACACCGACGATGGTCTGGCGTCCAGCCGGCGTTAACCATTGGCTTCGGTGAGCAGCTCATCCGGGGTAAGCCCCAACCGGCGCAGCCGCGCGCGGATTTCCGGCCATTCCTGCGCGAGGAACGCCTGGCGTTCGGCCAGCCGCAACCGTTCCGCCGCGCCGGCGGCGACGAACATGCCGACACCGCGCTGCACTTCGACCAGGCCATCGAGCTGGAACTGCTGGTACGCCTTGGCCACGGTGAGCGGATTCGCGCCCTGTTCGGCGGCAAATGCCCGCACCGAAGGCAGCATGGCCCCTTCCGCATAGACGCCGTCAATGATTGCAGCGGCGATCAGGTCGCGCAGCTTGAGATAGACGGGGCGGGTGGCGGCTCGCATGGTGCTGCGGTGCCATAATACACCGAGTCACGCAAGCGGTTGCCGTACCCGGCGCGAAAGGATCAATTGAAACGATTTGCCCTTCACAGGTGCGATTTGCCGGTTAGTCTCGCCGGCAAAGGCTGGCCCGATTTCGGGGAACAGACATAAGGATCGCGCATGAAGCCCATGGCAAGCTGGAACGAAGGCGACTGGATCGCGGCAATCGCCGCACTGGCATTGTTCGGCTTCCTGACCGTGGGCGGCCTGATCGCATCCCGCAAGAGCCAGGAAGTGGTCGGCCACCCGCGCGGACTGTTCGTGCTGTTCTATGCCGAGATGTGGGAGCGCTTTTCCTACTACGGCATGCGCGCGCTGCTGATCCTCTACCTCACCAAGTTCTGGCTGTTTTCCGATGGCAAATCGAACCTGATCTACGGTGCCTATACGTCGCTGGTGTTTATCACCCCGGTGCTGGGAGGCTATCTGGCCGACCGCTGGCTGGGGCAGCGCAAGGCGGTGATCTTCGGCGGCGTGGTGCTGGCGGTGGGCCACGGCATGATGGCGATAGAAGGCATGACCGGGGTCACCGATCCGCTGGTCAAGCAGGCGGACCCGACAATCAACGTATTCTGGCTGGCGCTGGCGCTAATCATCGTCGGCACCGGTTTCCTCAAGGCGAATATCTCGGTGATCGTCGGCCAGCTCTACCGGATGACCGATAGCCGCCGCGATGCCGCCTACACGATCTTCTACATGGGCGTGAACGTCGGTGCGGCGCTGGGGTCGATCCTGGTGGGATACCTGGGTGAAACCGTGGGCTGGTCCTGGGGCTTCGGGCTCGCGGGCGTGGGCATGGTGCTGGGCCTGATCATCTTCGTGATCGGCCGCCCCGCGCTGCTGGGCAAAGGCGAACCACCCGCCCCGCTGGCGCGCGCGCGCGAATGGAAGCTGTACGGTGTCGGCCTTGGCGCGGTGGCGGTGATCTGGATGCTCATCCAGTATCAGGGCGTGATGCAGAACCTGCTGATCGTCAGCGGCCTCGCGATGCTGGCCTATACGCTCTACGAAGCCTTCAAGCTGCCGAAGGAACCGCGCGAGCGGATGTTCGCGATCCTGTTCCTGATCGGCCTCAACCCGATCTTCTGGGGCCTGTTCGAACAGGCCGGCGGCAGCCTGAGCCTGTATACCGACCGCTTCGTCAACCGTTCCGGCGTGCCGACCAGCCTGTTCCAGTCGATCAACCCGATCTACATCGTGCTGCTGGCCCCGGTGCTGGCCTGGCTGTGGCAATGGCTGGGCCGGCGCGGGCTGGAGCCTTCGGCACCCGCCAAGTTCGGGCTGGCGCTGGTGCAGGTGGGGCTGGGCTTTCTGGTCTTCGTCTGGGGCGCGAAGGCGGTGGGCATGGCCAGCATGACGCCGGTGCTGCTGGTGTTCCTGATCTATCTTCTGCACACCACGGCGGAACTCTGCCTGTCGCCGGTCGGCCTTTCCGCCATGACCAGGCTCGCGCCGGTGCATCTCGCCAGCTTCATCATGGGGGCTTGGTTCTACATGACCGCCGTGGGCAATTTCGTTGCTGGCAAGATCGGCGAGGCGACCGGGGGCGAGGGCGGGGAGATGAGCAAGGAACTGACCCTGCAGATCTACAGCACCATCGGCTGGATCACCATCGGCGTGGCGGTGGTGGTGCTGGCGCTGTCACCGCTGGTCAAGCGCTGGATGCATGTCGACACGCTGGAGGATCGCTGAGCGGAGGCGGGTCAAGGCCGCCTTGCCTTCCTTACCAGTCGTCTTCCACTCCGTCGGCAGGGGCAAACAGTCCGCGCGAGCATAGCGCGACCAGCGCGCCCAATCCCATGGCACTCGCGCCGAAGATCATCGCGCGGTTGTATCCGCCAGCGAGAACGCGCCCGGATACCACGGCGAAGAGCAGCGTTGTAGCCACCTGGGGGAGAATGGTCGAGAACGAGAACAGCCGCATGTAGTGCCCGCCCTTGCCCGCCGGTGCGAGTTTCGACAGCAGGCTGTAGGGCAGCGAACCCATGGCCGCCCATCCCGCACCGATTGCCACGAACCCCAGCACCAGCATGGCAAGGCCTTGCGCGGCGGCAACCAGACCCAGACCCGCCGCGCCGCAAGCCAATGCCATGGCATAGGTCAAACCGTGCCCGAACCGGCGCACCATGCCAGGCAGCGCGAACGAGCCTGCCACACCCAGCGTGGCGTAGAGCGCAAAGCACAGGCTGACCACGACCAGCGCGGGCTGGAGTCCGTTCACATCATGCGAATCGACCCGCAGAACCCTGCCCGCCACGACCGGCACCGCATAGATCCACAGGGCGAACATCCCTGCCCAGCTGAAAAACTGCACGGCGAACAGGGCGGCAAAGGCTTTCAGAAACGTCGCACTACCGCCTTCCGGCGATGTCATGCCCGCGCCTCGCTCATCCCGGCATCGTTCCAGCGCAGTGCTTTCAGCACCGTGTCGACGATCTGCGGCGCGTTGAGCCCGGCGGTGTCGTACTGCTTGTCCGGGCTGTCATGGTCCTGGAACACATCGGGCAGGCGCATGGTGCGGATGCGCAGGCCGGCATCGGTCAGGCCGGCGTCGCTGGCCATGGTCAGCACGTGCGCGCCGAGGCCGCCGATCGAGCCTTCCTCGATGGTCACCACCACTTCGTGGCTGGCCATCAGCTTGCGGATCAGGTCTTCGTCGATCGGTTTGGCGAAGCGCAGGTCGGCAACTGTGGTGGAAAGCCCGCGCGCGTCAAGGCTGTCGGCGGCCTTGAGCGCTTCGGCGAGCCGGGTGCCCAGCGACAGCAAGGCCACCTTCGATCCATGGCGCACCACGCGCCCCTTGCCGATCTCCAGCGCCAGCGGCACTTGCGGCAAGGCCACGCCAGTGCCGTTGCCACGCGGATAGCGGAAGGCGATGGGGCCGCTGTCATGGCATGCGGCGGTGTGGACCATGTGGACCAGTTCCGCCTCGTCCGCTGCCGCCATCACCACCATGTTGGGCAGGCTGGCGAGGTAGGTGACGTCGAACGAACCGGCATGGGTCGCGCCGTCAGCCCCGACCAGTCCGGCGCGGTCGATGGCGAAGCGCACCGGCAGGTTCTGGATCGCCACGTCGTGCACCACCTGGTCATAGGCGCGCTGCAGGAAGGTCGAATAGATCGCGCAGAACGGGCGCATGCCTTGCGCGGCCAGTCCGGCGGCGAAGGTAACGGCGTGCTGTTCGGCGATGCCGACATCGAAGGCGCGGTCAGGATAGCTGGCGGCGAACTTGTCCAGCCCGGTGCCCGAAGGCATGGCGGCGGTGATCGCGCAGATCGCCGGGTCGCGCGCCGCTTCGGCCATCAGCGCCTGCGCGAAGACATTGGTGTAGCTGGGCGGACCGCCCGCGCTCTTGACCTGTTCGCCGGTGATGACATCGAATTTCTGCACGCCGTGGTACTTGTCGGCAGCGGCCTCGGCCGGGGCATAGCCCTTGCCCTTTTGCGTTACCACGTGGACCAGGCATGGCCCTTCGGCGGCATCACGCACGTTTTCCAGCACCGGGATCAGGTGCTCCAGATTGTGCCCGTCAACCGGGCCGACGTAGTAGAAGCCCAGTTCCTCGAACAGGGTGCCGCCCATCGCCATGCCGCGGGCGAACTCGTCGGTCTTCTTGGCGGCGCGGTGCAGCGGCTCGGGCAGGCGGCGCGAGATGCGGCGGGCAAGGTCACGGATGCCAAGGAACGGACGCGACGAGACCAGCCGGGCGAGATAGGCCGAAAGCCCGCCCACCGGCGGGGCGATCGACATGTCATTGTCATTGAGGATGACGACCAGCCGGTTGCCCGCCACCTTGGCGTTGTTCATCGCTTCATAGGCCATGCCGGCGCTCATCGCGCCGTCGCCGATCACCGCGATGCCCTTGCCCGGCTTGCCGGCGATCTTGTTCGCCACGGCAAAGCCCAGCGCGGCCGAGATCGAGGTGGAACTGTGCGCCGTGCCGAAGGGGTCGTATTCGCTCTCGCTCCGCTTGGTGAAGCCTGAAAGCCCGCCGCCCTGCCGCAGCGTGCGGATGCGGTTGCGCCGGCCGGTGATGATCTTGTGCGGATAGGCCTGATGGCCGACGTCCCAGACCAGCCGGTCCTGCGGGGTATCGAACACATAGTGCAGCGCCACGGTCAGTTCGACCACGCCCAGCCCCGAACCGAGGTGCCCGCCGGTCTGGCCGACGGCACCGATCATCTCGGCACGCAGTTCGTCGGCGAGCTGGCGGAGCTGGCCGGGTGCGAGACGGCGCAGATCGTCTGGCGTATCGACCTCGTCGAGCAGGGGAGTGGCCGGATAGTTCGGCGATTGCGGGGCCGTAGGGGCGGTCATGACCGGGGCTTTACACACTTCGGACAGTCAAGTCGAATGCGGCTGTGGTGCATTTCCCGTGCAGATTCGGCAATTTCAGCTGCAATCGGCGCAGTGCCCGCGCAGTTCCACCACCGGGCGCACATCGGCAAAGCCAGCGGTGCGCGCGGCGGAAACCAGCGCACCGGTCAGGCTGTCATCATCGATATGCACCGCCTTGCCGCAAGAATCACAGATCAGGAAGATGCAGTCGTGGCGGCAGCCGGGGTGGCTGTTGGCGACATAGGCATTGGCGCTTTCCACCCGCCGCGCCAGATTGGTCCGCACGAACAGGTCAAGAATGCGATAGACGCTGTTCGCCGCCACCCGCTTGCCGCGCCGCGCCGAAACAGATTCGGCAATGTCATAGGCGGAGGAGGGGCGATCAAGCGCGGCGAGCGCTTCGAACACGTCGGCGCGCATGTCGGTCCATTGCTCGCCCGAGCCAACCAGTGCGGTCTGCGCCGCGTGGATCAGGCCGGAACCCGAATGTTCATGATGATGATGCTGTCCGCCCATCGGACCAATATAGTGCGCAATCAGGGGGGGGTGAAGTCACCCTTGTAGATCGCCGGGAACAGCCGGCGCAGCGCCGCCACCTTGGGTGCGTCCCAGAAGGTGATATAGGGGTGGCCGGGGTTCCGCATGGCGAAGTCCTGATGATAGGGCTCTGCCGGAAAAAAACGGTGGAAGGGTTCGATCCGGGCAACGATCGGTCGCCGCCACACACCTGAACCGGCCATCTGCGCCAGATAGGCGGCAGCGACCTGGCGCTGCTCCTCGTTCATCGGCACCAGTGCGGTGCGGTATTGCGAGCCAACGTCGGGCCCCTGCCGATCAAGCTGCGTGGGATCGGCGATCACCGAAAAGAACACGCGCAGCAGGTCGTCATAGCGCACTACCGCCGGATCGTAGATCACTCGCACGGCCTCGGCATGGCGGGTATCGCCCTGTGACACCTGATCGTAGGTCGCCGCCGTGCCCGCGCCGCCGTGATAGCCGCTGACCGCACTGGTCACGCCCTTCACGTGGCTGAACACCGCTTCCACGCCCCAGAAGCAGCCGCCGGCAAAGATTGCGGTCTTGAGCCCCGCTGCCTCATTGGCGTGGCGCGCTGGTACCGGCGCGTTGACCGCCGTTTCCGCGGCGAGGGCGGGATGCAGGTATGCGGCGGCGAGCGCCAGCGGGATCAGGATGAAGGCGGCAGCCCGCTTCAACGGACCGGTGCGGCAATCGCCTGCGGCACCATGCTGTGGCCGACCGTTTCACCGGCCCAGCCGCCCAGCGTCGCGAAGACACCGATCGCGCCGAGCACGAAGCCCACGGCGAAGGAGCGGAACAGGTCGGTCTTGAGCAGGCGCATGGTCGATTCGATTCGCAGGTTGATTGCTGATCCGCTCCCCTCGGCAATTCGAGCTTAGCGTCCAGTGAACGAACGCGTATTGTGCACCGCAACACGGTGAACGGGGGCATTGCTGCGGCGAATCGTTGACCCGCCGGGCAACCCTGCCAGCGTCAATGGCGGAAGTGGCGCATTCCGGTGAAGACCATGGCAAGGCCGGCAGCATCGGCGGCGGCGATCACTTCGTCGTCGCGGATCGAACCGCCGGGCTGGATGATGGCGCTGGCCCCGGCCTCGGCAGCGGCGAGCAGGCCGTCCGCGAAGGGGAAGAACGCGTCGGACGCCACCGCGCTGCCGACCGTGCGGCTCTGCGCCCAGCCGAACTTCGCGGCTGCCTCCGCCGCCTTCATCGCAGCGATCCGCGAACTGTCCCGGCGGTTCATCTGGCCTGCGCCGATACCGGCAGTCACGCCGTCCTTGGCATAGACGATGGCGTTGGACTTGACGTGACGCGCCACGGTCCAGGCGAACAGGCAGTCCTTCAGTTCCTGCTCGGTGGGCGCGCGCCGCGTCACCACCTTGAGGTCATCAGCGGTGATCGCGCCGTTGTCGCGCGTCTGCACCAGCAGGCCACCGGTGATCGGCTTGACGGCAAGGCCTGCGCGGCGCGGATCGGGCAGTTCGCCGGTCAGCAGCAGCCGCAGGTTCTTCTTGCGCGCAAAGGCGGCGCGGGCCGCGTCGTCAGCGTCAGGCGCGACGACCACTTCGGTGAAGATCTCGCAGATCGCCTCGGCAGTCGGTCCGTCGAGCGGGACGTTGACCGCTACGATGCCGCCGAAGGCCGAAACGTCGTCACAGGCCAGCGCGCCCTTCCAGGCGTCGAGCAGGCTGGAGGCCTGCGCCACGCCGCAGGGGTTGGCATGCTTGACGATGACCACTGCCGGGGCCTGTCCGCGAAACTCGGCGGCGAGTTCGAAGGCGGCGTCGGCGTCGGCGTAATTGTTGTACGAAAGTTCCTTGCCCTGCACCTGGCTGGCCTGCGCGATGCCCCTGATCCGCGGGCCGATCGGGGTGTAGAGCGCTGCCTGCTGGTGCGGATTTTCGCCATAGCGCAGTTCGGTCACCCGCCGGCCGTTGACTGCCAGCATCTCGGGGAAGGTCTCGCCCTGATCGGCGCAAGCGAACCACTGGCTGATCATGCCGTCATAAGCGGCGGTGGCGGCATAGGCGCGCGCGGCAAGCTGGCGGCGGAAAGCCAGGCTGGTGGCGCCATTTTTCTCTGCCATTTCGGCGCGAAGCCGGGCGTAGTCCGCCGGATCGGTGACGATGGCGACAAAGGCGTGGTTCTTTGCTGCCGAACGCACCATGCTCGGCCCGCCGATGTCGATATTCTCGATGATCTCGTCGCGCTCGGCACCCTTGGCGACGGTCGCCTCGAAGGGATAGAGATTGACCACCACCAGATCGATCGCGCCGATGGCATGCTCGGTCATCGCCGCGACATGTTCGGCATTGTCGCGCACCGCCAGCAGGCCGCCGTGGACCTTGGGGTGCAGGGTCTTGACCCGCCCGTCCATCATTTCGGGAAACCCGGTCAGTTCCGAAATGTCCATCACCGCCAGTCCCGCATCGCGCAGTGCCTTGGCGGTACCGCCGGTCGAGACCAGTTCCACCCCGCGCGCCGCCAGATCCTGCCCCAGTTCGACCAGTCCGGTCTTGTCCGAGACGGAGAGCAGGGCACGGCGGATGGTCACGTCGGTCATGGTCGGTTTCCACTTATGATCGGGGCGGGAATCGCTATGGCGACGCCCCATAGGGATTTTCGCGAAATTGGCCAGACGCGGGAAACTTGCCGCTGGGGACGATCACCCCATCCGCTTGAGCAGCCACGCGAAATTGCCGCCCCCGCGCGAGACCAGACCTTGCAGGACCAGTTGCTGCACCGGTTGCGGGCGGCCCTGGCCATCGGCCCAGATCGATTCCTCGATGGTCACCTCGCCGCCGGCACGGAACTGCCAGTATGATCCGTCGGGCAAGGCAAGGCCGACGCCCTGCCGGTCTTCCGACAGTCCGGCTTCGATGCCGGGGCCGAGGTGGAAACGGATGGCGAAACTGACCTTGCCGCGCTGGCCCTTCCGCCCGGTCGGCACCAGCAGGTCTTCACCGCGCAGTTCGCTGCCGTCGTCGCGCAGGATCAGGATGCGGCGGTGGATCAGGCCATAGCGGCTGGCATAGCCGTTGTGGCTCGCCTCAAGCCGGGTGGCACTGCTGCCCTTGGCGCTTTCCGGTCCAAGGCTGCGGCGATCCACCTCGACCTCGCCGACGCCCGAACCGATCCTGCCGTTGATCAGCACCGCGGTTGAATTGACGTCGTCCAGCGCCAGCGTCGAATGGGCGGCGGTGGCGCGCAGACCCTGTTCGAGCCGCACCGGCATCAGCCCGCCCGCCGCCGCCGAACCGCCACAATTGACCACGATCCGCTGGCCGGCGTGGCTCAGCTCGAAGGCCAGCGTCGAAGCGCAGCCACTGCGCGCATGGCGCTGGAGCGGGGGCGGCGCGGCATCGAACTGGAGGATGGCCGCGCGCGCGACCACTCGCTGGTAACCCCATTGGCGGACATCGCGCAGCGGGCGGGTGCGCACGCCGCTGGCGGCCACCAGCGCCGCCACGTCATCCGCCGCCACTGCCCAGCCGCCCTGCCAGCTGCCCAGCGAGCCATCGCCATGGGTCAGCGCCAGCAGCGGGGGCATCAGCAGCGCCAGGATCGATTCGAGCGCCTCGGGCGGGTCGATCCGCACCGCCTGGTAACAGGCGCGCAGCTGGACGATCAGCGTGATCGCTTCCATCTGGCCCAGCGGGCTGCGCGACAGCACGCCGCCATCGTCGCCCACCAGTTCGCCCAGCGCGTGGATCAGCCCGGCCTCACCAAACAGGCGGCGCGGCTTGCCATCGGGCAGCAGCAACCCGGCGGCGACAATGCCGGTCCAGCCAGCGACTTCAGCAAGCTGGTCCTCGGCGCGGTTGACGTTCTTGTCCAGCCAGCGCGCGGTCTCGGTCATGGCCGCGAGCGCCCGGGTGCGCAGCGTCTTGTCTGAACCCGACAGGATCAGCGGCGCGAAGACCAGCCAGTTGAGCAGCCGCGTACCCGTGTTGGCGAGAGTCCAGGCGGCCCCCTTGCCTGGCTTCGCTGGCGGCTTGCCGTTGGCATCGAGCCATGCCGCCAGCACGCGCTCGGCAACGCCCGTCACTTGTTCGCGGGTGGCGGCGGCATCGAGATCAGCCAGCCAGGCGAACGAATGGACCACCTTTTCCAGTGGCGGGGTCAACCGGGCCGCGCCGCCGAAATCGACCTGCGCGATCGGCGTCTTGACACCCAGCACCAGGAAATGGCCTGCCCGCAGCGCCGTCCCCGCCATCTTGCTGCCGGGCAGCGGGTTGGTCACCGTTGCCAGCAGCCGGGGCTTGGCCGATTTGCCAAACGGTGCGGTGAGCATCGCGGTGGGCACGCCAAGGCGATAGGCCATGCGGATCAGTCGCTCGCCCGCGCCTACCGAGGGCGGGGCAAAGTCGGCCAGGGCCAGCGCGCGGCCCGGCTCGATCAGCTCACCCGCTTCGCTGCGCGGCCTTTCCGCCTTCGCCTCGCCTGTCACCAATATGGCCTCCTCGCCGGCAGCGCTGGCTGCCATCGGGATTGCCATCGTCTCCACGGCGTCTTCGGGCAACAGCCCCGGACGTGTGGATGCAATGGCATCGACCATGGCTTAGCCGATTCCCTTGAGCGCGGCGATATTGGCCGCATACTTTTCCGGGCCGCCCCGGAAAGTGGCCGTTCCCGCCACCAATACGTCGGCCCCGGCATCGACACAGGCCCGCGCGGTACCGGTATCGACCCCGCCATCCACTTCCAGCCGGATGTCGCGGCCCGATTTGTCGATCATTCGCCGCACGGCCTCGATCTTGCGCAACTGGCTGGCGATGAAGCTCTGTCCGCCGAAGCCGGGGTTGACGCTCATCACCAGCACCAGGTCGATGTCGTCGATCAGATAGTCGAGCATCTTGGCCGGAGTGGCGGGATTGAGCGATATTCCCGCCAGCTTGCCCTGCGCCTTGATCGCCTGGACCGTGCGGTGGCTGTGCGGACCGGCTTCGGGATGGACGGTGATGATGTCGGCCCCCGCTTCGGCAAAGGCTTCGATGAAACCATCGACCGGGGAGATCATCAGATGGACATCAAGCGGCTTGGCGGTGTGCGGCCGCAGCGCCTTCACCACCATCGGGCCGATGGTGATATTCGGCACGAAATGGCCGTCCATCACGTCGACGTGAATCCAGTCAGCCCCGGCAGCATCGACCGCGCGCACTTCTTCCCCCAGCCGGGCGAAGTCGGCAGAGAGGATGGACGGGGATATCAGCGGCGCTGCCATGGCGTTTAGGCTCCCTTTTCCGGCGCTTACCCACCCCCTCCGGGGGTCACAAGCTCCGGCAGGGCCGTTTTCCACACTGCTGGCGCAGTCTGCCGCCGTTTACGGGCGGCCTGGCACGATTGACGGGCTGCGCCAATGTCGGCAAAGGCTGCGGGAATGCCCGTTTCCGCCGCACCCTTGGCCGCATCCGGATGCGAATCCCCGATCGAATTGCTATCGCGTGAGGCGCGGGTGACCCCCGGCTCGGTGGCAAGGATGCTGGGCGGTGTGGACGTGCAGCCCGGACACTACCGGCTGGATGGCGATGCCATCACTTTCGTTGCTGAATCGGGGCTCGCGCTGCACTATCGCAAGGGCGAGGGCGTGACGGCAGACCGCCCGGCGGGCTATGATCCCGCCGAAGAACTGCTCTGGCTCAACGGGACGATCTATGCCGCGATCGCCTCGATCCATGGGTTCTATCCGATTCACGCCTCGGCCGTGGCTTGCGCGGGGCGGGTCCACGCCTTCACCGGCCCTTCCGGCGCGGGCAAATCGACGCTGACGGCGCAGCTCGGCCAGCTGGGCTTGCCGATGTTCTGCGACGATACCCTGATCCTTGATCTCTCGGACCCGGAGCAGGTTATGTGCCTGCCCGGCCACAAGCGGCTCAAACTATGGCCAGACGCATTAGGCCTGACCGGCGCTGCGGCAGAGGAGGAAGTGCGGAACGGCATGGGCAAGCATTTCGCCGCGCCGCCGGCGGGCACCGTTGCGGACATGTTGCCGCTGACCGAGCTTTGTTTCCTCGAAGAGGGCGAGCCCGCGCAATTCGTGCCGGTCAACGGCGCGGCGAAGCTGATGCGGTTGCAGGACGATCACTATACCACTTCGCTATTCCTTGCCGCCGCGCGGCTCAGCCGGGCAGAACGCTTCCACATGCTGGGCCGCATGGCGCAGATCATTCCCATGCACCGCTTCATCAGGCCGCGCGATCCAGCGCGCTTCGCTGCCGGTGCGCAACTGGCCATGCGCCACGTCACGGATTTTTCGGAGGACAGTTAGATGAGCCAGGTGCCCTGCAAGAACACGGCGAACTTCGTCGAAACCGTGATCGAGGACGAAGCCGTGCTGATGAACATTGGCAACGGCGATTTCTTCTCGCTGGCCGGCACCGCGCTGGCGATCTGGAACCTGATCGACGGATCGCGCGACGTTCCGCAAATCGTCGCGGCACTGGCCGAACAGTACGGTGCCCCGGCCAGCGAGGTGGCTACCGACGTCGAGGCTTTCGTGGTCGAACTCGCCCAGCTCGACTTCATCGTGCATGGCTGATTCCGGCCCGGGCCGGCTGTCCGCCTGGGCCCTGACCCTGGAAGCGGCCCTGCTGCTGGTGCTGGCCCGCGCGCTGATCGCCATGGTCAGCTTCGGCAGCTGGCGGCACTGGCTTGGCCGGCTGCAAGCCTCCGGAACAGCGGCATCGGGCGACACTGTGCCGATGGCGCAGGATTGGCGGATCGCCAGCGCGGTCGAACGGGCCTGCTGGCGGCTGCGCCCGCTGGCGATGAAGTGCCTGCCCCGCGCGATGGCGCTGCACTGGATGCTGCAACGGCGAAACAGGCCAAGCGTGCTGGCGCTGGCGATCCTTGCCCCCCAGGCGCGCGGCACGCTCGACGATCTCCATGCCTGGGTGGAAGTCGGCACGGCCGTGCTGATCGGTGCGAGCGAGAAGCCCTACGCGGTATTGGCGCGATTTGGTTCCGGCAATTGATTGCAACGGACGGCCCTTTGCTGCGGATTTACGCTACGGCAGCCGGAAAATTTCGCGACAGGAAGCGCCTCCTGCGCGACCGACAAAGGCTGACACGCGGGTGCGATCAAAAAAGGGTCTATGCTGCACTGCAAATAGGATGATATAGGCTTAATGAGAGTCGCGCCTAACAACGTTAACAATCCTTACCTTCCCCAAAGATTTCAGTGGAGTTACACCATGGCCAAGCAGACCGAGACCCAGGCCAAGACCTGGACCCCCCCCGAAGTCGTCCGCCTCGGCAAGATTCAAGATGTTGCCGGCAAGGGCTCACTCGCAACCCAGGGCCTGGGTTCCTGATCCGGTTTCCCGCCTGACCGCTACCGGTCAAGCTGCGGTCTGCGACATGGCACAACGTGTTCGCCTATCTCCGCGCTAATTCCGGTGGCCACCCAGTTGACATACCCACGATTACCCAGCGCATAGCGGGATCGTTGGGCGTGTTTGCAGGCCAGCCTGCCGCCACGGCGGCGGCTGGCTTGTCGCATTTCTTCAAGGCAGGCAGCGCAGCCGGTGGGCAGATTGTGCGCGGCAGACTTGGCGGCCGCGCCGCATCGCCGCGTTCGGCCCGGCTAGCGCTGACCACCAGCGCGAGCGGCCATCGCGTCCTGTTCCATGGTGAGATCGATAACCGCCGCGATCTCGCCGCGCAGCTTGGCCTGCCTTCGGCCCAGGCGCAGCCAGCCGGCGACGACCGGCTCTATCTCGCGGCCTGGGAACGCTGGAGCGACGACTGCGACCTTCGCATCGCCGGGGACTATTGCGCGCTGATCGAAACCGCCGACGGCCGATCCACCCGCATTTCCCGCTCGCCCTGGCGCGGACCACCGCTGGTCTTCGCCCATGATGGCGAGCGCACCATCGTCGCCGCCGTCCCACGCGTACTGTTTGCCGCTGGCGTGCCTGAAGAACTCGACGAAGACCGGTTCATTGCCAATCTGGTGCTCCTGCCGGACCCGCAAGCCGGCTGGTACAAGGGCACATCGCGGATCGAAATCGGCCATCTGGCCTGGCTGCACCGCGATGGCAGCAGCACCCTGCGCGCCTATTACGATCACATGGCCCGGCGTGAAACCCGGCTGCCCCGCCGCGAGGACTATGTCGAGGCGGCTGACGCGCTGCTGCGCGAAGCCAGTGCCGCAGCCCTGACCGGAGCCCGCAATCCGGGGGCATTTCTCTC
Organism: Sphingomonadales bacterium; assembly: GCA_028869175.1. GTDB lineage: Bacteria > Pseudomonadota > Alphaproteobacteria > Sphingomonadales > Sphingomonadaceae > Novosphingobium. The sequence goes on from JAGWTB010000039.1 coordinate 21,745, forward strand.
AGGCGGTCTCGATTCCACCAATGTCGCGGTGCGCGCCCAGGATTGCCTGCCCGATGGCCAGCGGCTGAAAAGTTTCACCTTCAGACCCCATCCCGCCTTTCGCGAGCCGCAATCCGGACCCTATTTCGGCGATGACGGACCGCTGGTTGCAGAACTGGCCGCCATGCACCCGCGCATCGAGCCGCATTTTGCCCATGCCGGAGACTATGATGCGCGCTGGGATGACATGTTCCTTGCCATCGGCATCGCGCCCTATGCGCTTCAGAACATGGGACTCTACCACCCCATTCTCGCCCAGGCGCAAGGCGAAGGCTGTGATGTCATCCTCGATGCCGAGATGGGCAATGCCACGATCAGCACGCGCGGTGACTGGGGTTACGCCGAATATCTCTTTGGCGGCCGCTGGCGCGAGCTCTACCGGGCGGTCCGCAACCTGCGGCCCAAGCCGTCTTCACCGTGGCTCGGCATGTTCTGGCACGGGATAGTGCCGCTGCTGCCCGACAGCTGGTGGATGGCCTACCAGCGCCAGCAGGGCCGCAACCCGCAGGTCACCAACCTTGCTGTTGCCAGCCTGCGGCAGGATGTGGTCGACGGTCACGATCTGCTCGCGCGATTGCAACAGACGAGAAGCCTGTCGATGCGATCCCAATATGCCTCGCGCAGGCAATGGCAGGATATCGCCATCGGGCGCGGCAGCGGTGAGATGGGGGAAATCTATCAGGGCTTCGAACAGCTCTATGGCCTGCGCATCCGCGATGTGACTGCCTATCGCCCCCTGGTCGAATTCTGCATTGGCCTGCCGACCGACCTGTTCCTGCACGATGGCATGGACCGCTGGCTGGCGCGCGCCCTAGGCAAGGGCTTGCTGCCCGAATCGATCCGCAACAACACCCGCTACGGCCTGCACAACTGCGATTGGCATGAGCGGATCGCACCGCGCCGCGATGACTTCGCCGCCGGGGTGGCGGCAGCGCGCCGGGATCCCTTGCTCGGGCGCATTCTCGATTTTGACCGGCTCGACACGCTGCTGGCGCGCTGGCCGGACCAGACCGACATGTCTGACGATACCATCCGCGATTTTGCCATGGCGCTGCCCCGCGCCGCGATCACCGCGCGCTTCGTGCGCTACGTGCGGGGCAGCAATGGCTGAACCCGGTCCGCCCGCCGCACCAGCCACCACGGGTTCGTTCGCCGCGCTGCGCCATTTGCTGCCCGCATTGCCTGCCGGCAAGCTCGCGCTTGTCGGCAGCCTGATGGTGCTCGTTTCGCTGACCGAGGGTTTCGGGCTGTTCCTGCTGGTGCCGGTGATCGGCGCGGTCGGCGGGGGTGCCTTGCCGGACGGAATCCGGCGGATGATCGCCGCGACCGGCCTGCCCATGGCGCTCGCGCCGCTGCTGGCACTGTGCGTCGGGCTGGTGCTGGTACGGGCGGTGCTGCAATATGTCCGCACGGTCGAGGGCCAGAAGCTGGCCTACGGGCTGGTGGACAACCTGCGGCTGCGCTGCTTCCGCCTGATCCTGCACGCCGACTGGCGGACTCTGGCGGCTATGCGCCAGTCGGACAATGCCAGCCTGCTGATCACCAATATCGACCGGATCGACATGGCGCTGCACACGCTGATCGCCGCCGTGGCCGCCGGGGTGACACTCGGCGGGCTTGGCCTGGCGGCACTGGCGATCTCGCCGGTCATGGCGCTGGCGACCGCGCTGGGCGGTGCACTGGTGCTGTTCGCCTATCGCGGCCTGCGCCGGCGCGCGGTGCGGCTGGGCGAGGCTCTGAGCGAGGCGAACGATACCGTCTATGCCCGCGTGCTCGAAAGCCTGGGAGCGCTGCGCCTGATCAAGAGCCTGTCGGGTGAAGCGCGCGCGGCCAGGGCGCTGTCGGCCGATTTTGCCGGACTGCGTCGGGCGCAGCTGGCCTATACCCGCAGCTACGCGCGCGGGCAGGTGGTGCTGCAGGGATTGGGTGCGGGCGTTCTCGCGCTGGCGGCCTGGCTGGCGATCGTGCGGCTGGGTGTGGCTCCGCCGGTGCTGCTGCCGATGGCGGCGGTATTCGCCCGCGCGGTGCCGCTGCTCGGCACCTTGCAGGAGAACTGGCAGTACTGGCTGCACGGTCTGCCTGCGGTGAGCGACGTTGCCCGGCTGGCCGCGCGTCTGGAGGAAGGGGCGGAGGCCGCGCTGCCTGCGGGGGGCGCGGCACCCAGGTTCGAACAGGCCATCGAGCTGAGCGGCGTAACGCTTCGCCATGCCCAGCGCGATTCCGACGCGCTGACCGGGGCGAACCTGACCATACCTGCGGGGGCCATCATCGCGCTGACCGGGCCTTCCGGTGCCGGAAAGAGCACGCTGGCCGATATCGTTGGCGGCCTCGTCAGCCCCGATGATGGCAGGGTGATGGTCGATGGCGTAGCGCTTGATGCTGCGGGTCGCCGCGCCTGGCGCAGCCGCGTTGCCTATGTCCAGCAAGAGCCCGTGCTGTTTCACGCAACCTTGCGCGAAAACCTGGCCTGGGCCTGCCCCGAAGCAGACGACACGGCGATGCGCGCTGCCCTGTCGGTGGCTTCCGCCAGTTTCGCGCTGGACCTGCCCGATGGCCTCGATACTGTGGTCGGTGATCGCGGCGCACGGCTTTCCGGGGGCGAGCGCCAGCGAATCGCGCTGGCAAGAGCGCTCATCACGCGGCCGGCGCTGCTCATCCTCGACGAAGCGACATCGGCGCTGGATACGGAGAACGAGGCCGCCATTGCCGATGCCGTCACACGGCTTCGCGGGCAGGTAACCGTGGTGATCATCGGCCATCGCGGCCTGCTTTCCGGGATTGCCGACCGGCTTGTCGTGCTGGAACGGGGCCGGATCGTCAGCGACAGCGGCACGAGCCCGCCAGCCGCCTCGTCCTGATTTTGCCAGATTCAGTTTGTATTCGCAGGGGGATTCGCACTAGATCGGATTGCGGAAAACTTGAATCGCGGGATTCCTGCGGGGCCTGATTTGTGATTCACCCTTTTTGGAGGTGGATCATGGGTAAAGCACATTCGTCTGATCTTCGGGGCCGTGTTTACGG
>JAGWTB010000040.1 GCA_028869175.1 Sphingomonadales bacterium
ATCCACCTCCAAAAAGGGTGAATCACAAATCAGGCCCCGCAGGAATCCCGCGATTCAAGTTTTCCGCAATCCGATCTAGCGGCCCGAGGCTAACAAACCGTGATTGCTGGAGTTTCGCCACACATGGCGGCCAAACCCCTCCCATTGTGCAGGCCAAAGTCCAACCGCCGCCAAGGCGTCGACGAGTCGATCCCGCAGTGACACCATCCGCCCGGCCACCCTTCGGGTCAAACGGATAGGCAGCATCCGCAGTTGCGTGAAATGCAAGCCGCAATTGCAATTGCATTCGACAAATACTAGGCAGTACATGCCATATGCGCTGGCCACTACATCTGACGTGTGCTGTTTCCATGTTTACGGCAATCGCGGCGAAGGGACATATTCCCGCTTCACCGTTACCCGAAAAGGCTTGGAACGGACCCGGCTTCCTTTGCGAGGCAGCCTTCACTCTCGCGCTGATCGATGACGAAATCGCACGAGAGGATATTCAGCTGGAACCATCGCAACCAATGTCAAATACGATCAAGTCTGCCGAAGGATGGTATTCCGTTGTTCAGTTGGTCTTACCCCGCAAATTGGGGCGGAACCTGACGATGCTGAAAAGGGCGAGGTCAGGAGACATCTATCAGGAACCGCCAGAAAACCCGGCCTTTGTGTCTGCACAGTTCATATTTGTACCACGCGGACGTCGTCGATCCACGGTTGCAATAGAATTCCTGAAAGCTGATCAACCCAATTCGCGTTCCACTGACTGGCACGTCATGCCACAGAAATCTTATGACCCGGGAAAGTACGCGGTCACGCTTGATAGGTTCGACTTTTCGAGAACGCCTGTGATGAGTTGCCTCAATCGCTGACCACAGGTCCATATCCTCCAACTGGGCGTCGGCGCAGCGCAGTTATCGCATGTGCCATCACAATGGTGCCTTGGCGAAGCCGCTCTCGCAAAGCCTGCATCGGTTCATCGCACGGTGGCTCCCGCTACTCGCACAACCGGGCTATTGCCCTGGCGCGTTCATCTGCCAGCAAGGTTGCGCCGAACAGGCACATCGCGGGCGCAGGGATTAAGGAGTGGCTTGAATGCTTGTCGTTACCAGATCATCCAGATTGAGCAGCCTGCTTGCCGTGCTGGCCCTGCCACTGTCGGCCAGCCTGTCCGCCCAGACGCAGGAACAACCGAGGGCCGACATAACCGTCGTCGGCGCGCCGGAGACCGAAGCGCCGGCGGTGCCGGAAATGACCCCGGGGCCCGAGGTCAAGGGCGTGATCACCGCGCGCAGCGGCAACCGGATGCAGGTCACCACCGCGGAAGGCACCAATACGGTGGTCGCGATCAACGAGGCCACTCGGATCAAGGCGGCGTCCGGCCTGTTCGGCGGCGGCCACGGCAATCTGACCGCCAGCGCGCTGCTCAACGGCTTGCCGGTTACGGTCAAGACCATGCAGGCCGGCGGCGGACTGGTGGCAAGCCAGATCAGCTTCCGCAACAACGACCTCAAGACCGCCACCATGATCCGCAACGGTACCGCCCAGGGCTTTGCCGAGCAGACGGCGGCGACCGAGGCGCTGCGCGGCCGGATGGGTGACATCGACAACTACAACATCAAGAGCACCACAAACGTCTATTTCGCAACGGGACGGGCCGACCTTTCCCCGCAGGCGCGGGCCGAGCTCTGCTCGACCGCCAGCGCCGCCGAAGGGATCAACAATGCCCAGATGCTGGTGGTCGGCTACACCGATTCCACCGGCAGCGACGAAGTCAACCAGCGGCTCAGCGAGCGGCGCGCCGGCAGCGTCATCAACTATCTGCAGCAGGCCTGCCATTGGAAGCCCTATCGCATGCTGACTCCCACCGGCATGGCCGAAGCCGACCCGCTGGCGAGCAACGATACCACCGAAGGCAAGGCGCAGAACCGCCGGGTTTCGGTGAACATCCTGGTGAGCAAGGGGCTGGACGGGCTGTAAAGCTGCGGGGTCCCTGCCCCCCGTCCATCCTGAGCTTGCCGAAGGATTGCCTTTCTTCAGGCCGGTGTACTTCGGCCTGAAGAACAAGGCGGTGCTTCGACAAGCTCAGCACCGGCGGGGATGAGCGGCAGCTTTCAGGCATTTTGCTGTCTGCAATGCCTCAGGGCACAAGCACGGTGTCCACCGCTTCGGGCAGCAAGGCCGGATAGTCCAGCGTGTAGTGCAACCCCCGGCTTTCGTGCCGCCGCAGTGCCGAGCGCACGATCAGGTCGGCGCATTGCAACAGGTTGCGCAGTTCGATCAGGTCGGTCGAGACGCGGAAGTGGCCGTAGTAGTCTTCCACTTCGGCGGTGAGCATGGTGATGCGGTGGGCGGCACGTTCGAGCCGCTTGGTGGTGCGCACGATGCCGACGTAGTTCCACATGAACCGGCGGATTTCCGTCCAGTTCTGCTTGATGATCACTTCCTCGTCGCTGTCGGTCACCCGGCTTTCGTCCCAGGGGCGCACCGGAGGCGGAGCATCGAAGCTGTCCCACCGGGCCAGGATGTCCGCCGCCGCCGCCTCACCGAAGACGAAGCATTCGAGCAGGCTGTTCGAAGCAAGCCGGTTCGCCCCGTGCAGCCCGCTCTCGGTGCATTCACCGGCGGCGTAGAGCCCGGGCAGGTCGGTGCGCCCGGCAAGATCGATCAGCACCCCGCCGCAAGTATAGTGCTGCGCGGGAACCACCGGGATCGGCTGTCGGGTCATGTCGATGCCCAGGCCCAGCAGCTTTTCGTGGATGTTGGGGAAGTGCCCCTTCACGAAGTCCGGGTCCATATGGCTGATGTCGAGGTGGACGTAGTCAAGCCCGTCGCGCTTGATCTCGCTGTCGTTGGCGCGGGCGACGATGTCGCGCGGCGCAAGCTCGGCGCGCTCGTCATAGTCCAGCATGTAGCGGTGGCCGGTGCGCGGGTTGAGCAGGTGACCGCCCTCACCCCGCACAGCCTCGGTGATCAGGAAGTTCTTGACGTCGAGGTTGTAGAGGCAGGTCGGGTGGAACTGCATCATCTCCATATTGGAGACGCGCGCGCCCGCGCGCCAGGCCATGGCGATGCCATCGCCGGTCGCGCCGCGCGGGGCGGTGCTGAACTGGTAGACGCGCCCCGCCCCGCCGGTGGCGAGCACCGTGGCGCGGGCGGTATGCGCCTCCACCTTGCCGCTCGCCTCGTCAAGCGCATAGACGCCCCAGACCCGGCCCGAGCCCGAATAGCGTTCCTCGTGCCGCCCGGTGATCAGATCGATGCAGGCGCGGCCGGGCAGCAGGGTGATGTTGGGATGGGCCCGCGCGGCATTGAGCAGCGCTTCTTCCACTGCCCAGCCGGTCGCATCGTTCACATGGACGATGCGGCGGTGCGAATGCCCACCCTCGCGGGTGAGGTGAAGGTTCTCACCCTCGCTGTTGAACGGCACCCCCAGCGCGACCAGTCGCTGGATTGCGTGCGGGGCGCGTTCGATCACGAATTCGACCGTTTCAAGCCGGTTCAGTCCGGCCCCGGCAACCATGGTATCGCGAATATGGTTCTCGAAGGTGTCGCCCGCGTCGAGCACGGCGGCGATGCCCCCTTGCGCCCATGCGGTCGACCCGCCGGCAAGATCACCCTTGGCGAGCACCAGCACCCTGACCCGCTCGGCCAGCGCCAGCGCAGCGGTAAGCCCGGCCGCGCCGGAGCCTATGACGATGACATCGTGGGTCATATGCTCCCCTCCCGTTTGCGGATGGGCGTGGATATCGGCCCTTGGCCGATTGCGCTGCAAATGGCGGTAATCACACCTGTGACATTGCCCAGAACTTCAGCGTTTGGGAAGTGGAGAACCCGATACCCTGCATGCACAAGATAGCGATCACGCACCGCATCGCGCTGGGGCGCAATGTCGTGCGAGTAACCGTCCAGCTCAACGATGAGCCGGTGTGATCGGCACAGGAAATCTGCGAAGTATGGGCCTACCTGCATCTGACGACTGAACTTCGCACCAATTTGCGAATTGGAAAGGTAACGCCACAGCAGCCGTTCTGCGGGGGTGGCGGCATTGCGCAGTTCGCGGGCGCGGGCGGTATCGCGGGGTTTGAAACGGCCGCTGCCGGGGCGATCAGACACAGGCCCACCCCTAACCCCTCCCGCAAGCGGGAGGGGGACTGTGTCGCGCGATTCGACTCCCCTCCCGCTTGCGGGAGGGGCCAGGCGTGGGCCTGTCTCCTCTTCAAACAAGTCAGGCCGCCTTGCTCGTCAAACTGACGAACACGTCCTCCAGATCCGCCTCGCGAGTGGAGACATCGACGATGCCGTAGCCCTGCCCTTGCACCTGTGAGAGCACCTGCCCCGCATTGGTCAGGTCCTTGTCATAGGTGATCTCCACCACCCGCTCGCCCTTCAGTTCGGTCTTGAGGAACATGGCGTTGGCGGGCATCTCGGCAATGTCGCGGTCCAGCGTCAGCACAACGATCTTCTCGCGCGCCATTTCGACCAGTTCGCGGGTCGGCTTGTCGGCGATCAGCTTGCCGTGGTTGATGATGGCAATCCGGTCACACAGCTGTTCCGCCTCTTCAAGGTAATGGGTGGTCAAGACCACGGTCACCCCTTCGGCGTTGAGCTCGGAAACCAGTTCCCAGAGTTGACGGCGCAGTTCGACATCGACCCCGGCGGTCGGCTCGTCGAGCACCAGCACCGGCGGCGAATGGACCATGGCCTTGGCGACCAGCAGCCGCCGCTTCATGCCGCCCGACAGGGTGCGGGCATAGGCATGCGCCTTGTCCGAAAGGTGCACGGCGGCGAGCAGGTCGGCCGAGCGGCGCAGCGCCTTGGCCACGCCGTAGAGGCCGGCCTGGTTTTCCAGCACCTCGATCGGAGTAAAGAACGGATCGAACACGATTTCCTGCGGCACGATGCCGATCGCCCGGCTGGTGTTGCGGCGGTCGCGGTCGATGTCGAAGCCCCAGATTTCGGCGTTGCCGCTGCTTTTCATCACCAGCCCGGCAAGGATGTTGATCAGCGTGGACTTGCCCGCCCCGTTCGGCCCGAGCAGGCCGAAGATCTGCCCCTGCGGCACGTCGAAACTCACCCCGTCGAGCGCCAGCTTGCCGGGCTCGCCCTTGATCCCGGCATAGCGCTTGACGAGGTTGCGGATCGAGATGGCAGCAGGGGTTTCCATGCCGCTTCCTTGCGGCAGGACGGTGCCGCCGTAAAGCCCTTGCCGGCGCGCAAGGCATGCGCGGCAACCAGGCATTAACCATAGTTCCTGCGGGGTTCTTCATTCCCCGTGGCTAGAACGGGCGCAATGGACCGGGGCCTATCCATCTTTTCGGCGCGACCGACGCTGGCACTGCGCGCGATGTTCGCGCCCGCCCTGATCGCGCTGCTGCTGCTCGCCGCACCCGCCGCCATGGCCCAGTCGGTTCCGGCAAGCGGCGCGGTCACCACCACGGGCACCGCGCGGGCAACCATCGTTGCGCCGCTGACCCTGGTGAAATCCAGCGACATGAGCTTTGGCCGGATCGCTGCCAGCGCAGTCGCCGGCACGGTGACGGTCGACGGCCAGACCAACGCCTGCGTGGTTACCGGGGGCGTGCTGGAAACCTCGTCCTGCCAGGCGGCGGTGTTCACCGGCATGGGCACCAAGAACATGAACGCGCGCATTTCGCTGACGGCGGTCAACAACCTGACCGGTCCGGGCACGGCGATGGCGCTGACCAACGTGTTCCTGTACAACGACGCGACGATCTCCTTCGCGGGCAATCCCAATGCCAACGGCAAAGGAGTCGGGCTGACCCAGGGCAACGGCAACCAGCGCTATTCGATCATCTCGAACAGCGGTGTCTTTACGCTGAAGTTGGGCGGCACGCTGAACGTCAATGCCAATCAGGCCCCCGGCGTCTATACCGGCTCGATCACGGTTACGGTGCAATACCAGTAACACTGCGTAAAATCGCGCGTTTCGACAGGTTAACAGCCGATTTACCATGTTTGGACAGCAGGCTGTTCACGGCCCGCGCCTATTCATTGCAACATGACCAGGGGGAACCACCAGCAACGCGGCAGGATCGCGCGCGACGTTTTGTCGCTGGCGCTTGCACTTGCCTGCGCGTTGCTGGCCTTCCTGCCGGGTGCGGCCCATGCCCAGTCCCGGCCAGCCAGCGGCAAGGTTACGGCGACGGCCGGTGCCCGCGCGGTCATCGTCACCAAGCTGTCCTTCATCAAGGTCAACGATCTCGATTTCGGCAAGATCGTTGCGGGCAACACTGCCGGCACGCTGGTGCTTTCCCCGTTCAACGTGCGCACGGTCACCGGCGGCGTCCGCGCGGCGCTGTCGACATCACGCCCGGCCGTCTTCGCCGGGTTCGGCACGCTGAACCAGAACCTGACCATCGCCATGTCGGCCAATTCCGTCGTGCTGCGCCGCGCGGGCGGCACCCAGACCATGACCATGGACACCTTCGTGATCGGCAGCACGCCCACCGCGACCATTACCACCGCCCCGACGACATTTTACATTGGCTCGGCCAACGGTCAGTTCCAGTTCCCTGTGGGCGCGACCCTGCGGGTCGGCGCGAACCAGACGCCGGGCGTCTACAGCGGCACATTCTCGATCACGCTCAACTATCTCTAGCTGCACCGTAGCATCTGGAAATGCCGCGCAGGCGGTGCTAGGGGCGCTGATCATGAGCACGCAGCCCTCCACCCTGCCCGAAACCGCCAGGGTCACCCATCACCGCGTTTCGTGCGATGGTGCTTCCGGCATTCGCGGCGGCGCGGTCCTGGGCCATCCGCGCGTCTGGCTGGAAATCGACGAGCGCGGCTTTGCCGAATGCGGCTATTGCGACAAGCGTTTCGTGCTGCAGGGCGGCCCGGCGGACAGCGCCGCAGCCTGATCCGTCTGGCGCTTCGCCGCGAAGTGCCTATATCGGCGGCATGACCGCCACCGATCCCCGTTCGCTGCTCTACGGCTCCGGCCAGCTTTCACCCGAAGAGGCGCAGGCGATCACGCGCGCTGCGCTGAGCCGCTGCGACGATGGCGAGTTGTTTCTCCAGTTCGTCGCTTCGGAATCGTTCGGTTTCGACGATGGCCGGCTCAAGACCGCCGACTATTCGCGCAATGCCGGCTTTGGCTTGCGCGGCGTTTCGGGCGAGATGACTGGCTTTGCCCATGCCAACGAGATTTCCGCCAAGGCGATCCGCCGCGCGGGCGAGACGCTGGCGCTGCTCGATCCCGCCACCGGCACGCCGTCCGCGCCGCCGCGACTCAGCAACCGGCATCTCTATACCGACGCCTCGCCGCTCGATGCCATTCCCTTCGCCGAAAAGGTGAAACTGCTCGAAACGATAGACCAGGCCGCCCGCGCGCGCGATCCGCGCGTGGCGCAGGTCAGCGCCAGCCTGCTCGCCAGTTGGTCGGTGGTCGAGATCGTCCGGGCCGATGGCTATGTCGCCACCGACGTGCGCCCGCTGGTGCGGCTCAACGTCAGCATCGTCGCCGAGAAAAACGGCCGGCGCGAAACCGGCACCTTCGGGCTTGGCGGGCGGCGGCTCTATGATGACCTGTTCCAGCCCGAGACCTGGAACCGGGCGATCGACACCGCGCTCGAACAGGCGCTGACCAATCTGGACTCGATCGATGCCCCGGCGGGCGAGATGACCGTGCTGGTCGGCCCCGGCTGGCCGGGCGTCTTGTTGCATGAGGCGGTGGGCCACGGGCTGGAAGGCGATTTCAACCGCAAGGGCACCAGCGCCTTTTCCGGCCGCATCGGCGAACGGGTCGGCGCGCCGGGGGTCACCGTGGTGGACGATGGCTCGCTGCCCGGACGGCGCGGATCGCTGTCGATCGACGATGAAGGCACGCCGACGGGCGAAACCGTGCTGATCGAGAACGGCATCCTCAAGGGCTATCTGCAGGACCGGCTCAACGCCCGCCTGTCGGGCATGGCGCCTACCGGCAACGGTCGCCGCGAAAGCTATGCCCATGCGCCGCAGCCGCGCATGACCAACACCTACATGAAGGGCGGCAACGACGATCCCGGCGAACTGCTCGCCCGGATGAAGAAGGGTATTTTCGCCAAGAGCTTCGGCGGCGGCCAGGTGGACATCGTTTCGGGCAAGTTCGTGTTTTCCTGCACCGAGGCCTATCTGGTCGAGGACGGCAAGCTGGGCGCGCCGATCAAGGGCGCGACGCTGATCGGCGACGGCCCCACGGTGCTCACCCGGGTGACCGGCATCGGCAACGACATGGCGCTCGATGAAGGCGTGGGCATCTGCGGCAAGGGTGGGCAAAGCGTGCCCGTCAGCGTCGGCCAGCCAAGCCTGCTGGTGGAAGGCCTGACCGTGGGAGGTACCGCCTGACCGGTGGCGATTGTTTGGATTTGCCGCGCACTATCCGTTCGTATCGCGCGCAGTCGACACGAATGGAATTGACCGGTAACTCGATTTGCCGGGTCGGGCAGTCATTTTGGTCGGGGGTCAGCCCCGGTTCAGGATAGTGTGATAGCCTTGCGGCTATCACGACAAGGGAGAACAGCGATGCGCAAGACAGCCCTTATCCTCGCCGCTGCGGCGACGGTCCTTGCCGGCGGCACGGCGCTGCAGGCGCGCGAGCGCCTGACCGGGGAAGAGCGCCTCGCCAAAATGCTCGAAGGCCGGGTGGCCGGTCGTCCGGTCAGCTGCATCAGCACGATGAACACACGCGATTCGCAAGTGATCGACAAGACCGCGATCGTCTATGACAGCGGCAGCACGATCTATGTGAACCGCCCGCGCTATCCGCAGGCACTCGATTCGGACGACATCCTGGTTACCGAACTGCACGGCGGCCAGCTTTGCCGGCTCGACACCGTGCGGCTGCATGATCGCACGGACGGCTGGTATCACGGCTTCGTCGGCCTGGAGGATTTCGTTCCCTATCGCCGGGTGGCCAAGGCCGATTGATCCTGCATGGCCGCCGCACGGCGCACCTGGGCGGCAGACCTGCTGCATTTCTGGTTTGATACTCTCGGCCCGCGCGATTGGTTCGGCAGTGGCCCATCGATTGATGCCGCGCTGCGCCGCCGGTTCGGCAGGCGGCTGCTGGCCATGCGCCGCCTGCCCGCCAGCGCTTTCCTGACCGACCCGCTGACTGCCCGCGCCGCGATACTGCTGTTCGATCATTGCCCGCGCAACCTCTACCGGCAGGATCGGAGCTCCTTTGCCACCGACCCCTTGGCGCGGGCCATCACCTGCGGTGCGCTGCGGCGCGGCTGGGACAAGGGGCTTGCCGTGCACGAGGCGCAGTTCCTGCTGATGCCGCTGATGCATAGCGAAAGCCGCCGCGACCAGCGCGAATCGCTGCGCCGCTTCACCGCCCTGGGCGATGCCGGGATCATCCGCTTCGCCCGCACCCACGCTGCAATGGTCCTGCGCTTCGGCCGTTTCCCGCACCGCAACGCCGTGCTGGGCCGGCACAGCTCAGCCGCCGAGATCCGCGCGGTCGCCGCCGGTAACCACTGGTAGTGCGCAAGTGCCCCGGTAACTTCGCAGACTCCAACCGCCCAGTGCCACACCCAGGCACGGCAACCAGACCCACCGCAGTTCCGACCACACCGTTTCCAGCCCGCGCGGCGTAAAGAAGCGCGCGCCGATGGGGGAAACGCGGATCGGGCGTACCGCGAAGAAGTGGCGCGTCGTCTCGACCGGCCAGAACAACGCCACGCCCAGTCCGCCGGTCGTCATCATGTCGAGCAATCCATGCGACGCGGCGGACAGGAACAGGAATACGGCATGCGTCCGTGTCCGGGCAGCAGGCCAAAAAGCCAGCACGCTCGCCGTGGCGAGGGCCGCAAGCGCGAACGAATGCGTTGCGCCGCGATGGCCCCAGTCGGCACCATAGGCGATGCCGAAGCGGAAGCCGATCACGTCAAGATCGGGTGCCATGGCCAGCACAGTGCCAGCCAGCGCTAGCCACGCAGGCACCCGGCGCGGCCCTGCCGCCACGGCGGCGGAAAGTGGCACGATGGCATGGGTGATGATCGTCGGCATGGTGTGTCCGTATCCGAATCCCGTATGTACCCCTGTCGGTACAATCGGCTAAGCCATGCGCATGAGCACCCAGCCAATCCTTATCCTCACCACCGGCGGCACGATCGACAAGGCCTATTTCGACGCGCTGAGCGAATTCCAGATCGTCGACAGCGCGGTGGCGACGCTGCTGCGCGTGGCGCGGGTAGCCGCACCATTCCGCGTGGTCGAAGCCATGCGGAAGGACAGCCTCGATCTGACCGACGCGGATCGTGCGGCCATCGCCCGGATGGTTGCCGATGCCCCGGAAAGCCGCATCGTCGTCACCCACGGCACCGATACCATGACCGACACGGCACGGGTGCTCGCCGCGATTGCCGGCAAGACCATGGTGCTCACCGGCGCGCTTGCCCCGGCGCGCTTTGCCGAGAGCGACGCCGCGTTCAACCTGGGCATGGCCATCGCCGCCGCGCAGGTCGCCGCGCCGGGGGTCTATATCGCCATGAGCGGCCAGGTGTTTGACGGGCTGAAGGTGCGCAAGGACCGCGAGGCCGGGCGGTTTGTCGCCCTGGACGATTGAGCGCGCGGGTGCGCTGGCTGCGGGGGACGGGACCATTCCCGTCCCCCGCGAACCACGGACTCAGACCGTTTCGGCGTGCTTGGCGTACATTGCCTGCACGTCGGCAGAGGTAACCGGACGCGGCTTCTCGCCGGGGGCGAGCGGCTGCGAACCGCCAGTGGAGATCAGCGTGGTATCCACCCCCGCCGCCGCCGCCTTGGCGCGCAGCGCGCCGACGGTGAGTTCTTCCTTCGCCATGTGATCGAACATGGGGAATTTGTAGAGCCGCATGGCATTGAGGTGCGTGATCTTGTCGATCTGCGCGTCGGTGAGGAACTGCGCCGACTTCCACAGAATTTCCGGGGCATTCGGCCAGGGCGCGTCGGAGTGCGGATAATCGACTTCGTAGCACACGTTGTCCTCGCCGATCAGGTCGAGGTTGCGAAGGCCATAGGCGTCATCGACGAAACACGAGGTGATGTTCCGGCGGAACACTTCGCTGGGCTTCATGTCGCCGTAGTACTGCTTCGAATGGGTCCAGACGTGATGCTGCTCGTGCGTGTAGTCGGCACGCTCCATCAGGTAGGGGATCCAGCCGATACCGCTTTCGGAGAAGCACAGCTTCAGCGTGGGATAACGGTGCAGCGCCTCCAGGTTCAGCCAGTCCGCCGCGCCGAAGGCCACGGCCATCGGCATGGTGGCGATATTGGCTTCGATCGGCGATTCGGGCGAGCAGTGCGGCGAGATATTGCCGGTGCCGATGTGCAGGCACAGCGCGGTTTCGTTATCCGCCAGCGCCTTGAACAGCGGCTCGTAGTAGCCCGAGTGGACGCCGGGCATGCCGCCGATGGTCGGGTTTTCGCTCATGGTCACGGCGAAGCAGCCCTTGTCGGCCAGGCGGCGGACTTCCTTGACGGTTTCGTCCATGTCCCACAGCGGCAGGATGCCGAGCGGGATGAAGCGCGCGGGGTGCGCGCCGCACCATTCGTCGATGTGCCAGTCATTATAGGCACGCAGGTGGGTCAGCCCCATCTTCTTGTCGGGCGAGCGCAGGAACAGGCCGCCGTCCATGCCGCAGAGGCTGGAAAAGTTGAGGCTGGCGGCGATGCCGTTGATGTCCATGTCACCCACGCGGGCGTCAACGTCCCAGCAGCCCTTGCGCAGCTGATCGAGGTTGGTCGGTTCCATGCCGTATTCCTCGCGGACGCGGCCGGTGACGGCATTGAGCGCGACCGACTGGATCTTGCGGCCCTGGTATTCCCAGTAGTTGGAGCCGGTCGACTTGACCTTCAGCTTCGGCGCGGTGGCATAGGCCTCGCCCGAAAGCTGGTTGTCGAATACGGTGGCGGGCTCGGTGATGTGATCATCGACACTGATGATCACCATATCGTCCATTTTCATGCACATACTCCCTGATTGCGTGAAATTTCTCCCCGGGGAATGTCGTTTCCCGGTGTTGTTCCTCCCCCTGTTGACCGGGAGATTGAAATGAGATCCCTGCCTCAGGCGGCGGCGATGGTAACCTCCATCGCCTGCCTGAGATCGTGGTGAAATTGTGCCAGCCGGCCCAGCCGGTCGTTGGCCGCGCCCGAAGTGACGGCGTCCTTCTTAGCGAAGATCAGCGCCGACATCTTGCCGAGCAGCTCGGTCTGGCGGCGCAGTGATTCGCCGGGCTTGTCACCCGCGACATAAAGGATGCGCTTGCTGCCGCGCTCGGTCAGGCGGCGGGCGCTGCCGAAACTTTCCAGCGCCTTGGCCGCGCCGCAGGCATTGCTCTTGCTGATTTCGAGATCGGCGGCGATCCGGTCGAGCGAGACCGGCTCGCTGCGCATGTGCAGATAGGCATAGAGCCGCGCGGCGGCCATCGGCATGCCCCACTGGTTGAGCAGCAAGGCGAAGCCGTCGATGAAATCGACTTCTTCGGTGCTCAACAGTTGATTCTTTATATTCTGCATTTTGTGAATTTGCGACATGTGACTGTGCGAGTCAAGCGGGTTTGTGTCGGCGGCAAAGCCAAGGGACCGGTTGGGGTGTGGGTGCAATCAGCCATGATCCGCTCGGGTCGAGCGGGTGTGTGCGGGCAGTTCGAATTGCAGCGAAAACCCTACGACTGTCCGACGCCGTAACGCTCGGCATAGAAGCGCAGCCGGTCGCGCAGGACATCGGCGTCGAGGCCGAATTCGGCCATCGGCGTGCGCTGGTAGCCGGCATCGCGCGGGGTGTTGCGGCGCCAGGCCTCCATCCGCCCGCGTGCATCCTCGGTCAGTTCTTCGCCCAGGAAGGCATAGAGCTGTTCCAGGATCGGGAACGGGTCGCGCTGGAACGGGGCGAAATGGATGTCGAAAAAGCGGTGGTCGTTGCCGGCATCGCGGAACGCCATCATGCGCCGCATCCCCAGTTCGCAGAAATCGCTCGCCTCGCGCCCGATGGCCTTGAGATCGACCGCGTCGCTGTAGGTCTTGTGCAGTTCGAAATAGAGATCGGCGACAGAGGGGATAACGCTGGCAACGTCGCGGTGGGTCATGACGAAGCGGGCGTCGGGAAACACCTGGTCGAGCGCGCCGATGAACAGGCTGTGCGACGGGTTCTTCAGCCGCCAGCGCCCCGGCGGGCAGCGCCATTGCAGCAGCTTGAGCACCCGCTTCACATAGCGGTAGGTCGGCACCAGATCGGCGCGGTGGTTAAGCCATTCGACGTAGCTGGGAATCTCGACGAAGGCCTGGAATATCTGCGATTTGAAATCGAACCCCATGAACAGCTGGCATTCGGTGGGCGAAGTGGCGGTGCTGGGCAGCATCGCCGTCATCCGCGGAAACAGCCGGGCGCGGCGATCCATGGCTTCCTGCGCCTTGGCGATGCGCGGATCACTGGCCTGCGTGGCGGCATCGGGCGGCGGGCAGGGGCTGATCGATTCCCAGGTGCGGATCGAGCGGACGGCGGGATCTTCACCCAGCAGGCAGGCGAGCGCGGTCGATCCGGTGCGCGGCAGACCCAGCCCGATCAGCGGGGCAACGATCTCCTGCTCGTCAATCTCCGGATGGCGGCGATACCAGTCTTCGATCTGCAGCCGCTGGCCGAGCAGGTCAACGATCTGGAAGGCCATGGCCCCGCGCCCGACATCATTGAGCCGCGCCTCGCGGTCCAGCGCAGTGACGAGGATATCCAGTCCTTCGCGGAAGCTGTCCTCGCCAAAGGCGTCCAGACCGGTCTGCTGACGGGCGCGGTCGATCAGCGCGCTGGCACTTTCCATGGTATTCCCTCCCCTGCAGCGGGCCGCGGCATTGCCGCGCTAGCCAGCGCTATCCTGCAACAAGCGCTCGCTCTCGCCGCGCGGTACCGGCTCGCCCAGACGTTCGGGCAGGCGGACCAGTCGCAGCACGCTATCGACATGAAAGTCGATCACCATGTCCAGCCCATAGCGCGAGGGCTTGTCCGAACTGAAGATGTCGCCCGACCGGAACCACGCCGCCGCGCCGCTCAACATCCGGGCGATGGTGCCGATCATCAGGTAGGTATCCATGTCCCGCCGGAACAGCCCGCTGTCCATCCCCTGCTGCAGGATCGCCTGTTGCAGCGCGAAGGCCTGCCCCTTGGCGGCAACGACATAGGCGAACTCTTCCTGGCGGCGAAAAAAGCGCCCCTCCTGCAGCAGGATGGTGTGGAACGCCCACTGATCGACATATTGGCGAAAGCGCATGACCACGCTGGCGATCAGCCGGCGCTCGGCATCGGCGGGCAGCGCCGCCAGACGGCGGTTATCCGCATCCATCGCCGCGATCCGGGGCTGGAGCAGCGCGTGGAGCATCTCCTCCTTGGTGGTGAAGTGATGGTAGAGGCTGCCGGACAGGATCGAGACGCTGTCGGCGATCTGTCGCACCGAAGTGGCCTCGTAACCGAACTCGGCGAACAGCACCGCCGCCGCCTCGACGATCTGCGAGCGGCGGTCGGTCGCCTGCCCGGCGCTGTCGGTCAGACGGCGCGGCCTGGGCCGCTGGACGGCCGGCGGGGCGACGTGTTTCTGCCTTGAAGTGGCGGTGCGGGGCATCGTGTCCTGTCTCGTTCCGAGCGCTGGCCCGCACTTCACATCGGCGGGCGTTGCAGCGCAAGGGGATTTGCCCCCCGCGCTGCGGCAACGGCGCAGCCATCGCCGCGCCGTTGCCGCGGGTGAATATCTGACCCGAAATTCGCCCTTTCGCGAATTTCGGCACAGATCATCAGATCGGCAGGTTGTAGAGCTTCGCGGCATTGTCCTGCAGCACCAGCTTGCGCGTGGCGGGGTCATGATCGCGCATCACCGAGACCAGCTTGTCCTGCACGCCGGGATAGAGCGAGGTGGGATGCGGATAGTCGGTTTCGAACAGGATGCGGTCCGCCCCGATTTCGTCGAGCAGCTTGGTCGGGCCGACATGTTCGAACCAGAAGCTGACCCAGAAATTGCGCTTGAAGTATTCCTTCGGGCGGCGCTTCAGCTTGCGGTTGATCAGGGTGCGGAACTCGTCGAGCTGATGCTCCATCCCTTCCAGCCAGAACGGCACCCAGCCGGCCCCGCTTTCGATCAGGCCGATCTTCAGGTCCTCGTACTTGTCGAGCAGGCCCGAGACCATGAAGTTGGACATGGTCGCCGCGCAACCGATGTGGTGGATCAGCGCGCTGATCGGCAGGCGCTGGTCGAAGCCGAGGTTGTCCCACATCGCGCTTTCGGCATCGAGCGACGAATTGAGGTGGTAGTTGATCGGAATGCCGGTGGCGTTGCAGATGTCGAACACCTCCTCCCAATAAGGGTTCACCTGGCCATCTGCGCCAAGGTAGCCTTCGCCCAGCCGCTCCGGACGGTCCGGCAGGACGATGCCCTTGATCCCCATGTCGGCAACCCGGCGCATTTCCGCGTTGAGCAGCTTCTTGTCCCAGTAGGGCAGCGTCGCCGTGCAGTTGACCCGCCCGCCAGAGGCATCCATCCGGTCCTTGCAGGCATCGTTGTAGATCTGGGTGATTGCCACGGCGAGCGGCTCGTCGTTCAGCGCGACCAGCGAGCCCGCCTGGGTGACGCCGCCGTTCTGGAAGCAGATGTGCCCCCAGATGCCCATGTCGTCCATGTCCTTCAGCCGCTCGGCCAGATCATAGGAACCCGGAGCGATCTGTTCGTAGCGCTGGAAGGCCAGCTTGCCGAGCAACTTGTTCTTGTCCCTGGCAATGACATTGCCGCCCAGCGAGCCGAAATCCCGGCCCATGCAGACCCATTTGTCCGCCTCACCGATGCGCTCGACATGCGGCATCTTGTCTTTCATGCCGGCCGGTGCGTTGCTGACCCACAGGTCCGCCGGCTCGGTGAAATGGGTGTCGCAATCGACGATCTTGATGCCTTCGAACAGCGGATCGAGCCCGCGCGCGTTGGCCGCATAGTCCACCTCGCGAATGAAGCCGCCCTTGTCGCCGCGGCCTTCATCCAGCCAGTATCGCTTGGCGTCATCCGCGCCGGCTTTCATCAGTGAACTGCTGGGTGCTGTCGTGGCCATGTCGTTCTCCTCGGGTCCCGTGCCAGTCCTGCCGCGCGATTCGCGCCGGATCGGCCTTGCGATGTCACAGCCTAGGCTGCGCTCAACCAAAAGCAAGCACTTGCTTGGTTTCAGCGCTCAGGCGATCAGAACTGCACAAACCGAGCGCGCTCAACCATGCACAGACCATGGCATGAGGGCCAGTTCCGATGAGCCCTGGCGCCGCACCAGGCCTCGCGGCTGCACCACGCCGAGGTCGATGTGCGAGACCACTCCCGGCGGCGCGTCGCAGATGGCCGGAACCGCCGTCGCCCCGACCAGCCCGGTCCACGGCAGGCCAAGGAAGGGATTGCGTCCGTCGCTGTCCTGCCCGCCCAGCAGGTTGCATTCGAGCGGCGGATCGCCGGCAATCCGCACCCGGTAGCGCGCTTCCCCCTGCTCCCACAGCGGATCGAGGTCTTCGCCCAGCTGCCAGTAGAAATGATAGACGATCAGCGGCGCGCCTTCGCACCAGGCGGTCCATTCATAGTGCTGCCCGCCAACCGTCCCGGCCTTCACCTCGCCATAGAGGTGCTTGATATCTTTCAGCGCCCTGGACACTTCCAGCCGGACAGTGACCTTCTCGATCTCCTTGCCCAGCCCTTCGGCGATCATCGCCATCGACGAATAGAACGCCTTGTAGGTTTCCGGCGAGCGGCGCGGATTGGCGAGCAATTCATCCGGGTCCATGCCGAAGCCCATGATTTCGGTATAGATCATCGGGTTGCGCACCTTGTCGATCACCTCGGACACCTCGATGCAATCGACCCGGTTCATCAGCCGCGCCAGCGTCAGCGGCAGGATGTCTCCGGCGAACCCCGGGTGGATGCCGCAACCGTGGAACGAAGTGCCCCCCGCCGCGCAGGCCGCCTCTACCCGCGCGGTCTCTTCGGGGAACCACTTGTTCGGCAGGAAGGGGCCGGCGGGCGAAATGACGTTCTTGCCCGATGCCAGCAGCCGGCAGACCATGTCGATCGGCGGAGTCATCATGCTGGGGGCGAACAGCACGCAGTCCGCGTCCATGGCTAGGATGGCATCGACATCACCGGTCGCCAGCACCCCGGTTTTCGGCAGGCCGACCAGATCGCCTGCGTCCTTGCCGACCTTGTCAGGATTGGTGACATAGACGCCGACCAGCTCCAGCACCGGGTTCTCGATGAAATGCTTAAGCGCCGCGCTGCCGACAGTGCCGGTGGCCCACTGGATGACGCGATAGGTTTTCTCAGTCATGGGATTATCTTCCGCAAACGGGGTGGCACGCGATCAATTGAGGCTGCGAACCTGTCCGCCATCGACCCGGTAGTTTGCCCCGGTGATGAAGCCCGAGCGCGGGCTGGCGAGCATGCAGGCAACCAGCGCCAGTTCCTCGGGCATGCCCAGCCGTCCGACCGGCGGCATGTCGAATACCTTTTCCGAGGCGAAGCGGTCGCTCACTTCCTGGAACGGCATGTCGGGATTGCCGAACTTCTGCCGCCCGAACCGTAGCAGGCCATCGACCATGATAATCCCCGGCGAAAGCACGTTGGCGGTGACGTTCACCCCCTTGAGCGATCCCGCGAGGCTGACGGTGAAGTTGTTGAGCGCCGCCTTGGCCGCCGAATAGTCCACCCCCATGTTGTTGGGCTGCACCGCGACCGCGCTCGATACGTTGATGATCCGCCCGAACTGCGCCGCGACCATGTCCGGCACGCAGAGCTGGCACAGCTCCACCGCGCCCAGGGTGTTGGCGCGGTAGTTGGAAATGAAATCGGCAATGGCGATCTCTGCCGGGGCCTTGGAGGTGTTGCCTTCCGAATTGCCGCCGGCGTTGTTGATCAGGATCTCGACACTGCCGCCCAGCGCCTTCACCGCTTCGGCGTGGACGGCGGCGGCAGCGCCGTCGCTCTGCAATTCACCGATGGCGACCCCGGCCGCGCCGATTTCCGCCGCCACCTTTTCCGCTCGCTCGCGGTTGCGGCCATGGACCGCCACCAGCGCGCCTTCTTCCGCCAGCATGCGGGCAATCGCCTCGCCAATGCCGCTGCTGCTGCCGGTCACCAGCGCACGCCGGCCCTTGAGTTGCAGGTCCATCCTCTCCGCTCTCCTTGTCCGTGATCGGCAAAGCCCGGCCCGCCGCCGCGTGATTGTCTGTGACCCGATGAAATCACAGGACGCGGTGCCCGCCTATCCCCAATCGCCGAATGAGGCCGAAATCGCACATCATCGTCAGGACGTTGTACCCCGGGCGCGGACCGGCTAGCCCCTGTACGCCATCCAACCGGAGTTCCCTGATGCGCCAGACCCTGTTGAAAATCGCCGCGCTCACCGGTCTGGCAATGTCGTGTTGCGGCACGGCCCAGGCCGCCGGGACGTGGAGCGGCGTCTGGCGGGGAACCATCGGGGCCGATCCGGTGCAGGTTTGTCTGCAGGGCGGCGGTTTCGGCGATCAGGGCAGCTATTACCGGCTGCAGGATCTCGTCATCATGCCGCTCGAACCCGTCCCGACAGCGGCGACACCCAACTGGACCGAGGCACGTGACGGCAACCCAAGCCCGGCGGCTGCGGTCTGGTCACAGATCACCGTGTCGGGCAATCAGCTGACCGGCGTGCGTACCGGCGCGGACGGAGCCCGGCCCATCGCGCTGACCCGGCTGGCGCAGGTCGATACCGAGGCACAGCCTTGCGGTGACCTGGCCTTCAGCGCCCCCCGCGCCACCGCGCCGCGCTTGACCGACGCACGCAAGATGATCGACGGCATCGCCTATTCGGTGCGGGAATACCACGCCGGGCCGCAGTTCAGCGACGTTTCGATTTCGACCTTCCAGCTTGACGGGGCAACGCCCGCCATCCGGGCGATCAATGCCGAACTGGCTTCCCGATTGCCCGCAAAGGTTGAGGAAGCAGACTATTTCATTTGTTCGATGGCCAATATCGGTTCGACCGGGAGAGACGGGGAATACAGCGACGATACGGCGCCGGTGCTGGTGACGCGCGGCTGGGTGGTCAGCCAGACCAGCTCGGGCAGCACCTGCGGCGGTGCCCATCCCAATGCCGGTGTGGACTGGAGCAACTGGAACCTGCGCACCGGGCAGGCGGTGGATCTGTGGACCTGGCTCGGCCCGCAGTACGCCCGCCTTACCCCGCATGGCACCTACAACGATATCGCGATCATGCCGCGCCTGCGGGCGCTGCTCGTCAAGGGCTGGACGCGCAATGATGAAGGCTGCGAGTCGATCGGCGAAGAAGCCGATAGCTGGTCCATCCGCCTGACCCGCAAGGGCTTTGCCTTCTCGCCGAACCTGCCCCACGTCGCCCTGGCCTGCACGGAGGATGTCGAGATCGGGTTCGCCAGCCTCGCTCCCATACTCAACCCGGCTGGCAGGGCCGGGGTGGCGTCGTTCAGGGCTGATCTGCGCGCTGTGCCCGCCGCGCCTCCGGCCCTGCCGCCGGCCTACCGCGGCGAGTGGCGCGAGGCACTGGACCGGTGCGGCAGTGACAATGATCTCGACAAGGTGCTGAACCTCTCGGCGGCGGGAATGTCCGGCTATGAAGCGACCGGCAAGGTGACCGGAATCGAGCGCCGCAAGGGTGGCGGCATCACGGTCCGCTCTGACTGGGAAGAAGGCGCGGACCCACCGCAGCAATGGCAGGACACGCGCTCGCTCAAGCTGTCCCGCTCGGGCCAGACCATGCAGCAGTTCGACAAGGACGGGAAACCGGACGGGCTATGGCGGCGCTGCCCAGCCAGCCCGGCTGCGCACTGAAGCGGACTTTGCTGTACTTGACCTGACGGGCGTGTGCGGCGCTGGCTGCAATCCAACGGTCCCGTTCACGCCGCGCGATGTCGGCTGCGGTACCAGCCCTTCAATGCGCGTCGATGCGGCCCAGCATGCGGAAGAAGAATGAGGTCGACCAGCCGAGCAGGATCATGCCGAGGATCGATTCGAACGCGCCCAGCAGCCGCCAGTCCGGCGCGATATGGGTATCGTTATAGCCGACCGTGGAATAGGAAATGGTCGAGAAATAGAGCGCGTTTTCCAGCGAAGGCACCGCGCCAAGGCTGAGATAGGCCAGCGCGAAGGCCCAGATTTCCGCGCCATGCAGCGCGATCAGCGCGATGACGATGGCGAGGGTGAAGATCAGCCCATAGGGGCTGAGCGGCTCGATCCGCTCCAGCCGCTCGACGCTGGCTTCGGTACGCAGCGCCTTGTTCAGCCCGGCGAGGCCAAGCCCGTGGACCACGACGCAGAATACCAGCATCACCGTCGACACGGCGAACTGCTGCCCCATCGGTCCCAGGCCCATCATCGCCGTTGCCCCGCCCCGAGCCCGTGCCTGCGCGTCAGTCGCGCAGCAGTTCGTTGATCCCGGTCTTGGACCGGGTCTGCGCATCCACCGTCTTGACGATCACCGCGCAGTAGAGCGACGGACCGGGGGTGCCGTCGGGCAGCGGCTTGCCCGGCAGGGCACCGGGGACCACCACCGCATAGGGCGGCACCTTGCCGATATGGACTTCGCCGGTCTGGCGGTCGACGATCTTGGTGCTCGCGCCGATGAACACGCCCATCGACAGCACCGCGCCGGTACCGACGATCACGCCTTCAGCCACTTCCGAACGCGCGCCGATGAAGCAGTTGTCCTCGATGATCACGGGCCCGGCCTGCAGCGGCTCCAGCACACCGCCGATGCCTGCGCCGCCCGAAATGTGCACGCCCTTGCCGATCTGGGCGCAGGAGCCGACCGTCGCCCAGGTATCGACCATGGTGCCTTCACCCACGTGGGCCCCGAGATTGACGAAGCTGGGCATCAGCACCGCGCCCCTGGCGATGAAGGCGCTGCGGCGCACCACCGCGCCGGGCACCACGCGGATACCGGCGGCCTTGAAGCGCGCCTCGTCCCAGCCGGTGAACTTGAGCGGCACCTTGTCGAAAGCGGGGGCACCGGCGGAGCCATAGTCCATCACGCCGTTGTCGTTCAGGCGGAAGCTGAGCAGCACGGCCTTCTTCAGCCACTGGTTGACCTTCCAGCCGCCCTGCCCGTCCGGCTCGGCCACCCGCGCCGCGCCCGAATCGAGCAGGTCGAGCGCCTGATCGACGATGGTGCGGACATCGCCGCTGGCGGGGGTAACGGTGTCGCGCGCGTCAAATGCGGCTTCGATCGCGGCTTCGAGGGTCGACATCGGCTTGGGCTCCGTAACGGCAGGCAACATTCGCGCCGCGCCTATCGCGCGCAGAGGCGCAGGACAAGGAAAGATCGCGCCGCCAGCCGAAGCAATCACCGGCTCGTAGAAATTCTCATTGCCCGTTCAGGATTTGGCCAGCACTATCGCCCTACACCCGGCAAAACGGGAAGCAAGGGGTCCGACATGGGAGCAGGGACAGCGGGCAAGGCAGGCCGGGCGATCAAGGCGAACTGGCATCTGGCCAGCGCGCTGGCGACGCTGGCCCTGGTCGCGGGCTGCGGCGGAGGCGGCACCGTGTCGACGCCCACGCCGACTCCTGCCCCCACGCCAACGCCAACGCCCACCCCGACTCCTACCCCAACGCCCACTCCGACGCCGACCCCTACCCCGGCGAGCACCTTCATCACGTCCGAATACAACCGGTCGGACGGCGCGCCCTATCATGGCGCTATCGCCGCCTGGCAGGCCGGGGCGAATGGTCAGGGAGTGACGCTGGCGATCATCGATTCGGGGATCGACACGGCCTCGCCCGAATTCGCCGGGCGCATCGCCCCCAGTTCCGCCGACGTCGCCGGATCGCGCGGGCTGGTCAATGCCGACAGCGATCACGGCACCCGCGTGGCGCTGACCGCCGCCGCCGCGCGCGACAACACCGGGGTGCTGGGGATCGCCTGGGCATCGACCATCCAGATGCTGCGCGCCGATACCCCCGGCACTTGCGCCACCTTTGACGCCAACGTGAAGGACAGCGGCTGCAAGTTCGACGATACCGACATCGCCGCCGGGGTGGACAAGGCCATCGCCGGCGGGGCGAAGGTGATCAACATTTCGCTCGGCGGCTCGGCCCCGGCCAGCGTGATGACCGCCTCCATCGCCCGCGCGGCGGCGGCCGGAATCGTCGTGGTGGTCTCCGCCGGGAACGACGGCGATTCGACCGATCCCAAGATCGATCCCAACAACCCCGATCCCTTCGCTGCCGGGCTGCGCGGCGCGGGCAACGGCAATGTGATCATCGCCGGATCGGTAACCAATACCGGGGCCTTCTCCACCTTCAGCAACCGCGCCGGGGCAGAGCAGCAATGGTTCCTTTCCGCGCTGGGCGAGAAGGTGTGCTGCGTCTACGAAAACGGCGTGCTGAAGGTGACGACCGACCCCTCCGGCCAGCGCTTTGTCACGCTGTTTTCCGGCACCAGCTTTTCCGCGCCGCAGATTGCCGGTGCGGCGGCACTGTTGCGGCAGGCCTTTCCCAACCTCACGGCGGCGCAGGTGGTCGATCTGCTGCTGCGCACGGCGCGCGATGCCGGCGCGCCCGGCATTGACGCCACCTATGGGCGCGGCATCCTTGACATCACCAGCGCCTTCGCGCCGCAGGGTGCCACCTCCATCGCCGGGACTGGTTCGGTGGTCCCGCTGAGCGACACCGTGGCCGTCGCATCCACGGCGATGGGCGATGCGACATCGCGCGCGGCGCTCTCCACCGTCATGCTCGACAGCTACCAGCGCGCCTACACTGTCAACCTCGGCGGCAGCCTGCGCGGCGCGCCGGTGGTCCCCCGGCTGGCCCCGGCGCTGGCCGGGCAGGTGCGCAATGTCAGCGGCGGAAACGGCCCGCTGGCCATGGCTTTCTCGGTCGATGCCCGTGGCCGCGCCGCCAGCCTGCCGTGGAGCGGACAGTTGCGCCTCAGCCGCGCCGACAGCGACACGGCCCGGGTGCTCGCCGCCCGGGTGATCGCGCGGCTGTCGCCGCACACCAGCGCCGCCTTCGCCTATGCCCAGGGGGCGGACGGACTCGTCGCGCAGCTGCAGGGACAGAGCCGGGCGGCGTTCCTCGTCGCTACCGATCCGCTCGCCGATCTCGGCTTCGAGCGCGGCGGCGAAACCGCGCTGGCGCTGCGGCGATCCTTCGGACGCTGGGGGCTGACGCTCAGCACCGAGGCGATGCAGGCCGCTGCCGCCGCCCCCATTGCCCAGGCCGAGGCGTTCGCCGGCACCCGGCGGCACGACGGGGCCACGCGGTTCGCTCTCGCGCTGGACCGGCGCTTCGGCGCGCTCGACGCGATGCTGGGAGCGAGCTGGCTGGGCGAACAGCGCACCGTGCTGGGCGCGCAGCTGCACGACGGCTTCGGCGCGCGCGGGGCGGACAGCCTGTTCCTCGATGCCGCGCTCGGCTGGCAGGCGGCGGAGCACCTGCGCCTCGGCGCGGCCTGGCGACAGGGCTACACCCATGCCCGCATCGCCGGACTGGTGGCGGGCGGATCGACGCTGCGCAGCAATGGCTGGGCGCTCGATGTGGCGCGGACCGACCTGTTCCAGCCGGGTGACAGCCTGGCGCTGCGCGTCTCGCAGCCGCTGCGGGTGGCGCGCGGCGGGCTCAACCTCAACCTGCCCAGTGCCTGGAGCTATGACACGCTGACCGCCACCACCGGACTGCGCCGCCTCTCGCTCGCCCCCACCGGCCGCGAAGTGACCGGCGAACTCGCCTGGCGCGGCGCATTGTGGGGCGGGGCGGCCTCGGCCAGCCTGTACCTCCGCAAGGACCCGGGCCACTATGCCAGGCTGCCGAATGACAAGGGCGTCGCGCTCAGCTGGGCGACGGGGTTCTGAGGGTGGCTGCAGGCCAACCACCATCCTCTGCTTCGTGACTCTCGCGTAACAGCTTGAGAGAAAAAGCAGTCAGTCGACAAGCTCAGTCTGGTCCGGCCAGGCCGGATGAACAACCTCCGGCAAGCTCACACCTAGAGCCTGATGACATGACATTGATCCACCCTGATTGGGCAGCAAGGCCCCGTGGCAAGGCGCGGCGCGCAGCAGGGGCTGGTTGCCCCTGCAAGGGCCGCAACGCTGTCCACGGGG
>JAGWTB010000128.1 GCA_028869175.1 Sphingomonadales bacterium
GGTCTTATACCTCCGCCGCGTCGTAGCCTTCTCGCGCTGCGCGGATGGCCTGTTCGCGGGCGTTGACCCAGTCAATCAGCCGCCGCGCCTCGCCATGCAGGCCCGCGCCCAGCGGGGTCAGGCGATAGGATACGCGCGGCGGCACGTCGGCGCTCACCGACCGGGCGACGAAACCGTCCCGCTCCAGCGCGCGCAGCTTGAGCGTCAAGACCCGCTGCGAGATCGCCTGCTCGGCGCTGAGCCGTGCCAGCACCCGCTTCAGCGCGGCATGGCGCAGCGGACCGGTGGCCAGCACCAGCAGGATCAGAGTGGACCAGCGATCCCCCAGAAGCGCCATGACCGCGCGCACCGGCGCATCGCGGTCGGTGCCGTGCGCCGCCATTTCGGCGGCCAGCGCGGCGATGGCCGCTTCGTTGATCCCGCTTTCGTCCATGGCGCTCCGCAGGCACAAAAAAGTGCCGTCTTCCCACTCTTGCCCGCCACCTTATGACGGCACGACGAACAGTCAAACAGGGGAGAGACGGGCAT
The DNA here is from genome assembly GCA_028869175.1 of Sphingomonadales bacterium. Classification (GTDB taxonomy): domain Bacteria; phylum Pseudomonadota; class Alphaproteobacteria; order Sphingomonadales; family Sphingomonadaceae; genus Novosphingobium. The sequence goes on from JAGWTB010000128.1 coordinate 529, forward strand.
GGCCGATGCCATCCGCATGGACGGGAAAGTCGCGCTGATCACCGGCGGCGCGGGCGGTATCGGCGGTGCGACCGCGCGGCTGCTGACCGCGCGCGGGGCCAGGGTGGCGATTGCCGACATCGCCTTCGAAGCGGCGCAGGCGCTTGCTACCGAACTGCCCGGCGCGCTGGCGGTGCGGTTGGACCTTGAGGACGAGGCCAGCATCGAGGCGATGGTTGCCGATACCCTCTCGCACTTCGGCAGGCTCGACGTGCTGCACAACAACGCTGCCCTGCTCGGGCCGGAAATCGCGCAGAATGACGGCGATGTCGAACACATGGCCACGGCACTGTGGGACCGGACCTATGCGGTCAACGTGCGCGGCACCATGATCGCCTGCCGCGCCGCGCTGCCGCACCTGCGCCAGTCGCGCGGCAATGTGGTCAACACCGTCAGCAACCTCGCACTGCAAGGCCACATGATCCAGGCGGCCTATGCCAGCAGCAAGGCGGCGATCATCCAGATGACCCGCGCCATCGCCGCCAGCCACGGTGTCCACGGCGTGCGCTGCAACGCCGTCGCTCCGGGCATGACCATGACCCCGGCGCTGCGCGAGGCCTTCCCGCCGTTGCTGCGCGCCGCTGTGGAGGCGGAGACCCTACGCGACCAGTTGGGCGATCCCGAGGACATTGCCGAAGCGGTCGCCTTCCTCGCCTCTGACGCGGCGCGCAACATCACCGGGCAGGTGCTCGTCTCCGATGGCGGCTGCGCCAGCCACGTTCCGGGCATTGCCGGTTTCCGTTCGTTCTTCGCCGGGGAGCAGTGAGATGAGCCAGTACGACGTCGTTGTCATGGGGGCCGGGCACAACGGCCTCACCGCCGCCGCCTACATGGCCAAGGCGGGCAAGAAGGTGCTCGTGCTCGAAGCCAAGGGCCACTACGGCGGCGGGGTTTCCACCCGCGAGCTGATCCGCCCCGGCTTCTGGCATGACGAGCATTCCAACGTGCACATCATGATCCAGGGCAACCCCATGCTGCGCGAGGATGAACTGGGCCTGCTGGGCAAGTTCGGGCTGGAATACATCTACCCCGATCTCGTCCACGTCTCGATCTGGGAGGATGGCACCGTCATCCGCTCCTACAAGGATCTTGATCGCACCTGCGAGGAACTGGCGCGCGTCACCAGCGAGAAGGACGCGGAGTCCTATCGCCGCTTCGTGAAGATGAGCATGGAAGCGCTGCCGATGCTCACTTCGGGGCTTTACGCCCCGCCGTTTCCGCTGGGGGCCTTCGTGGCGATGATGGACCAGTCGGACGAAGGGCGCTTCCTGCTCGATCTGATGCAGCGCACCGCGCTCGACATCGTCGATGCCTATTTCGATTCGGACCTGCTCAAGCTGCACATCGTCCGCATGGTGACCGAGAACCTGCAGATGCCCGATGAACTGGGCACCGGCATGGGGGCCTTCGTCATGCCCGGAATCATCCACACCTATGGCTGCTCGATGCCGAAGGGCGGTTCGGGGCAATTGTCCCATGCTCTCGTGCGCGCCATCGAGCACTTCGGCGGTGAGGTGCGGGTCAACGCCCCGGTGAAGCGCGTGCTGGTCTCGGGCGGCAAGGCGGTCGGCCTCGAACTCGTCGATGGCGAAACCTGCATGGCGCGCGACGGGGTGATCGGCCAGATTCACCCGCACAAGCTGCGCCAGTTCGTCGGCGAAACGCCCGAGCCGGTGCTGACGCGGGCCGAGCGAGTCACCCAGTCGACCTTCTCGATCAACCTCACCCACATGGCGCTGAAGGAGCGGTTGCAGCTCAAGGTCGGCAACGATTGCAACGCGATGATGACCGAGCTGATGGACTTCTACACCGTGCGCGACATGTGCCTGGAATATGACAAGCTCAAGCGCGGCGAGGTTTCCCCGCGCCTGATCGCCGGCGGCGACAACACCATCTTCGATCCCAGCCGCGCGCCGGAAGGGCAAGGGGTGTTCTACGGGGTCAACTTCGCGCCGTACCGGCTCCATCCCGATGGCCCGCAAAGCTGGGACGCGGTGAAGGAAGAACACGCCGACCGGGCGCTGGAGCAGTACCGCAAGTTCTACGCGAACCTGGGCGACGACAATTTCCTTGGCCGCCAGGTCCAGTCGCCGCTGGATCACGAGCGCGGTTCGCCCAATTCGATGGTCGAGGGCGATGCCCACGGCTGCGCGCCGTTCTTCTACCAGTCGATGGGCCACCGCCCGACGCCGGACCTCGGATCGTTCCGCGTGCCGGGGGTGGAGGGACTCTATCTTGCCGGCCCGTTCATGCACCCCGGTGGCGGCGTGTTCGGCGCAGGGCGGGCGACGGCCATCCAGTTCATGGACGACATCGGCATCGATTACGACAAGGTCTGCGGGGGAACGGTGTGATGGCGAGCGCAAGTAAGGTGCCCGTGGCGAAGATCCTCGACGCCAACGACAAGGAACTGATGGCGATCCGCAAGATCGGCGCGGAAGATGGCAATCTGGTCATTCGCGGCAAGATCTTCGGGGCCATGCCGATGGTTGCCAAACTGACCCCGGCGGAAGCGCGCGCGGCGCTCAAGCTGATCGATGGGCGGACCTTCCTGTTCCTGCTGACCATGCTGTTCCGCAGGTAGGGACTGGCGCGTCATTGATACGCCGTGTTCATGGCTGCATTGCGATAATACCAGCTAATCGCACAGTCTGGCAGCTGCTACATCCTGCACAACGATCCGGTAAATGCCGGGCAGCAGGAGATTCTATCCATGAAACAGCGCGTGCTCGGCACCGGCGGCCTTGCCGTCTCCGAAATCGGCTTCGGCACGATGAGCTTCGCGTCCAGTTACGGCGAAGCGCCGGGCGATGACGAGGCGATGGCGGTTATCAGGGGGGCTTTCGATCTGGGAGTTACCCATTTCGATACCGCCGAAGCCTATGGTCCCTGGACCAATGAAGTGCTGGTCGGCAAGGCGCTCGCGCCGATGCGCGACAAGGTCACCATCGCCACCAAGTTCGGCTGGAACATCGATCCGGTAACCGGCGAACGCGGTCCCGGGCTCAACAGCCAGCCCGATCACATCGTCCGCGTGGTGGACGGCATGTTGCAGCGGCTGGGGACCGACCGGATCGACCTGCTCTACCAGCACCGCGTCGATCCCGGCGTGCCGATCGAGGAGGTTGCCGGGGCGGTGAAAGGTCTGGTCGAAGCGGGCAAGGTGCGGCACTTCGGCCTGTCCGAAGCGGGTGCGGCCACCATCCGCCGGGCCCATGCCACGTTCCCGGTAGCCGCGATCCAGAGCGAATATTCGCTGTGGACCCGTGATCCGGAACCCGATGTGCTGCCGCTCTGCGCCGAACTGGGGATCGGCTTCGTGCCGTGGAGCCCGCTGGGTGCGGGCTTCCTCACCGGCAAGATCGATACGGCCACCCAGTTCGAACCGGGCGATTTTCGCGCCTTTTCCCCGCGCTTCTCCGACGAGGCCCGCGCCGCCAACGTGGCGCTGGTCGACCTGCTGAAGGACATCGCCGCCAGCAAGGGAGCAACCCCGGCGCAGATCGCGCTCGCCTGGCTGCTGGCGCGCAGGCCCTTCATCGTGCCGATCTTCGGCACCCGCAAGCTGAGCCGGGTGGAGGAAAACCTTGGCGCTGCCGCAGTGGTGCTGTCCGCCGAGGACATGGCCACCATCGAAACGGCCTGCGCCAGGATCGAAATCCACGGCGCGCGGCTGCCCGAGGCCGTGCTGCAATTCTCCTACCTCTGACCTGCTCCTCCCGTTGAAAGGATAGCCTTCATGGAAACCCGCACCCTTGGCACGAATGGCCTTGCCGTCTCGAAGATCGGCTTCGGCTGCATGGGACTGAGCTTCGGCTACAACCAGACCAGTCCGGTCACCCACGCCGATGCCGTCGCGCTGCTGCGCGCGGCGGTGGAAGCGGGGGTGACCTTCTTCGACACGGCCGAAGTCTATGGCCCATGGACCAACGAACGGCTGCTGGGCGAGGCGCTGGCTCCGTTCAAGGGCAAGGTGGTGATCGCCACCAAGTTCGGCTTTGCGCTCGATCCGGCGAAGTCGCCACCGATGACGGGGATGAACAGCCGACCCGAGCAGATCCGCAAGGTGGCCGAAGAATCGTGCCAGCGGCTGGGGGTGGAAGCGCTCGACCTGTTCTATCAGCACCGGGTCGATCCTGCCGTACCGATCGAGGACGTTGCCGGCACCGTCGGCGATCTGATCCGCGAGGGCAAGGTCAGGCATTTCGGCCTGTCGGAAGCGAGCGCCGCCACCATTCGCCGTGCCCATGCGGTGCAGCCGGTCGCCGCGCTGCAGAGCGAATATTCGCTGTGGACGCGCGACGTGGAAGCGGAGATTCTGCCCACCTGCAACGAACTGGGCATCGGCTTCGTGCCTTTCAGCCCGCTGGGCAAGGGCTTCCTCACCGGCACCATCGAAAAGGGCAAGACCTTTGGTGCCGGCGACATCCGCGCGGGGATCGTCCGGTTCCAGGGCGATGCCTATGACAACAATCTGGCGCTCGTCCGCCTGCTGGAAAGCATCGGACAGGACAAGGGCGCGACACCGGGACAGATCGCCCTGGCCTGGCTGATGGCGCAGGGTCCGTCGATCGTGCCGATCCCCGGCACGACCCGGCTCCACCGGATGGAAGAAAACACCGCCGCCGCCGCCATCGCACTCTCGCCCGCCGACCTCGCACGGATCGAACAGGCGGCCGCCGCCATCGAGGTGCAGGGGGATCGCTATCCTCCGGCGCTGATGGCAGCGGTCGACAAGGGGTGATCGGACAAGCGCACTACAGACTGATACAAGATATAT
>JAGWTB010000041.1 GCA_028869175.1 Sphingomonadales bacterium
GCGCGGAACACCGATTCCTGCAGGGTGTGGGCATAGACCAGCGCGGGATCGACCTGCCAGCCGGTGACCGGGGTCCACTTCGGCGTGGGGTAGCGCGCGGCGGGTTCGGCGGCGGCGCCGGCCGGGACATTGGTGGCCATCCACAACTGGGTGGAGGGCAGGCCGAGATCGCGCGCGAGGCGCGACAGCGGCTGGTACTGGCCGGGCGCGCCGATGCGGGCCTGATGGCGCAGGACTTCGTCGGCCAGGCCGTCCTCACCGATTTCGGCGAGTTCGACGGCGGCGCGGACATTGGCGACGGTGCGCAGGTTCTGCCAGTCGGCCGGGGTGAAATCAGGCGTGTCGTGGGTGGTGGGCAGCTTCATGCCGAGCTGTTCGGCGGCGAGCATGCCGTAGAGGGTTTCGTCGTAGGCGGCGGCGGCGCGCAGCGGGGCGGCGGCGGCTTCGGGCTGGCGGCAGCGGACGAGCGCGCGGCTGCGCCAGTAGTGCGCGGCGGCGGCGAGTTCGGGGTTCTGCGCGGTGGCGGCGGCGTTGGCGAAGGCGTTGGCGGCTTCGGCGCAGGCGCTGGTGCGGGTAGCGGCGAGGCCGGCGGTCCACCAGCCTTCGGCGGTCCACGCGCCGGCGACGGGGAGGCCGGCCCCCTGCCCTGCGGCGACGCCGAGCGAGAACGCGTCGCCATCCTGGTTTTCGATATAGTAGGACCACGCGACGCGCTGGCGCCACTGGGCGCGGGCTTCGGGGCTGAGGCCGGCATCGACGCCATCGAGCAGAAGGCGGGCGCCGGTGGAATCGTCCGCCTTGATGCGATCAACGATGGCGGCGGCGACGTTGGCGGGCATGGTGCCGTCGGCAACGTCACGCGGCAGGATGCGGCGGGGGGCGCTGCGCTGGGCGACCAGCATCTGCGGCTGCGGCAGCGACGGCAGCGTGGTGACGCCGCGCTTCTGCGCGAGGGTGGCGAGTTGCTCGGCCTCAGGCAGATCGGGCGTGGTGGTGAGGATCTGCGCCAGCGAATCGGCATCGACCCGGGGGCTGCCGGCGGCGAGGTAGTATTCGGCGCGGGCGACCGGGTGCAGCGGGCCATCGGGCTTTTGCGCGAACAGGGTCTGGACGTGAGCCCAGTCGGACTTCTTGATCGAGGCGAACATGTCCCGATACCAGGCGCGTTCGTCCTCGGTGAGGAGCTTGGGGACGGCGCTGCGATCGGCACGGGTGCGGAAATATTCGGCGGCGGCGGAGTTGGCCAGAGCCTTGCCGGGGATGGCCGTGAGCGGGAGCGCGGCGCACAGCAGCGCCAGCGCGGAAGCCGCGCGTTGCCGCCTGAATTTGCCGCCAAACCCCGTCACGCCAAGTATATTCCCCTAGTGCAGGCGGTATTACCGCTCTGCCGCCTCGCTTCAACCGTTTTGCGCGTTCCAGCCGAGCCAGGTGCGCCAGAAGGCCGCTTTTGCGCCCGGCCGCTGGACCATCAGGCCAAGATCGGGCGCGAACAGCACCGGCGTGCCTGCACCCTCTTGGTTATCAATTCGTAAATCGGCAGTCCTTTGCGCCGGATCGTGGCCGAGCAGCGGCGGGATGTTGCCGCCGAAGGCGATGACCGCCCGCGGGCGCGAAAGAGCGAGGTGATGCGCGAGGACGTCGCCCATGCCGGCCGCGGCGATTCCCGGCCAATCGGCCAGCGGGGTGTGGCGCGGCAGCACGGCGGCGATGCGGGTTTCGAATTCGGGAATGCCGATGGCGGCGAGGATGGCGGCGAGCAGCCTGCCCTGCGGGCCGGAGAGCAGGGTATCGGCATCCGCCTCCTCGGGCTGGGGGACGAGGACCATGAGCGGAGCGCCAGCGGCGCCGCGCGGGGGAATGCGGGCCGAGAGGGCGCCGGCATCGAGGCTGGGCTGGGTGAGCCACCATGCGTCGAACGCGGCAAGATCGGCGGGGTAGGTGGCGGGATCGCCACCGAGGCGGGCCTGGGGGGCGGCCTGCTCGACCCGGCGTTCGGCCGGGGGCGGAACGGCGGCGCGGCGACGCTCATCCTCGGTCATCTCCGGTTCGATTTCGGCGAGCCAGCCGTGCGGTTCGTCGGCAAAAGCGCAATCGACGCCGGCGCCGCGCCACCAGTCGAGCGTGGATGCGATATCCGCAGCGATGGTCTGGTGAAGTGTCATGATCCGGCAGCGGGTCTTGACCTCTTGTGCCGTGCGTTTCAAGGGTTCAATCGAACGATTAATCCGGACAGGACGGGACTGGTACGATGACGGACGCAACCATCGAACGCGAATCGATGCCTTATGACGTGGTGATCGTCGGCGGCGGGCCGGCTGGTCTGGGCGCAGCGATCCGGCTGAAGCAGACCAATGCCGACCTGGCGGTGTGCGTGCTGGAGAAGGGTTCGGAGATCGGCGCGCACATTCTTTCGGGCGCGACTTACGACCCGAAGGCGCTGGACGAGCTGCTGCCGAACTGGCGCGAGGACGGCTGCCCGATGGCGGAGACGCCGGTGACCGACAACTGGCACTGGTATCTGACCCGCACCGGCAAGATGGCGATTCCGCACATCCTGATGCCGCCGTTCATGTCGAACCACGGCAACTACACCGGATCGCTGGGCAGCCTGTGCCGCTGGCTGGCGGGCAAGGCCGAGGAACTGGGCGTGGAAATCTTCCCCGGGTTCGCGGCGGCGGAAGTGCTGTATGACGATGCCGGGGCCGTGATCGGCGTGCAGACCGGCGACATGGGCGTCGATCGCGAGGGCAATCCCAAGGGCGACTTCATGCCGGGGATGAACCTGCTGGCGAAGTACACGCTGTTCTGCGAGGGCGCGCGCGGGCACCTGACCAAGCGGCTGAAGGCGAAGTATGACCTGGAGGCCGATTGCCAGCCGCAGAAGTATGGCATCGGCATCAAGGAACTGTGGGACATCGACCCCGACAAGCATGTGCCGGGCCGGGTGCTGCACACGCAGGGCTGGCCGCTGAGCGAGAGCGGCAGCGGCGGCGGCGGGTTCCTGTACCATCAGGCGAACAACCAGGTGTCGCTGGGGTTCGTGACCACGCTCGATTACGCCAACCCGTATGTCTATCCGTTCGAGGAGTTCCAGCGCTGGAAGCAGCATCCGGAAATCCGCAAGATACTGGAAGGCGGCAAGCGCGTTTCCTATGGCGCGCGGGCGATCAACGAGGGTGGCTGGCAGGCGGTGCCGAAGCTGGCGTTCCCCGGCGGCGTGCTGGCCGGGTGCAGCGCCGGGTTCGTCAACGTGCCGCGCATCAAGGGCAGCCATACCGCGATGAAGAGCGGGATGCTGGCGGCCGATGCGGTGGCGGCGGCGATTGCCGCGGGCCGCGAGCAGGATGCGCTGGAGGAGTATGACGCGGCGGTGCGCGAGAGCTGGATCGCCAAGGAACTGAAGCTGGTGCAGAACGCCGAGCCGCTGCTGGCGAAGTTCAACGGCGACATGTTCGGCGCGGCGCTGGCCAACGTGGACATGTGGCTGCGGTACCTGAAGCTGCCGATCTTCCCGGTGATGAAGCACCACACCGATGCCAGCGCCTTGCAGCGGGCGGACCTGTACACGCCGATCGCCTATCCCAAGCCCGACGGGGTGATCAGCTTCGACCGGCTGACCAGCGTGTCGTTCAGCTTCACCAACCACGAGGAAGAGCAGCCGTGCCATCTGCGGCTGAAGGACCCCAGCGTGCCGACGGCGATCAACCTGCCGGTCTATGCCGGGCCGGAGGCGCGTTACTGCCCGGCGGGGGTCTATGAGTTCGTCGATCCGGACGGCAGCGGGCCGAAGTTGCAGATCAACGCGCAGAACTGCGTGCACTGCAAGACCTGCGACATCAAGGACCCGACGCAGAACATCGACTGGGTGGCGCCGGAAGGCGGCGGCGGGCCGAACTATCCCAACATGTGAGCGCGGCAGGCTTCGCGCAGGCCGGCGATCATCGCCGGCTTGAGCGGGGCACGCAGCACGGCGCAAGGGCGATTGTTGCCATCGAGCAGCACGGCGGCGGGCAGGCCATAGCCTTCGCCGAGCAGGGCGTGCGCCTGCCGGGCGGCTTCGGCCGGCGGCATTTGCACGATGCCGGTGGCAAGCGCGGCGGGCAGCGGCGGCGGCTGGTCGATCCACGCCAGCACGACGCGATCGGGCGCGGCGGCCTGCTGAAGCGCGGGCAGCGCGCGCAGCTCTGCCCGGCAGGGGGCGCACCAGGTGGCGCCGAACAGCACCAGTTGCAGCGGCGGTGAAGGTGCGGCCGGTTGGCCGATCATCGACAGGGCAAGGATGGACAGGATGCGCATCGCACGATAGCTAACCCTTTGAAGGACAATAATCCAGAGGTGGAAAATGCGCGGATCGGGGCTGGGTTTGCTGCTGCTGTCGAGCGCCACCGTGGTTCAGGCGCAGCCGGCGCCGGATGCCGGGGCCACCGTTTCGCTGCAGCAGATGTTCAACCAGGCGTCCGAGGCCGAAGTGGCAGGCAAGTGCGATGTGGCGCTGCCGATCTTCGCACGACTGGCGGTTGACCGCAGGGTTCGTCCCGGCTCGATCCCGGCGGGCGCGATTGCGGTGCGGCGCGGCAATTGCCTGATCGCAACCGGCGCCTCGGACGAGGGTGAGCGCGCGATTCTGGCCGGCTTGCCGATTCTGGAAGCGGGCGGAGCCGGCTTCGATGCCGAAGTGGCCAAGGCGCACACCTTCCTGGGCCGGCTGGCGGAAGCGCGATGGAGCCATGACGAGGCGGTTGGCCACTATACGGCGGCGCTGACCCGGCTGGTGGGCGAACAGCGCGTGCCGGCGCTGATGCTGCTGGCCAATGTGCGGGCCTTCGATTCCGGACCGGAACCGCTGGCGGCGGTGGACGAGGCGCTGAAGCTGCTGGCCGCCAACGCGAAGGCGGACCAGCTGACCCATGCCGCGTTCCACACGGTGCGCGGGCGCATCCTGATGAACCGGGGCGAGAACAAGGCGGCGCTGGCCGAAATGAAGCAGGCGCTGGCGCTGTCGGGCGGGCTTTCGAACCGCGTGTCGCTGAGCCAGGTGGCGATCCGGGGCGATCTGGCGCAAGCGGCGATGCTGAACGGCGACAAGGATTCGGCGCGGTTGTATCTGGCCTACACGGGCGCGGGGCGCATCGAGCAATCGCCGTTTACCCATGCCGCCGTGATGGAACCGCCGCCGTGTGGCAGCGAGACCGGGCTGACCCCGGCGGACGTGGCGATCGTCGAATTCGGGATCGGCGACAATGGCGACGTGGGCAGCGCGCGGACGATCTATTCGCGCGGCGGCTATGCGGTGGCCACCGCCTTTGCCCGCGCGGTTTCGCAATGGCACTGGCGCCCCGAGGAGATTGCCAAGGTGCCGGTGTTCTATCGCGCGCTGTCGCGCGTGGAGCTGCGGTGCAGCGTGGCCGGCGGCGGGCGGCCCGAAGTGGGGGCGCCGCTGGCCGAGCGGTTCGGCGCCTGGGCCGCAACGCAATTGCGCGAGGATGCGGCGCTGCCGACGGCGACGGGGGCGCGGCTGGCCCGGCTGGACGCGATTGCCGCAGCACGGAGCGCAGCCGGTGATCCGCGCGGCGCGGTGGCGGCGCTGGTGCTGCGCAGCCAGTCGGAAACGAAGGCCGATGCGGCGCTGGCGGCAATCGACCGGGCGCAGGCGGTGGCGGCGCAGGCTGATCTGCCGGCGGATGTGCGCAACGCGATGCAGGTGTTTCGCGACTGGTACCTGCATCGCAAATCGCTGGAGCATCGCGAATTCGAGCCGCGCACGATCGTGCCGGAATTTCTGGCGCTGGCGCGCGACCCGGCGCTGGCACAAGACGCGCTGGCGCAGGCGACCCTGCGGCTGCTGGCGGTGCCCGCCGTGCCGCCGGCGGCGCAGCGCGACGCCGCGATTGCCGAATTGACGGTGGTGGCCGACGACGCGCGGCTGGCCGAACACCATCCGCTGCGGCAACTGGCGCTGCTGCAACTGGCCAATATCGCCGCCGACGCGAAGCAGTTCGACCGCGCGCAAGGCTGGTTTCGCCGCACCGGCCTGAACGGGCAGCAGTGCGCGCTGATCGGCCCGCTGCCGGCGTTGCGATCATCAGGTGCGGGGAGCAGCGACTATCCCGAGGAAGCCTGGCGCATGGGGTTCGAGGGCTGGGTGCGGCTGGAATACGACATTTCGGCGGATGGCCGCGCGGTGGATTCGCGGCCGATCGTTGCCTATCCGCCAATCGTGTTCGCCGATTCCGCCAATGCGATGGCGCGCGGCTTTCGCTTCACCGCCAGTTTCCGCCCTGAAGGGGGCGAGGCCTGCACCGCCAACCAGAGCACGATCAACTTTCGCCACGGCCAATGACGCGCGCGTGGTGATGCTTGGCGGGTGATGCCGCGCGCGCGGGCAAATTCGCGCTTCCCGGCGCGCGCCGGGCATGGCAACGCGGCGGTGATCGTTCGGGAGACCGCTGCACGTGATTGAAACCGCCTATGCCAAGATCAACCTGGCGCTGCATGTGCGGCGACGGCGGGACGATGGGTATCACGCGCTGGAGACGCTGTTCGCGTTCGTGGACGCGGGGGATGTGCTGAGCGCGGCCCCTGCCCCGGTGGACAGTTTGCAGGTGGTGGGCGAGTTTGCGGCGGGGCTGGACGATCCGTTCGGCAATCTGGTGGCGCGGGCGCTGAACGGGTTGCCGCGCGGCGAGGGTTGGCGGGTGACGCTGGAGAAGGCCCTGCCGGTGGCGGCGGGGCTGGGTGGCGGATCGGCCGATGCCGGGGCGGTGTTCCGGATGGTGGAACGCAGCGTTGGGTTGCCCGAGGGGTGGCAGGATTTCGCGGCGACGCTGGGCGCTGATGTGCCGGCGTGCGTGGCCAGCCGGACGGTGGTGGGGCGCGGGACCGGGACCGAGCTGGCGCCGGGGCCGGACGATCTGGCGGGGACGGCGGTGCTGCTGGTGAACCCGCGCGTGCCGCTGGCGACCGGGCCGGTGTTCAAGGGCTGGGACGGGGTGGATCGCGGGGCGATGCCCGAGGGTTCGGCGCGGGAGATTGCCTTGCACGGGCGCAATGACCTGGAGGCGCCGGCGCTGGCGATTTGCCCCGTGATCGGCGAGGTGCTGGCGGCGTTGCGGGCGACGGGTGCGTGGTGCGTGCGGATGAGCGGTTCGGGGGCGACGTGTTTTGCGCTGTATGATGGCGTGGCGGCGCGCGATGCGGCGAGTGCGGCGGTTGCCGGGGCGCATCCGGGGTGGTGGCGGCTGGCGGGGCGGTTGCGGTGAGTGCGGTTTGGCACCTGCTGGGTGAGCCGAGGTTCGGCGGGGTGTTGGTGGTTTCCGACCATGCGTCGAATTTCGTGCCGGATGATGTTGCGCTGGGGATCGCGCCGGAATTGCTGACGCAGCATATCGCGGTGGATATCGGCGTGCGCGAAGTGGGGGCGCTGATGGCGGCGCGCGCGGGGATCGCGGCGTTCCAGTGCGGGGTTTCGCGGCTGGTGTGCGACGTGAACCGCGATCCGCAGGCGCCGGGGGTGGTGCCGATTGCCAGCGACGGACACGCCGTGCCGGGGAACGCGATCGACCATGATGCGCATCTGGCGCGGCTGGCGCGGTTTCATGCGCCGTATCACGAGGCGCTGGCGCGGGTGCTGGATGACAAGCCCCCTGCCCTGCTGGTTTCGCTGCACAGCTTCACGCCGCAACTGGCATCGCACCCCGAGCAGGCGCGGCCGTGGCAGGTGGGGGTGTTGTACAACACCGACGACCGCGCGGCGCGGCTGGCGATCCCGCTGCTGGAAGCCGAAGGGCTGTGCGTGGGGGACCAGCAGCCCTATTCGGGGCACCTGCTGAACTACACGATGGACCGCCATGCCGAGGTGGAAGGGCGGCCGTATCTGGGGATCGAGATACGGCAGGACGAGATTGCCGACGCCGAGGGACAGCGGGTGTGGGCGGAGCGGCTGGCGCGGATTGCCAATGCGGTGGCGCTGGCGGTGGGGTGACCCGGACAAGCAGGTTGATCAGGCCGCAGACCTCCTAGGAGGACGCATCAGGATGATGACCGGGAGGATGACGAGGCTGAGCAGGAACAGGAAGTGGAAGGTGTCGATATAGGCGACCGCGCGCCGGCTTGGGCGTGGAGGGCGGCGAGGGTTAGCGGGGAAGTGAAGTCGAGGGTGCCGGTGGCGGGGTTGTCAGGGCGCAAGGCTTCGACGAGGCGGGCGCGGACGGTGGAGGCGTTGTGGAGGGTCATCACGTTCAAGAGCGAGATGCCGACTGACGAGCCGATGTTGCGGACCAGCATGAACACCGAGGCGCCTTCGTTGCGGCGGCGCGGGTCCAGCGTGGAGAACGCGATGGTGGACAGCGGCACGAAGATCAGGCCGCTGCCGATCGACAGCAGGATGCCGGTGAGGACGATGTCGGACTGGCGCGTATCGAGCGAGAAGCCCGACATGGCGAGAAAGCCCAGCCCGGTGGCGAGGACGCCGAGCGCGAGCAGAAGGCGGGTATCGACCTTGCCCATCAGGCGGCCGGCGACGATCATCGTCAGCAGGGTGGCGATGCCGCGCGGGGCTTGCACCAGCCCTGCCAGCAGCACCGGGTAGCCGAGCAGTTGCTGGAGCATGATGCCGATCAGCGGCATTGCCCCGAACACCAGCACGCCGAGCAGGGTGGCGACGATGGAGCCGACGGTGAGGTTGCGATCACGGAAGATCGACGGGGAGATGAACGGCTGCGGTGTGGTGAACACGTGGACGAGGAAGGCGTAGCCGCAGAGCGCCATGACCGTGGCCTCGACGCGGATTTCGGGGGAGGCGAGCCAGTCGAGCCGCTGGCCGCGATCGATCATCAGTTGCAGGCTGGCGAGGAAGGTGGAGAGCAGCGCAAAGCCGGCGAGATCGAAACGGGCTTTCGGATCGGGCTTCGAGGCGGGCAGGAACAGCGCCATGCCGAGGCAGGCAAGGCTGCCGAACGGGATGTTGATGAGGAACACCGAGCGCCATGACAGGGTTTCCGTCAGCCAGCCGCCGAGTGCCGGGCCGATGATGCCGCCGACCATGCTGCCCATGCCGAAGATGGCCATTGCCTGGCCGTGTTTTTCAGGCGGGTAGACATCGAGCAGGGTGGCCTGGGACAGCGGCACCATTGCCGCGCCGGCGAGGCCCTGGACGAAGCGGAAGGCGACGAGGCTTTCGAGGCTGGTGGCGAGGCCGCAGGCGACCGAGGCGAGCGTGAACAGGCCGACCGAGAGCACCATCGCCGGCCGGCGCCCGTAGCGGTTGGCGAGCCAGCCCGACAGCGGGGTGCCGATGGCGGCGGCGATCATGTAGGCGGTGACGACCCAGAGGATCTGTTCGGACGAGGCGGACAGGCTGGACTGGATATGCGGCAGCGCGACGTTGGCGATGGTGGAATCGAGCGTGACCAGCACCGCGGCCAGCATGGTGGAGCCGGTGACGAGCGCACGGCGCGCGGGATCTGCCGCAGTGGTCAAGCCTTCCCCCCTTCCCCGTTGGCGGGACTAACCGGGTTTTCCGGGGATTGGCAAGCGAGCGGGCGGTTCGTCGCAGCAACGTTGACTCATGGTTCTTGTTATGTTCTTTTCCGATGATGCAGGCGATGAAAGGACGAGGGGCGGTTTCGGGGCGCGTGAGCGGGCGGTTCGGGCTGGCCGCACGCGAGGCGGATGGCGACTGGCTGGATGCGCGGGCGGTGGTGGATGACGAGGTGCCGCCGCTGCGAACTACGGTGACCGAGGAGCGGGCGAAGTCGATCCTGTCGTTCAACCGGTCGCCCGACATTCCGTTCGACCGGTCGGTGAATGCCTATCGCGGGTGCGAGCATGGCTGTGTTTATTGCTATGCGCGGCCCAGCCATGCCTGGCATGACCTGTCGCCGGGGCTGGATTTCGAGACCCGGCTGTTTGCCAAGCCGGAGGCGGCGACGCTGCTGCGCGAGACGCTGGCGCGCCCGGGGTACAGGCCGGCGCCGATCGCGATGGGGACGAACACCGATCCGTACCAGCCGATCGAGGGGCGATACCGGATCACGCGCGCGGTGCTGGAGCTGTGCCTGGAGGTGCGGCATCCGGTGACGATCACCACCAAGTCCGACCGGGTGCTGCGCGATCTGGACGTGCTGGGCGAGCTGGCGCGGGCGCGGCTGGTGGCGGTTTCGATTTCGGTGACGAGCCTGGACCCGAAGCTGTCGGGGCTGCTGGAGCCGCGCGCGGCGTCACCGGCGAAGCGGCTGGCGGCGCTGGACCGGCTGGTGGCGGCGGGGGTGCCGGCGCATGTTTCGGTGGCGCCGGTGATTCCGGCGATTACCGATGAATTCATGGAGCGGATATTGCTGGCGGCAGCCACGCGCGGGGTGCGTTCGGCAAGCTGGATCATGCTGCGGCTGCCGCATGAGGTGGCGCCGCTGTTTCGCGAGTGGTTGGCCGCGCATTTTCCCGAGCGGGCGGACAAGGTGATGCATACGGTGCAGGCGATGCGCGGGGGGCGCGACAACGACCCCGACTTCTTCACGCGGATGAAGCCGCAGGGGGTGTGGGCCGACGTGTTCCGCAGCCGGTTCCGAAAGGCTTGTGCGCGGCTGGGGTTCGGGCAGGACTTTCCGGCGCTGGATTGCAGCGGTTTCAGGAAGCCGGCGCCGGGCGGTCAGTTGACCTTGTTGTAGTGGGTGGCGTTGCGGGTTGTCAGCACGCCCCACAGGCTGACGATTCCGCACAGGACGAGCAGCCCGCCGACGTTGGCGTTCTGACCGGACTTGCTGAGCGCCTGGGCAAGATTGGGGACCACCGCGCCGCCGACGATGCCGCCGACGTTGAAGGCGAAGGCGACGCCGGTGTAGCGCAGGCGGGCGGGGAGCAGCGGCGACAGCCAGGAACCGAGCGGGCCGGCGTTGAACCCCTGGCCGAGGTTGACGATGCAGAGCATCAAGGCAGCAAGTCCGAGCGATCCGGATGCGAGTGCGGGCCAGAAGACCAGGCCGCTGATCATGGTGACGACGGCGCCGAGCGCGAGGGTGCGGCCGGGAGTGGAAAGATCGGCGTTCCAGCCGGCCATCCAGATGCCGACGGCGAGGAACAGGTTGGCGACGAGCTGGACCGCGAGGAATTCCTGACGCGGGTAGTTCAGGACGCCGGTGGCCTCCGACAGCGCGAAGGTGGAGGCGATGTAGAACAGCGCATATGTGGAGATGACCCCGGCGCTGCCGGCGACGAGCAGGCGCCAATGCCGCCAGATCGCGGCGATGGGGACGAGTTCGACGGTTTCGTGTTCGAGGACGTGGCGGAATTCGAGGGTTTCCTCGATCTTGAGGCGGACCCACAGGCCGAGGACGACGAGCACGGCGCTGAGCACGAACGGGATGCGCCAGCCCCAGGCGGTGAATTCGGCCGGGGTGAGCGTGGCGCCGAGGACAAGGAAGGCGCCGTTGGCAGCCATGAAGCCGATGGGGACACCGAGTTGGGGAACGCAGCCGAAGCGCGCCTTCCAGCCCGGAGGGGCGTTCTCGATGGCGAGCAGGGCGGCGCCGGCCCATTCGCCGCCGAGGCCCATGCCCTGGCCGAAGCGCATCAGGCAGAGCAGCGCCGGGGCGAGCCAGCCGATGCCCCAGCGTTCGCTGGTGGCGTGCGTGGGGAGCACGGCGATGGCGAGGGTGGAAACGCCCATCAGCAGCAGCGAGGCGACGAGCGTGGATTTTCGGCCGATGCGATCGCCGAAGTGGCCGAACACGACGGCACCGACCGGGCGGGCGATGAAGGCGATGCCGAAGCTGAGGAAGGCGAGCATGGTCTGCGTGGCCGGGTCCTTCGCGGGGAAGAACAGCGGGCCGAACACGAGGGCGGCGGCGGTCGCGTAGATGAAGAAATCGTAGTATTCGACCGCGGTGCCCATCGCCGAGGCGACGAGGACGCGGCGGTTGTCGCGCAGCGGCTGCATGGTTTGCCCTTCCCCCCTTGCCCGGGGCGCATTCGCCCCCGGGCGGGCAGGTTTTGCCGGCTCGGCCCGGTCCGGGCAAGCGGGTTTGATAGCGGCAGGCCCGGGTTCGAACAATTCGGGCAGGAAAATCCCGCAAGCCATTGTCAAAATTCAATGAATTCGAGCGGGGCACTTGCAGCGTATCGGCCGATTTCATATCAGGAAACCGATTGCGGACCACTCTCGGCGGCCGCGCCCCGTGGCCGGGGGCAATCGGGCCGACCGGAGGCGGCGAAGCGCGATCATGGCTGACGACGAAGCGCCCCCACCCGGCCCCAATCCGTTGCTGGCGCTGACCGACAAGCAGCGGGAAGTTCTGGACCTTCTGCTGGAGCACAAGACGTCCAAGGAAATCTCGCGATTGCTGGGAATCTCGCCGCACACCGTCGACCAGCGGCTGATGCAGGCGCGCGCCAAACTGGGCGTGGCCAGCCGGGGCGAAGTGGCGAACGTCTATCGGCAGTTGAAGGCGGTATGGGAGAATTCCGCATATCAATTTTCCTACATGGCGGAAAATGCGTATCTGCTTGATTCCCTGCACGGAACGGAGCGGATGGGTCCGGAAACGGACCAGCCACCGGCGGTGGACTCGGGCGGAAACCCGGTTCTCGATTTCCGTGTCGGGTCCGAACTGTTCGAAGGCCGTTGGGGCACGCTGGCAAGACTGGGCGCGATTGTGGCGCTGGCCTTGTTCCTGGTGCTTCTGGTCCTTGGCGGGGTCAGCATGTTCGTTTCGCTGTCCCGGCTGATGGGCCGCTGACATTCGCGCATTCGGGTTCATGTCTCGAGCAATTGACAAGGAAACCGACCATGACGATGAACACCCAGGTTGCCACGCTGCGCATCGCCCGCGAAGTCCGCGAGGCCGAGGACGCGCTGGCGGAAGCGCTGATCCGCCAATCGAACCTGTTCACGCTGATGCTGACCACGCGCCGCGATGCCGAAGTGGGGCCGTTTACCGGGCAGGACATCCTGCTGCGGCTGGCGGGTTCGCAGCAGTCGCTGCTGGCGGCGGGCAATGATCTGGCGCGCGTGCATGGCAAGCTGCGCGACTTGGCGGTGGAGCGGGGCGATTCCAATATCGACATGTGCCCGCCGGAGAGCGGTAGCGTGATCGAACACCCGGCGTCGCTGGCACTGGCGGCCTGATAGGCTGAGGGGTCGATCGTGGCGGTACCAACCTTGTCTGTTGCCCTGGTGGTAACCGCGACCAGCGTGCTGATTGCGAATTTTCGCTACGGCGGTGGGCCGGAGCGGTTCGGTGTTGGCATTCTGCTGGGGGCGGACGTGGTGGACTTGTTCTACCACGCGCTGTTCGGGATGGCGCGTTATGCCACGATCGACCTTGGCCACATGGCCATCAACGCGGCCTGCATGGTGGGGTTCATCACCCTGGCGCTGCAGGCGAACCGGGTTTGGCCGATCTGGTGCTGCGCCCTGCAACTGATCATGGCGTTGGGGCACCTGGGCGAGCTGGCTTATCCGCAAGGGGCGCCGATGGCGTACTGGCTGATGACCGGGCCGCCGACAATGGGGCAGACGCTGGCGGTGACGCTGGGAACGGTGGCGCATTGGCGGCGGACGGCGCGGATTGGCCGGTATCGCAACTGGCGGCTGGCATGAACGACCATCCTGAAGCACATGAAGGCCCGACGAGGAATGCCATGAACGATGCGACGCGCGCGGAGATGGACGAAGTGCGCCTGCGGCTGGCCGCGATGGCCGAGCAGATCGGCGTGATCAGTCGCGAGATTGCCGCCGGGGCGGGCAGCGAAACGGGCAGGCCGGAGGCACGCGAGACCATCCTGCAGGTGGCCGAGCGGCTCTATGCCGAGCGCCGCCGCCGGGGGAAGCATTTTCGCGAGACGCTGTTCTGCGATCCGGCATGGGACATCCTGCTGGACCTGTTCATCGCCACCGAGCGCGGGCGCGACATTTCGGTGACGAGTGCCTGTCTGGCCGCCGGGGTGCCTTCGACGACCGGGCTGCGGTGGCTGCACATCCTGGAGGACGAAGGCCTGGTGATCAGCGAGCCCGATGCCCATGACGGGCGGCGGCGGTTCATCCGGCTGACGCGCGACGCGATGGCGCGGATGCGCGCCTGCCTGGCCGAGGAAATGCGGGTTTCGCACGAACCCGGCGGGTTGGAGCGGGTTTCGTGCTGATGGGGGCAGGATATCGGCTTAACATTTTGCAGTATAATGGCTTTATGGGTTTGAGCATGCATTGTCGAACAATCGCCCAAAGCAACCGATGGAATCCCCCCGCAGACTGACTTTGAAGGATTATTTGCGATCCGGCGGGTGAATTTCGAGCGATGCACGTCTGACGCACGCTGAACTGGAGGTCACGCCTGTGCTTCCGGTCTTGGTGGCGGGTTGGACGAACGCGAATTTGCTGGTCCGGTCGGTGGCCACGCAAAGGTAGAGGTTACCTTCTGCAGTGCGGACCTCGGCAATGGCCATATGGAAGCAGCCGATCGAGTAGGTCTTGAACTTGCGCTTTGGCGCCCTGTCGCCAGCGAGCTTGGGCAGCCGGCTGATCCCGTCGCGTTTGGCCCAGGCCCTCATGGCTATGCTGTATCGCCCGGCGGACTGCCGCTGTCGTACGGGCGCTCCCGTGTAAAACCTGTGCCATAGCGCATCGCGCCGCTCTTGCGCGGATGATGCACCATCAAATGCCGGGACCAAACACTCAGGCAACTCTAGAGGCGGGGTTTTGTCGGCATTCGGACGGTGCTCGCCGAGGACCGCCAAAACCCCGTTCGCATGGATCGGAGTCTGTGCGGCCTGGCATGAGTGCCGGCATGAGCGGCATCCCGGGCGATAGGCTGCCGCCGCATGCTGCCATTGCCACCCCGCATCAATATCCCAAAACGATATTCATTATTTTGATATATTGATGCCATTATAGTGCCAAATTCCCTCCCGCCATACGTTATTGCGAACCCGTCTATTTACTATATAAGGACACTCGAAGAGAGAGGTGATATGCCGGCGGGACAACTTGCACAAAAATTGCGGACACTTCGGATGGACAAGGGGGAATCTCTGCAGAGGGTAGCCGACTCCACCAAATTATCAAAAGTTTATGTTTGGGGACTAGAAAAAGGAAACCACACTAACCCCAGCCTTGAGGTGCTACGGAAATTTGCAGATTACTATGACGTTCCGATATCGTTTTTTATAGAAAGCGATGTTGACTTTAAAGAAATTGAAACAATGAATTTCGTGCGGGATTTCGACGGAAAACTTACAGCAGATGATTGGTCTGCGCTTCGTGTGGTAGCAGCGGCGCTTACCAACAAGCACGCCTGAACGGGGCTGCCGCGCGGTGATGCAGCGTTTCGCTGAAATCCAGCCGATCCGGTCTTAGCTGGAGGGACAAAATGCTCCGGTTTCCGGAGACCAATGCAGCGCCGCCTCCATCCGCCACGAGCCCTGACGTAGCACCCTGCGCTTAAACCAAGCACGCGCGGAACGACGCCCCCTCCCCCGGCTGAACCAACAAATCCGGCCGACATTGATCAGCGCGGCTACCGCCACGTGACGCCCGCTCCGATCATGGCGCGGCATTGCCGATCCGTGAACTTGTTCCAGGCGACGGGCCAGATGCAGGTCACGCCGCGAAGCAGGTCGGGTTCGTGACACCCCGCAGGGGACCGCAACGACGCGACACCCCGATCGCTCGACAGTGCCTGCGGCTTTCCCCCGCCCGGTCGATCCGCCCGACCGCCGGAGTGGCGGCTCCGGCAACGAGCGCGACCGGCACAAGGCACCTGCGCGGATGTAGAAGTGGGCGAAGCGGCGGGCGGAAATGGCGCAGGCCGCCGTGCCGATTTGGTACACGCGTAAGGAAAAATGGCCACTTGTCGGCAGGCAGCCGCGCGGCGGCCTCATCCAAAACGCAACCCACGAGACGCCCACACCTACGGGTGAGGAAACGTCGTTCATTATATTATTATTACATAATACAAATTGTTATATTTTATTTTACTTTCAGCATTACTAACAGAACACTCTTCATAATAAATATAATATTTCATCAATCCTTAGTGATCTATATTAAAACTAAACCCAATCACGCATATAAATTAAAATAGTTTACATTTCATCAATACGAATTTTATGAAAAGATGCGATGATTTTTATTTATTAAATTTCGAACAAATCAACAAGATCATCGCCGCTTGACAGGCAGATAACGTCCATGTCATTTGCCAGATGTAGTCCAGATAGAGTCGCATTTGTATTGAAGCGCACCATTGTCGTGCGCCTATTTCTTGGAGTTCGATGTGACTTCTGTCGGTAGGGAAACAGCGGCCGCAAGCCTGGCATTGCCGCGCCACCCTAATCCGGGCGAGCGCAGGGCGCGTTGGTATGTCGTCGAAACCTTGCCGCGTAAAGAAATGCTCGCGCATAGCAACCTACAGATGCAACATTTCAAGTGCTTCCTGCCCAGATACAGGAAAACACGACGCCACGCTCGCAAAGTCGATACTGTGCTGGCACCGCTATTTCCGAATTACATGTTCGTGGAACTCGATACCAATTTGCACTCGTGGCGCCGTATCAACGGGACGTACGGCGTAAAGCAACTGGTGGGATCAGAGGCCAACTTGCCGACCCCGATGCCATCGACTGCCATGCAACTGCTGATGGATCGATGCCCAAATGGTACTGCCTCAAACATGGCTAGCGAACTGCAAGTAGGCCAAAAGGTCAAATTATCTTGCGGTCCGTTTGCCGACATGATCGGCATGATCGAACGGATCGGGGAGAGAGATAGGATTACGATCCTCATGAATTTGTTGGGATCGAATGTATGCGTGAGCATGACCGCGGATTATTTATTACCAGCTTGATATGAATTTGCTTAATATCGAGATTTCGCGATGAAACCCGTCATTCCCATGCCAACTGCTGCAAAATTACATAGCGGCGGAAAGCAACGACGTTTTATCGGTCGCGTTTTGCGATCCAATCGCTGTGTGCTCGGTTTGGCGCTGACCCTCGCGGTGCTGGTGCCTGAACTGACTCATCGATATGCCGCTTTCATGGCTTCAAGACCATCCAGCCTGCCCTTCGGGCTGGAGCCGATCCTCATCGCGTTCACATTCGCCATCGCCGTCGGCCACCTTTCGCTGGAGCGACTGGGCGTCATGCCGTTGATTTCGGCGAAGGGCCTGATTGTTCCGACGTTCTTCGTGACGTTCAGTTTCACCCTGTTGGCCCTGTTCGCGATCAAGGCGCCGGTTGGACGATATCACACCCTTACCGCCTTCCCGATCACCGTGATCTGGTATTTCGTGGTTGCAGCCTTGCGTGATCGCCTGTCGCCCCCGACAATCGGGTTGATCGGCGTGCAACTGCCGCAGTTCGGAGACTTGCCGCCCTATATTGCCTGGAAGTTGATCAAGAACGCCGATGTTGACCCCGGCACGTCTGCGGTGGTCGTTGACCCCCATGCGAAGCTGGACCTTCAATGGTCACATTTCCTGACGCGGCTCGTACTTGAAGGGGTGCCGGTCTATCATCGTTCGCACATTGAGGAAGGCCTGAGCGGAAAGGTTCGCTTCCACTCCCATGCGGATAACGATTTCGGCGCGCTGCTGCCGTCGCTGACCTATCGCAAGACCAAGCGGGTCTTTGACGTTCTGATAGCCTTTCTGGCGTTGGCCCCCGTCAACCTCGTCATTTTCATCGCCGCGATCTTCATAAAGCTGGAGGACCCCGGGCCGGCGTTTTTCATGCAGACGCGCCGCGGCTTTCGCGGTCGGCCGTTCGACTGCTACAAATTGCGCACGATGCGCCTGAATTGCGATGGACCTGACTACACCGTCGAGGGCGATGAGCGGATTACAAAAGTGGGCAGGTTTCTGCGCAAGACCCGCATCGATGAGCTGCCGCAGGTCTATAACATTCTGAAAGGCGAGATGAGCTGGATCGGGCCGCGTCCCGAAGCGACCTCGCTGGCCGAACTCTATGCGGCCAATGTCCCATTTTATGATTATCGGCATGCCGTGTACCCGGGAATCACGGGTTGGGCTGCCGTGCATCAAGGCAACGTCGCCCTCATCGATGCGGCGAAAGAGAAGCTGGCGTATGATTTTTACTACATAAAATACTTTTCTTTTTGGCTTGATATTTTGATTGCGCTGAAAACGGTGCGGATCATGATCAGCGGTTTCGGCTCTCGATAGAGAGCCAACGCCGGTCCTGCCGGGGGACCTGTCCCAAGGCATAGGGAAGTTTGATCAGGCTGCCTGTGCAGTTTCGGCGAGGGCTGCGCTTGCAGGCCCCCGGTCTGGTTGCCGGTTCGTGTGGGTGGCTTCACCCGCACTGCGGTAGCTATGAAGCCAGGCATGACTCGGTCCGCCACCTCCAATTGCAGGTCGCTCGCTACACGCACGTTGTGTTTTGCGTTTAGTCCGTTTGAACTGCGGTTGGTACTGGCTGCGTCATTGGCTGGCACCTCGCGGACTTCGCTCGTGCTTCGCGACAAGGCCAAGTAGCAGTGGTCAGGAGGGGCATCACGCTGGCACAGCAACGATCAGCGCAAGGAGCCGCATGACGCTGCTCTCACAAATCGAAGGAACGAAGCCGCTTCGACGGCGATGAACAGTTTAGGCGACGATCCTGCGATTGCTTCCACTCGTGTTGCCACGTTAGTCGAGGGAGGCAAGGCGGACAAGTTCGATCACGAAACGATCAAGGTCATTTTCAGGCGCAGCTTGCGGCCGAGCCACCCACATCGGCGGCCATGTAGTCTCTTAAGCGAGCCTCAAAATCATCCCCAGAATGCAGCCAAACTCTTCCTCATCGCATAACGCATTTCTCATCGCATTCCACGTAATGGACTGGGCATTCCCGATGATCATGCCAGGCGCGGTCATGCGTCAGTTGAACGAGGGCGGATCGACGCATTTTCATATTAATTAATCAGGTAACAGTCATTCGGCTCGACATCCAATGCCTGCGACTGCGTAATCCGAGCTTCCGTGAAATTTGTAGTATTATGCACATTATTTCTGGCATATTTTCACTAGCGGCGATGCTTTTGGGGTCGATTCAGCCGGAATTTTCACGAATTTATTAAACGTCCAGCAGGGCGTTCAGATTGATACCAAAGGATCACGCTCGCATCAGTGATGCACGCCGCGCTGATCACCTCAACGCATGGTTCGAGCTTTCCGATTCATCGCGCAATCGCATAAAGTTAAGCTCAGAACGTGGGAGTTCGATGGCCAATATGAGTTACGATTTACGAATTGCAGTTATTGGGCTTGGCTATGTTGGGCTTCCCCTGGCTATTGAATTTTCGAAGCACGTTCCAGTAATTGGCTTCGATATCAACTCAGCTCGCGTGGAATCATTAAAAGACGGTCGCGACGATACTTTAGAGGTTAGTTGCGAGGAACTGTCAGAATGGCAAAACCTGAGATTGACCGACAACCCCGCTGATTTGTCTGATGCAAATTTTTACATCGTAACTGTTCCCACGCCGATCGATTCGACACGCCGTCCAGATCTGACACCGCTGATCAAAGCGTCCGAAACGATCGCAAAAGTGATCAAGACCGGCGATATTGTCGTCTATGAATCAACCGTATATCCCGGCGCGACCGAAGAAGATTGCGTGCCGGTCCTAGAGCGGCATTCCGGCTTGACTTTCAACCGTGACTTTTTCGTCGGTTATAGTCCGGAACGGATAAATCCGGGTGACAAAACACATCGCCTGCCCGACATCTGTAAGGTCACGTCAGGCTCAACCCCGGAAGTGGCAGAAATCGTGGATGAGACCTATAAGCGGATCATCAGGGCTGGCACTCACAAGGCGGGCTCCATCCGCGAAGCTGAGGCTGCAAAAGTAATCGAAAACACCCAACGCGACCTCAACATCGCCCTGGTTAATGAGCTCGCCATCATTTTCAACAAGATGGGGCTCGACACTTTATCCGTCTTGGAGGCGGCGGGAACGAAGTGGAACTTTTTGCCATTCCGTCCTGGCCTGGTCGGCGGCCATTGCATCGGTGTCGATCCCTATTACCTGACCCACAAAGCCGAAGGGCTTGGCTATCGCCCGGAAATCATCTTGGCCGGCCGGCGCCTGAACGACGGGATGGGTGAATATGTTGCCAGCCAATTGGTGAAATCGCTATTGAAAAAGCGCATCCACGTCCACGGCGCCAGGGTGCTGATTCTCGGCTTGACATTCAAAGAAAACTGCCCGGACATCCGCAATACGAAAGTCATCGACATAGTCAGGGGGCTGCGCGAATACGGCGGGGTCGTCGATGTCTTTGACCCTTGGGTCAATGCCGGGCAAGCCATGTCCGAATATTCAGTCCAGCCGGTAGAACATCCTGAATTTGGCGCCTATGATGGCATCATACTCGCCGTTGCCCACGAATGGTTCCTGGAAAAGGGCACGGACTGGGTGCGAAAACTCGGCAAACCAAATCATGTCTTTTATGACATAAAATCACTGTTCCCCGCTGACCAGACCGACATGCGGCTCTGAAAAGGCCCCCTCTGAGGATTCACTTTCATGAAGAATTTTGCACTAATCGGCGCCGGCGGCTACATCGCGCCGCGCCATATGCAGGCAATTCGTGACACGGGGAACAGGCTGGTTGCCGCGCTCGACATCAATGATTCGGTCGGGATCATGGATAGCTATTTCCCGGACGCCGCTTTTTTTACGGAATTCGAGCGTTTTGACCGTCATGTCGACAAGCTTCTGCGGCGTAATAGCGCCGACGCCATCCACTACATGTCAATTTGCTCCCCTAACTATCTTCATGATTCACACGTACGATTTGCGCTTCGCTCTGGTGCAAACGCGATTTGTGAGAAGCCGCTGGTTCTCAATCCGTGGAACCTCGACGGGCTACTGGAAATCGAGCGCGACACAGGCAAGAAGATCAATACAATTTTACAATTACGGCTTCATCCGGCAATTATCGAGCTGAAAGAACGGATTGCGAAGCAGCCCAATGATCGAAAATTCGACGTCGATCTGACGTACATTACGTCACGCGGGCATTGGTACCTGCAAAGCTGGAAGGGCGACACAGACCGCTCCGGCGGGATCGCGACCAACATTGGTGTACACTTCTACGACATGTTACACTTTCTGTTTGGCGATCTGCAAACCAACTGCGTCCACCACGTGGCGCCGACCAAGGCGGCGGGGTATCTTGAATATTCGCGTGCCCGGGTGCGCTGGTTCATGTCAGTCGATAGAGCCGATGTTCCCGCAGCGCTGCGCGATGCTG
Organism: Sphingomonadales bacterium; assembly: GCA_028869175.1. Taxonomy (GTDB): domain Bacteria; phylum Pseudomonadota; class Alphaproteobacteria; order Sphingomonadales; family Sphingomonadaceae; genus Novosphingobium. The sequence goes on from JAGWTB010000041.1 coordinate 21,252, forward strand.
GCCAGCGCACCTATCGTTCGATCACGATGGACGGAGCCGAGATCGAATTTTCAGAGGGCTTCACTGATCTTCATACCCGGAGTTACGAGGAAATTCTCGCAGGTCGCGGTTTTGGCGCGGAAGAAAACCGGGTCGCGATCGAAACGGTTGCCGCCATCCGCACCATGCAGCCCACCCCGAACGCCGAGGATTGCCATCCGTTTGTGACCGGCCTGAACAGATAAACCGCACATGTTTACCGGCAACAAGATCGGACTGAAACTCTGCGCGGATGCCGTTGGGGCGAACGCCGAACGAGACTGTGCGTTTTCGTACATTGGCAAGATCCCGACCCGCCTGCGTGATCGCGTAGTGCCATGCGCCACATCATCGCACATAGCCCAGGCGATAGATGCGGAAGGCATCGTCGGGATCGTGACCAAGCCCGAGCACGCGGACCTTGTTCCCGAACACATGGGCTTGATGGTATCTGCGTCGCCGCAAGCGACGGCCTATGCCATTCATGAATACATTGCTGCCATTCCCGGCTTCCAATGGGCCGAATTCGACAGCGTTGTCGATGAAACGGCCGTGATCGAAACCGGCGCTATCATTGCCCCCAGAAACGTCCGGATCGGAGCGGGAACGGTGGTGATGTCTGGCGCAATTGTTCGAGAACGGTCGATTGTGCGCGAAAATTGCCGGATCGGATCGGGCACGGTGGTGGGCTGCGATGCTTACGAGATCAACCAAAATATCCGGCCGACAATGATCGTGCGGCAATCTGGCGGCGTCCTCATCGAAAAAAATGCTGAGTTGTTGGCCAATTGCACGATTTCCAGAACCGCGTTTGGCGGATTCACCCGCATCGGCGAAGAAAGCAAACTGGATTGCCTCGTCTATCTGGCGCACGATTGTTCCATTGGGAAACGGGTCCAAATCGCCGCTTGCGTCGATGTTTCAGGTCGAGTGGTCATTGGTGACGACGTGTACATTGGACCCAACGCGACGATTTCCAACGGACTTACCATTCATGAGGGAGCCTTCATCACGATGGGTTCCGTCGTGACGCAAGACGTGGGCGCGAGGCAAAAAGTCACGGGAAACTTCGCCATTCCACACGGTAAATTTCTGAATTTTCTAAAATCCATCATCAAAGATTGAAATTGGAATTCGCATGGAGTTCGTGGACCTAAAGCGCCAAATGGACGAGATCCGCCCCCAGGTTGAGGCTGGAATTGCCCGTGTGCTGGCACATGGGCAATTCATTCTGGGGCCCGAAGTGGCCGCGCTGGAAGAGCGTCTGGCAGCTTACGTTGGCGCCAGCCATTGCATCACTTGCGCCAACGGCACGGACGCGCTGCAAATCGCGCTGATGGCGCTGGGGGTTGGCCCCGGCGACGATGTGATCACGCCTGGTTTCACCTATATCGCGACGGCAGAAGCGGCGGCGGTGCTAGGCGCTCGCCCGGTCTACGTCGACATCGACCCAACCACCTACAACATCGATCCCGCCCTGATCGAGGCGGCGATAACGCCTCGTACAAAGGCGATCATTCCCGTCTCGCTCTATGGCCAATGCGCCGATTACGACGCGATCAACGTCGTCGCGGCCAAACATGGGCTGCCGGTGATCGAGGATGGCGCCCAAAGCTTTGGCGCCACATACAAGGGGCGCCGTTCCTGCAATCTCACCACCATCGCCACCACCAGCTTCTTCCCCTCGAAACCGCTTGGTTGCTACGGCGATGGCGGTGCGATCTTCACCAATGACGCGGAACTGGCCGTCGCACTGCGTCAGATCGCGCGTCATGGCCAAAGCAAGCGCTATCACCATGTCCGGGTGGGGATGAACAGCCGACTGGACACAATACAGGCCGCCATTCTGCTGGCGAAGCTGGACATTTTCGACCAGGAGCTGGCCCAGCGCGAAGCTGTTGCGCAACGCTATCACGCTGCCTTTGACGCAGCGGGGATTGCTCGCCCTCACGTGCTGGATCACAATCATTCCGCTTGGGCGCAATATACCATCCGCACCGCGGATCGATCGGCATTGGCTGAAAAGCTGAAAGCGGCGGGTATCCCAACCGCCATTCACTATCCCCTGCCCCTCAACAGGCAGCCTGCCGTAGCTGATTTATCGGCGAATTTGCCGCATGGCGATGCGGCAGCCGACGCGGTCCTAAGCCTGCCTATGCATCCATATTTGAAATCAGATCAAATTGCCGAGATCGCCTCGGCCATTTCGGATAACAAAAAATGAAGGAAACTCCGAAAATTAAGAGTATAGCGAGCACCAATGCGACATACGCCTATCTGCGCGACCGTATATTCATCATCATCGCATGCATGGCATACAGAATGTCGCTAGATATAGCTTATTTTTATTATATTTCTCCAGCATTTGACAATCAC
>JAGWTB010000129.1 GCA_028869175.1 Sphingomonadales bacterium
GGCTCCGGAAGCAGCAATGCCGCCATGGCTGCCCTCCGGTTCCGCTTCGCTCCACCTGCGGACAGCCATGGCGCCGGAGACGGTTCTGCACTAACAATCAACACGGACCACTCAGTGGGGGCCGGTCACCGGACCCGAGCCCGACCCCGGCCTTTTCGACCCAGTGATTGACGGCCGCACCGCGCCCCTCGATCCAGCGCCAGACCTTGAGCGATGCCGCAGCGCCGCCCGATTGGAGGCAAACCGCGTGCAGCCGCTCGACTTCACCGTCATACTGGACCACCGGCCAGAGCCGTGCGCAACCATGCTGCGCAGGCACTTGCGGCAGACTTGTCCATCCATCGGCGGCGACGGTCGATGCGCGGAGTTCCAATGCGAAGACCGAGCCGTCCAGACCAGTGACGAACAGGCGCTCGCCCATGGTCACCGCTCCGGACATGGCTATTGCCTTGGGCAAGCGGGGCAATTCGACCGGCGCCCCAATTCCCCCTTGGGTCGACGTGACAACGATCAGGAAGGCTCGATTCGAAGGGACGCCATCAATGGTGCCGCCCACCACGACAAACCCATCGGCGACGGCCGCGACGGCTGGAGACGCGATCGCGACCGGAAGGCGGCCGGTCCGGGCTGCCGAGCGTTGCGGACCAGGGTTCTGCGCAGTGCCATTTCCGATGGCCGGCCAGAACTGGATCGAGCCATCCTGGCCGATTCGCATGGCCCCGAGCGACGATGTGGCGAAGGCCGCTGGCGGACTGGATTGGCCGGAGGCTGCGAGCCTGGTCAGCGCGGCCCAACCAGCCGGGCTTGTGCCCGACAGCGGCCCCGAGGGTGCCTTGATTGCGCCCCGGGACTGGCCGCTCTCGGCGATCGAATCGGCGGCGGACACCGCCGAGGTCATGGTCAACAGCGCGACGAAGACGGCCAGCAACCTGCCGACGCGCGCACCCATTCCCCCAACACCCGGCATGATCCGGCCCATCGCTCATCCTCTTAATTGTAAAGGCGATTATCAAGGCTACCCGCCGGAACCAGCAGCCCATATACCTGTTATACCACTATACCATCGCGGTGCAGCTGTCAATTCGGGATTGGATAGGGGAATGGCGCCATTGCCCGGCAGCGCTCGCGATCCGAATTAACCCTTGCGCCGCTTGACATCCCTGGCCGTGACCGCTCCGGATGCGCTTCCACTATCTTGGCGATGAGGTATTGCTGATAATAGCCAACTGGTATAACACTAAGATAGGTTGGTGCACTCCCGGCCGGGCGCAACACGGATAGAGGTTAAGCGTGGCACTCGACATCAGACGACCGATCGCCAAGACGAAACTGTCGGACGCTGTGGCGGAAGAGCTGGAAAACATGATTCGCACGGGCGAACTCATGCTCGACGATCCCCTTCCATCCGAGCGCGACCTTATGGAAACCTTCGGGGTCGGCCGTCCTTCGATCCGCGAGGCCCTGGCCAAGTTGTCGCGCAAGGGCCTGGTCCGGATACGCAGCGGCGAGCGCACCCTGGTGACGCGCCCATCTCCCGATGCGATCATCGGCGAGCTGTCCGTCATGTCGAAGGACTTCCTGAGCCAGCCCGGTGGGATCAAATATTTCAACCAGTTGCGTAAATTCTTCGAGACAAGCCTTGCACGCTACGCCGCCGAGTTTGCGCAGCCGTCCGATTTGCAAGATCTGGAAGCGGCGCTCGAACTCAATCGCTCCTCGGTCGGCAGCGAAGACCTGTTCAAGAAGACCGACATCAATTTCCATCGGGTCTTGGCAAGGATTCCGCGGAATCCGATCTTCGAGGCAATCAGTACGGCCCTGGCGGACTGGGTGGTAACCGCCCGCCCGGCGATCGACGATGAAACGGCCGGGCACGCGAAGAGCTTCGCCGAACACGAACTGATCTTCAAGGCGATCGCCGCACGTGACGTGGAAGCCGCAGAGCGGGCAATGACCATGCATCTGAATTTTGTTAACGAGCGGTATTACAAGGACATTTAAGCCGGCCTGCGGCAGATTGAGCAAAATGCCCTAAAAAACCGGTCGCGCCGCGCAATGGCGCAGGTGCAGCCCAAAGAATCCCTGAATGGCCGACTGACAATTCATGCCAGCCAAGGCTGTGACCCACGCAGGCCGGTACGGCGGTGAAATCGGCTGGAGGCCTCATCCGTTCGAATTCGGCACCGAAAAGTCAGGACCGGTCACCACTGGCGGACAATTGGAGCATCGCCATGATGCTCGGAGCCACTGCCAGACCAATGGCCCGTGTATTGGCTGCATCCAAATGAACACCATCGGCGGGGCTGGTGCCGGCAACGGCACCGGCATCGAAAAACCCGCAACCGGCATCGCGCGCAATCTGCCGGTAGAGCGGCGCCAGCTTGCGCGATTCCGGCCCGGCGTCCCCGAACGACGACAGGGCATTTGCCTGACTCGCGGTGGTGATGACGGGCGGCGAAACCAGCAGGATCCCTGGCCGGGGTGTGCCTGGTGCGAAGGGAAAGGTTACCACGATTTCCGCAAGTCGCCGCATGCCGATGGCGGCAGCCAGCGCATGGCCGCAAAGGCGCGGCTTGAGATCGTTGGTGCCAAGCATGATCACCACGGCATCAAGCGGGGCATGGGTAGCCAGCACCATCGGCAGGGTCCGGGCGCCATTGAGGTCAGCCAGGCTGGTGTGATCGTCGAAACTGGTGGTCCGTCCGCTCAACCCCTCGGCGATCACCCGCGCGGCGCCGTTCAGCGCCCCTTCCAGCACCGACGGCCAACGATCCTCATAGGCGTGCCGGCCACCGGAAGCCGGATCGCCCCCCCAGGTCAAACTGTCGCCATAGGCCAGAATCGTCTTCATTGATCACCCACATTTCCGTTGGTTGGCTCGCCTGTTCGGAGCGTCACCGGCATGCGAGAGGCCTCCGCGAATCGGTGCGAGCATAGGCCTGAGCCAGCGTGCTGGCACTCAAGATACCCAAGTCGCCGGTGTCGACCGAGCCACTCGGCACCCCGAACAGGTTTTTGACCTTACGAGGGAACGTCTCGTATCATTGACGATGCCCAAAGGCCGCACGCACCTGCCCATCCGACGACGAGAACGCCAAATGCAGCGGTTCAAATCGCAGGGACAGGCCCAGCGGTTCATTTCGACCTTCGGCGCAATCTACAACACCTTCAATCTTCAGCGGCACCTGATTTCACGAAAGGCCCTTCGAACATTCCGCGCCGCTACCGCTGCGGAGTGGAACGCTGCGTCGGCCGAAGCGGCATGAAAAAGAGCGCCTGATCAGCCTGTCGACGGCCGCCAGTTACCTGACAATGCCCTGCGCGCGCTGTTTCGCGCTGGCGGCGGTTCTCGTGTTCATCGGGCGAAGATCTTCGTCGCTGACGTCCTGCTGGGCGGGGCCAAGTTCCCGCCGGTGCTGAGCCTGGCGGTGACCTTCGGCCTGATCGGCGCGGGGATCGGCTGGTCCTGGTGGAAGACGCGCGGGGCGCCGGCTCCGGCCTAATGCTGGCGGATCAGGGCGAGGAAGGCATCGCCGTAGGCCTCGAGCTTGCGCGTGCCGACCCCGCCGATCTGTGAGAGTTCGCTGCGCGAGGCGGGCCGGCTGGCGGCCATTTCGCGCAGGACCGAATCGTGGAACACGACATAGGGCGGTACCCCGGCCTCCTGCGCGAGTTCGCGGCGCAGCGCGCGCAGGGCGTCGAACAGCGGATCGCCGACCGGGTTGGGCGCTGAACCGCCGCCACTGCCGCGTTGGCGACGGGTGCGTTCCTTTTTCGGGGGCACAACCACGCTGACGCCCGCCTCGCCCTTGAGGATCGCCTTCGCATCGGGGCCGAGCATGAGCCCGCCGTGTTCGGTGGCGAGCAGGGCGCCGCGGGCCTGGAGCGCGCGGGCGAGCGGGCGGATCAGCCGGGCCTCGTCCTCGCCCACGATACCGTAGACCGAAAGCTTGTCGTGCCCCCGCTCTGCGATGCGCTCGTCCGCCGCGCCGGTCAGCACCTTTTCGATGTGACCGAGGCCGAAGGTCTGGCCGGTGCGATAGATGGCCGAGAGCAGCTTCTGGGCGGTGACGGTCGCCTCGCTGACGTCGGGCGGATCGAGGCAGTTGTCGCAGTTGCGGCAGGTGGCGGGGGGATTCTCGCCGAAGTGCCGGAGGAGGATGGCGCGGCGGCAGGTGGCGGTTTCGACCAGCGCGGCGAGGGAATCGAGCCGGGCGCGCTCGCTGGAGAGGCGCGCCTGATCGACTTCCGCGAGGCGCTGGCGGGCGCGGACGAAATCATCGGCCCCCCACAGCATCAGCGCGACCGAGGGATCGCCGTCGCGCCCGGCGCGGCCGGTTTCCTGGTAATAGGCCTCGATCGACTTGGGCAGGCCTGCATGGGCGACGAAGCGCACGTCGGGCTTGTCGATCCCCATGCCGAAGGCGATCGTGGCGACCATCACCATGTCCTCGCTGGCCACGAACCGGGCCTGGTTGCCGGCGCGCACGTCCGGCGCGAGGCCGGCATGGTAGGGCAGGACCGGGCGGCCGGTGGCGGCCAGCTGTTCGGCCAGCCGTTCGACCTGCGCGCGGGTCTGGGCATAGACGATGCCGGGGCCGGGATTGTCGGCGATCAGGCGCTTCAGTTGCTGGACCGGCTGGTCGCGCCCGGTGATCGCATAGCGGATATTGGGCCGGTCGAACCCGGCAACGATCAGCCCATCGTCGGGAATGCCGAGCTGGGCGAGGATATCGGCGCGGGTGTGGGCATCGGCCGTGGCGGTGAGGGCCAGGCGCGGAACTTCGGGAAACTCGTCCAGCAGCGGGCGCAGCAGGCGGTAGTCAGGCCGGAAATCGTGGCCCCATTCGGAAACGCAGTGCGCCTCGTCGATCGCGAACAGTGCGACCGGGGCCTTGGACAGCAGCTCGCGGAAGTGCGGCTGGCTGGCTCGTTCGGGCGCGACGTAGAGCAGATCGAGCTGACCGGCGCGGAAGGCATCGATCGCGGCCTGGCGGCTTTCCTCGCCATCGGCGCTGGTCAGCGTGGCGGCGCGGATGCCATTGGCGCTGGCCGAGCGCAGCTGATCGTGCATCAGCGCGATCAGCGGGGAGACAACGATGCAGGTGCCTTCCAGCATGGTTGCAGGCAGCTGGTAGGTCAGCGACTTGCCCGCGCCGGTAGGCATGACCGCAAGGGTGGAGCGCCCTGCCAGCACGCGCCGGA
>JAGWTB010000130.1 GCA_028869175.1 Sphingomonadales bacterium
CGCGCGTTCCTTGCGCAGGTTCTTGCGCTTGGCCGAAGACAGCGCGGTGAGGAACTGTTCGAAAGTGGCGTAACCGCGGTTCTCCCAGTGAAACTGGATGTCGCTGCGCGGCAGCCAGCCCGCCGCTTCGAACAGCGGCAATTGTGCGGGATCGATGAACGTGGCGTGGGCCGAGGACAGGTCATTGTCTGCGCAGACCTGTTCGGCGGCGGCGAGCAGTGCCGGGGCCAGCGCCGGATCGCGAGCCAGCAGGCGCGGGCCAGTGGCAGGAGTGAAGGGCACGGCGATCTGCAGCTTGGGGTAATAGGCCCCGCCCGCGCGGTGCCAGGCATCGGCCCAGGCGTGATCGAAGACATATTCGCCCTGGCTGTGATCCTTGACATAGGCCGGCAGCGCCGCTGCCAACGTGCCGTCCGCCGCTTCGATGACAATCGGCGCAGGCGTCCAGCCGGATCGTGAGCCGACACTGCCCGATTCCTCCAGCGCAGTGAGAAAGGCATGGGAAATGAACGGGTTGCCGCCGTCCATCAGCGCGTCCCATTCCGCCGCCGGCAACGAGCCGACCGAGGGGGCGATGCGCGCGAGCACCGGTTCCCGGCTCACGCCACGCCCGTACCTTCGGCGATCGGCGCATCGGCGAATTCGGCGGCGCGTTCGCGGTGTTCGGCGCTGCGCACGGTCCAGGTCAGCACCGGTATCCCCCGGGCGCGCTGACTGGCAGCGAAGCGGCTGGGCAGGTCGCGAATGTCGTAGGCGAGGAAATCGGGCTTCGCCAGCCACAGCCACTTGTGCCGGCGCAGACGGCCGGGGAGAGCCTTGTCGTCCTCTTCGGTCACCACCAGGCCACGCAAGGTCATCGGTGAATGGACAGCGTACCAGTGCGACACGCGTGGATCGAAGCTCATCACCGCATGCGGGCCAAGATAGCCTTCCAGCAACCGCCGCACCGCGAGGCACAGAGCGGCGACGTTGCGGTCGGCCTTGGACTTGATCTCGATCAGCAGCGGCACCTGGCCCCCCACCTGGTCCAACACCTTGCGCAGGGTGGGGATACAGTCCGTGGAGCCAGTGAGGGCGATCCTGGCAAGCTGGGCGGAAGACTTGTCGATCACCCGCCCCGTTTCGCTGGTCAGCCGGTCAAGCTCCCAGTCGTGGAACACCATCGCCTGCCCGTCGCTGGCGCGCTGGACGTCGCATTCGATGCCCATCCCGCGCGCGATGGCGGCGGCAAAGGCGGAGGGCGAGTTTTCCGGCACGCCGGGCGAATGCAGCCCGCGGTGCGCATAGGCGAACTGCGAGAGCCAGGCGACGCGGCGCGGGCTGGGCGGCGGCGCGCGCCAGCGATCAAGCGGGGCTAACAGCGACAATCGCATCTACCTCCACGGCTGCGCCAAGCGGCAGCACCGGCACGCCCACCGCGCTGCGCGCGTGCTTGCCGGCATCGCCAAACACCGCCGCCATCAGTTCCGAGGCCCCGTTCGCCACCTTGGGCTGGTCGGTGAAATCGCCGGCGGAGTTGACGAAGGCACCCAGCTTCACCACCCGCTCCACCCGCGACAGCGAGCCGAGGGCGGCCTTGAGCTGCGCCAGGATCATCAGCCCGCAGGCCTGCGCCGCCGCCATGCCCGCTTCCAGCGTCACGTCCTCACCCAGCCGCCCGGTGACGAGCTTGCCATCGATGAACGGCAATTGCCCGGAGACATGGGCAAGGCCCCCGGCCACGACCACCGGCACGTAGGCGGCCACCGGCGCGGCAGCCGCCGGCAGGACCAGGCCCAGTTCGGCCAGCTTCGCTTCGATTTCTGCGTCAGTCATCGCTTTCTCCGTACAGCCGGGCGAGCAACCAGGGCAAGGCCGTCTGCCAATCATCGATCCGGGCGTGGGCATGGCCCGCTTCGTGCGCGCACGTGATGTGCGGGGCCAACAGCGGTTCGCCGCACAGGTGCAGCCGCGAAACGTCGGGCGCGAGTTCGGCCACCGAGCCGTGGTGCTGGGCAATATCGTCGATGAACACTGCCCGGCTAGGCCGAAACTCCTCGACGATACGTTGCAGCGCCGGCCCCTTGGGGCCGAGGTTGGTATAGACCTTCAGCCCCAGCCCGTGATCGAGCAACTGCCGGGCACGTGAATCGCGGTGATTGTCACCCAGGTTGGTCAGCACCACCACGTCGGCATGCTCGGCCAGCGCGGTCATCGCATGAACCGCGCCGGTGATCGGGTATTGCCGGTGCATCTCGTTGTCGAAGAAGGCCTTGAGCAGCTTCCACACCTCATCGCCCGGCACGAGATCACCGGTTGCGCGATAGCGCAGGGCATGGGCGAAATCGTTGCCGACCATGTGGAAATCGACGCCTTGCGTCTCGCCCAGCCAGTCGCGGAAGGGGACGACCATGTGCAGCAGCACTTCATCGCAATCGGTGATCACCAGCGGCCGGCTCATCGCGCCAGACTTTCGCGGGCATCGGCCAGCGCCTGTGGCTTCACCCCCAGCGCATCGGCGGCGGCGACAAGGTCAGGTTCATGGCTGGCGAGGAATTCGAGCACAGCCGCCAGCACCGCCCGCGACCCCAGCCCGGCGCGAAGTTCCTCAGGCGTCAGCCCGGTGAGCGCGAGCAGCCGCCCGGCGCGGTCTTCGCTCGACAGCACCCAGCCCAGCGCGGAGAGCGCCAGTGCCTCGGGATCGGCGGGGGATGGTATGTCGCGAAGAATTGTCAGCCTCTCTGTCAGCGCGTAGGGCGTGGTCCATGGCAAAGCGCATCCTGATTGTCGAGGACAACGACCTCAACCGCAAGCTGTTCTGCGACGTGCTGAAGAGCCAGGGCTTCGCGGTGGAACCCTGCGCCGACGGTCTGGAAGCGCTTGACCGCGCCCGCCAGTTCGTCCCCAACCTTATCATCATGGACATCCAGATGCCCAACGTTTCGGGCCTCGACCTCATAGAAAAGGCCAAGGCCGACCCCACCCTGCGCGCCATCCCGGTGCTGGCTGTCACCGCCTATGCCGGCAAGGGCGACGAGGAGCGGATCAGGGACGCCGGCGCGGAAGGCTATCTCGCCAAGCCGGTGTCGATCGGCCCGTTCATGGCGGCGGTGAAGGGGCTGGTGGAAAAGGCGGGGTAGGGCGAGGCCATGTAATGATGGACGAAGCGGTCAACTTGGCTGTCGAAGGGGAAGCGCGCGGCTCTGCGGCGCGGCTCGGCATTACTCTGCTCAATTTGTTGTTGCCTGGGCTTGGTTTGTTCCGCCTTTCCCGTTATAGGGCCGGAGGCGTTTTCTTCGTCGGCACAATTCTTGTATTGCTTGCCGTAGTGACCTATTTGGCCGCTGGGCCTGAACCCACTTTCTCGAGCTTTGTGATCGTCGCCGGGGCCGGTCTGGCCGCGATGCTGTTTTTTCACGCATCGTCCATGATCCTCACGTGGAAATGGAGTGCAAAACAATCAAACCATGCACGGATGCCTGCCCGATGGTATGCATTGGCGGCGGTGTTTGTGATCTACCAAATGGTCGTTTGGCCGGTCCCGGACATCGTTAAGTCGCGGTTTCGTTGTTTCGTAGCGACATCGGTATCGATGGCTCCAACTTTGGAACATGGTGATCGTTTTGCTGCCAGAATGGGCACCTCCGTTTCACTCAAGCGCGGCGACTTGGTAATCGTGGGTGCGCGTGGCGAGGAGTTCGTGCGGCGGATAGCTGCTCTGCCGGATGATCACGTTGCCATGCGCCGAGGGGTTCTGATCTTGAACAGAAACCCGATCCCACAACGGATTGATGGATCGATACAACGCGCCAACCAGTACGACACAGGCAGCTATGATATCATTCGCGAGACCTTTCCTGGAGAGACTGGATATCATTTGACCCTCGATCAGACGAAAACCGAGCTGGATGATTTTCCCGAAATCGTGCTACAAAACGGTCAGTATTTCGTTTTGGGCGACAATCGCGATCACTCAGCGGATAGCAGAATTGATCCGCAATCTGGCGGACTGGGCGTAATAGAAAGGGCACAAATCAAGGGGCGCGTCCTGTTCCGCTATTGGCGCGCTGGCCGCGGACTGTCCGGTGAGAAGCTTTGATCAATGCCGTCAAGATTGGAAGGTCCCATTTGGGCTGCGTCCGGCTTCACCCCATTCCTTCATCAGTCTGGCAGTCTAGTGTCGCTTCCGACGCCAGAACCGGGCTGGTTTTCCCTTTTCAGAGCTCTGTGAACTTCTGTAGTTGCCCCCGCGAAACCGGCAGCCTTGACATTGCCGACCTGCGCCGCTTTTCAGCCCCATTCATCGGCCACAGCGCCGCAAACCCTTCGGGAGCAAACAGCATGAACCGCGCCGCGACTGACGAGAGAATCCGGGGAATCCTCGGTCCGTTCAACAAGAAGGGCGTCGCCATCGCCGATGCCACCACCTTCGCTGGCGATCTGGAGTTCGACAGCCTGACGGTGATGGACTTCGTTGCCGCGATCGAGGACGAATTCGATATCATCATCAGCATGAACCAGCAGGCCGAGATCGAGAATTACGGCCAGCTCGTCGATGCAGTGGTGAAGCTGCAAGGCTGAAATTGCAGGGCTAGGGTACAACCCTCGTCATCCCCGTCTTCGCGGGAATGATGAAAACGGATATGGCGCATAGATGACCGACCTCTTCTCGAAATTCGACCCGCTGATCGAACAGCGCCGCGCGCTGCTTGCCACCGGGGTGACCGATCCGTTCAACCTGGTGATGGAGCGAGTGATCTCGCCCACCGTGGCGGTGGTGAGCGGGCGCGAGACGATCCTGCTGGGCACCTACAACTACATGGGCATGACCTTCGACCCTGATGTGATCGCGGCGGGCAAGCAGGCTCTCGACGATTTCGGCAGCGGTACCACCGGCAGCCGCGTGCTCAACGGCACCTATGCCGGGCACCGCGCGGTGGAAGCGGCGCTGAAGGAATTCTACGCCATGGACCACGCCATGGTGTTTTCCACCGGTTACCAGGCCAACCTGGGGATCATCAGCACCATCGCCGGCAAGGGCGACTACATCGTGCTCGATATCGACAGCCACGCATCCATCTGGGACGGCTGCAAGATGGGCGACGCCGAAGTGGTGCCGTTCAAGCACAACGACATCGAGGCGATGGAAAAGCGCCTGAAGCGCATTCCCGAAGGCGCGGGCAAGCTGGTGGTGCTGGAAGGGGTCTATTCGATG
>JAGWTB010000042.1 GCA_028869175.1 Sphingomonadales bacterium
ACGCTCAACATCAACCTCCATGGCGTGATCCACGGGGTCCGCGCCTTCGTGTCGCGGATCATTGCCAGCGGGCAGGAGGCGTGGATCGGCAACCTTTCATCCGTGGGTGCCTTTGGCCATATGCCGGCGCAGACTGCCTATACCGTCACCAAGCATGCCGTGCAGGCGTTCAGTGAATGCCTGTACCTTGAAATGGAGCTCAAGGGGCTGCCGATCCACGTCTCCACCATCGTGCCCGGCATGTTGCGCACCAACATTTTCAACGCCGAGGGCGGCGAGGGCGAGCCCGACAACGCCCGGCGGCACCGCCGCGCCATGTTCGAGATGATGCGCGATCACGGCATGGACCTCGATCAGGGATGCCGCCTGTTCCTGGAACAGATGGCGCAGAACAGGTTCTGGGTGCACAGCCAGCCCGAGATGAGCGAACAGATCATCGGCGGAAGGATCGCCTTCCTGAAGGATCAGATCCCGCCGATCATGCCCGACCTCGCCCGGATGATCGCTGTGGACTGATCGACCCGGCCCGCAGGAACATCCGCTTCGCCCGGCCCGTTTCGAGACAGCACTCAGGGGCCGACCGGCAACTGTACCGGCGCAAAGGTGGACAGCAGCCCGCCGTCCACCAGCTGGGCCTGGCCGTTGACGAAGCCGGCGGCGGGGCTGGCCAGCCACAGCGCCACTTCGGCAATGTGCTGGGCCTGGCCAAACCCCCGCAGCGGCACCTGTGGCAATGCGCCTTCGGGCACCATGGCGACATCGGGCGCGCCGACCAGCGGGGTTTCCACCCCGCCAGGGCAGATTGCGTTGATCCGCGCGCCGCGCGCCGCAAAGGCGTCGACGCAGCTCTTCACCAGACCGACGGCGCCGTGCTTGGCGGCGCTGTAGGCCGGGTTGCCGACATGGCCGATCACCCCGGCGGCCGAAACCGTCACCACCACCGCGCCGCCGCTGGCGATTACCGGCACGACCGCCTTGATCCCGTTGAACACACCCTTGAGGTTGATCGCGACGAGACGGTCGAACAGGGCTTCATCGACCGTGTCCAGGCCCTGAGCAGCGCCATAATAACCAGCATTGAGGAAGGCGACATCGAGCTGGCCCGCACCGTCGATCACGGATTGCACCATCATCCGGTTGCTGGCGGCATCGGCGACGTCGACATGGATCGCGCTGGCCGCCCCGCCGATTTCGCCGGCCACGGCCTCGGCACCCGCAAGATTGAGATCGGCGCAGAACACCCGCGCACCGTCCTCGGCAAAGCGGATCGCGGCGGCGCGGCCGATCCCCGATGCGGCGCCCGTGACAAGCGCGACCTTTCCGGCAAATCGTGTCATGGCAAATCCTTACCCGGCTGTTTCTGGCTGGTCGTTCAGGCGCGCAGTTCGGTTTTGAGCACCTTGCCCGAGGCGTTGCGCGGAAGGTCTGTCAGGAACGCGAAGCTGCGTGGGACCTTGTAATTGGCCATGTTTTCCCGGCACCACGCGATCAGTCCGGCCTCGCTTGCGCTTGCCCCCGTGCGCAGCACGACGAAGGCCTTGCCGACTTCTCCCATGCGTTCGTCGGGAATGCCGATGACCGCGACCATGGCGATGGCGGGATGGGCGGCAAGGAGGCGTTCGACCTCGGCCGGGTAGACGTTGAACCCGCCGGAAATGAACATGTCCTTGAGCCGGTCGGTGATCCGCAGGTAGCCATCCTCGTCCATTGTGCCGATATCGCCGGTGTGGAGCCAGCCCTGCGCGTCGATGGCTTCGGCGGTGGCCTCGGGATCGTCGAGATAGCCCAGCATCACCCCCTGCCCGCGCACCAGGACTTCGCCTGTCTCGCCGCGCGGCACATCGTTGCCGTCATCATCGGCGATCCGCACCTCGTTGCCCGGGAAAGCCGCACCGCAGGTCCGCGCGATGGTCTCGGCGCTGTCCTCGGGAACGCAGGTGGTGATGTTGACGCATTCGGTCATGCCGTAAGCGGTGATGATATCGACCATGCCAAGATCGTTCCTGATCCGCTCGACCAGGGCTGGCGGCACCGAGGCCGCCCCGGTAGTCCCCCCGCGCAGCGAGGAACAGTCCCACTGGCGCTTGTCCAGCTCGGCCAGCAGCATCTGGAAGATGGTGGGCGGCCCGGGCATGAAGGTGATCCGGTCGCGCTCGATCATCTCGATCGCCTGGGCGACGTCGAACTGGGGAATCGGCACCGCGGTCGCACCGGCAAGGATGCAGGCGACCCAGCCCACCTTCATCCCGAAGGAATGGAAGAACGGGTTGGCGATGAGATAGCGGTCGCCCGCGACAAGGCGCGTGTTGGCGACCCACACGGCAGCCTGAGGAAGCACCCTGCCGTAGGTCATCAGCACGCCCTTGGGGCTGCCGGTGGTGCCGCTGGTGAACAGGATGTCCGAGACCGTATCGGCATCGATCCGCGCAAGCGCGGCATCGACTGCGGGATCATGCTCACCCTGGCCGGTCGCATTGAATCCCGCCAGCCCGCTGTCCAGGATCACCGTATCGGCCAGGTCAGGCAGGTCCTCACCGGCGATCAGCGCCCGGTAGTCGATGCCCAGAAAGCCCTCTACCGTGAACAGCAGCTTCGCCCTGGTGCGGCGCAGGATGTCGCCCGCTTCCCGCCCCTTGAGCCGGGTGTTGAGCGTGACCACCGCCGCTCCGCAGGTCATGGCGGCGATCGCCGCGACGATCCACTCGCGCGAATTGGGCGCCCAGATCGCCACCCGGTCGCCCGGGGCAATCCCGCGCGCGATCAGGGCAGAGGCGGCGGCGCGGCTGCGGCGCCACAGCTCGGCAAAGCTCCAGGCCTCGCCATGTTCGAGCACGGCAGGCGCATCCCCCCACTTCGCGGCCGCTGCCTGGGCGGCGTGGGGGATGGTCGGCGGGAGCGGATCAGGGGTGGTCATCAGCCGCAATCCTCAGGCGACTTCGAACAGACCGGCCGCGCCCATGCCGCCCGCGACGCACATCGAGATGACGACATACTTCACGCCCCGGCGCTTGCCCTCGATCAGGGCGTGGCCGACCAGCCGCGAGCCGGTCATGCCGAAGGGGTGGCCGATGGCAATGCCGCCGCCGTTGACGTTGAGCCTGTCGGGATCGATCCCCAGCTTCTGCTGGCAATAGACCGCCTGGCTGGCGAAGGCTTCGTTGATCTCGAACAGGCCGACGTCATCCAGCTTCAGCCCGGCCCGGTCCAGCAGCTTGGGAATGGCGAAGACCGGCCCGATGCCCATTTCGTCCGCCCCGCAGCCGGCAACCTGGAAGCCGCGGTAGAGGCCGAGCACGGGGAGCCCTTCCTTCTGCGCGGTGGCCAGGTCCATCAGCACCTGGGCCGATGCGCCATCGGACAGCTGGCTGGCATTGCCCGCGGTCACGTGCTTGCCCTCGGCGATCACCTGGCCGTTCCTGAACACCGGCTTGAGACCGGCGAGCGCCTCATAGGTCGTGCCGGCGCGCACGCCCTCGTCCCGGTCGAGCGTCACCTGCTCCTTGCCGGTCTCGTTGCCTTCCTTGTCGAACAGCGCCTTGGTGACGGTGATCGGCACGATCTCGTCGGCGAACCTGCCCGCTTCCTGCGCGGCGGCGGCGCGCTGCTGCGAAAGGGCGGCGAAGCGGTCCTGGTCCTCGCGGGTCACGCCATAGCGTTCGGCGACGATCTCGGCCGTCTCGATCATCGCCATGTAGGCGTAGGGATCGCGGCTCTTCACCAATTCCGAGCGGTTGCGAAAAGCCGGTGCGTGCTTGTTGAGCGTCAGCGAGATCGATTCCATGCCCCCGGCAACCGCCACGTCGATCTCGTCGCACATGATCGCCCGCGCGGCGAGCGCGATGGCGTTGAGCCCCGAGGAACACTTGCGGTCCAGCGTGAAGCCGCCGGTGGTATCGGGCAGGCTCGAGGCATGGACCGTCAGCCGCCCCAGGTTGTAGCTCTGCGTGTTCCAGTGATTGCCGACGCCCAGATAGACGTCATCGACCTGGGCGGGATCGATCCCGGCGCGGGCCAGCGCGGCATCAACCACATGGGCCGAAAGAACCGGCGCCTCGGTATCGTTGAAAGCCCCGCGATAGGCCTTGCCAACCCCGGTGCGGGCGGTGGAAACAATAGCTGCTTCACGCATTTTCATCATCCTTCTCAGGCAAAGCCGTGCATGTTGGTGGGGCCGAAATAGGCCCGCATTTCGACGACCTTGTCGTCGTCATTGAAACGGAATGTATCGATCACATCTACCTGCTGGTCCTTGCCTTCCCAGTGCAGGAGGACGCTGAACGCAAAGGCGGCGTAGGGTCCGGCGATGCGCACCGGGCCGTCGAGCCGAAGCCTGGCCCCGGTCTGCATCGAGGCGGCATAGAACGCGCGGATCGCCTCGATCCCGACATGCGGCGGGCTGCCGACCGGATCCTCTACTGTGGCGTCCGGCGTGAAGAGTGCCGCCACTGCATCGGGATCGCTCTTCGCGAAGGCATCGACATAAGCGTGGACGGCGGCTTCCATGCGTTCGGGGCTGGGCATCACTGTTATCCTTTCGGCAGGCGATTGGCGGCAAGCGCGAGACCGCCGAGCAGGGCATTGCGCAATTCGCGCGGATCGATCACGTCGTCGAATACCATGCGGTCGGCAAGTGACAGCGCGGCGGCGGTTTGTTCTTCGGCGATGCGGGCGCGCGCGGCCTCGTCCATACCGGCGGAACGGCCACCACTGTCGGCAGGCATCGCGCCAAGAGTGACGGCGGGGAAGGCGAGATTGAGTGTCTGCCCGTCGAACGGGTTCATCCCCATGATCGACGAGCCAAAGCCGAACGCCTTGCGCATCGTCACGTGCAGCTTGGGCACGGTCAGGCGGTGCTGGGCCGTGAACATGTCCGCGGCGTGGCGGAGCGCGCCAGCGCGTTCTGCGGCGGTGCCGGGAAGTACCCCGGGGTTATCGGCAAGGAAAACAACCGGCAGGCCGAATGTCCCGGCCCGCTGAAGAAAGCGGGTGCCTTTCTGCGCAGCGGCCACGTTGACCGCGCCGCCCATCACCGCCGGGTTGTTGGCCAGTATCGCCACCGACTGCCCGCCCAGCCGCGCCAGCGCCGTCACCAGTGAACCGCCGTATTCCGGTTGCACTTCCAGCAGGCTGCCTTCGTCTACCAGCAAGTCGAACACCCGACGCATGTCGAACGGGATACGCGGATCGGGGGACACGATGTCGAGGATCGCATCCAACCGGCGCGGCCCGCAATCGCCGCCGTTGATACGGTTGGCCGGCACATATTCCAGCCAACGCCGGGCAAGGGCGATGGCGGCGGGGTCGTCCTGCGCGACATTATGGGCGACTCCCGACTGGACGGCATGGACGGCCGGTCCGCCAAGTTCCTCCTTGGTCGCCGTTTCCCCCAGCGCAGCCCTGACCAGCGGCGGCCCGGCGACGAACAGGGCGGCGGTCCTGGTCATCACCACGAAATCGCTGAGCGGCGCGGTCAGCGCGCCGTGCCCGGCGGAAGCGCCCATCACCAGGCAGACCATCGGCACCAGACCCGAGAGTTCGACCAGCGCCTGGAGGTCGTTGGGCGCTGGCGTGCCATGACGGTTGTCGAGCCGGTGGCCCGCACCTTCCAGCATGTAGACCAGCGGCACCCGTTCCTGCCGGGCCAGTTGGGCAAGGCGATAGCGCTTGGCTGATCCCGCTTCGCCAATCGAACCGGCCAGCACGGTGAAATCCTCGATCCCCGCCAGCGCCGGACGGCCGTTGATCTGTCCAAAGGCGGCGATCATGCCATCGGCGGGCGCCGGCGCGAGGCCATCCTCGCTGAGACTGGCGGCAAGGCCCCCGATTTCGACCCATTCACCAGCGTCGAACAGGGCGGCCGCGCGAGCGCGCGCATCGAGCTTTCCCGCATCGCGGTGCTTCGCCAAGCGCGCCTCTCCGCCCATCCGGCGGGAGAAGTCGCGCCTGGCATCAAGCGCGGCAAGGATGTCGGGCCAGCCCACCCGCATCAGCTTTCCGGGAAATACCGACTGATGGTATCAGCGACGAGCGCAGGCTTGTCGCTACCCTCGATCTCGATCGTGACGCGGACGACCGACTGGATCGCGCCCTTGATCTCTTCGGCGGAAATGATCTCGCTCACCGCGCGCACGCGGCTGCCGACGACCACCGGAGCGAGGAAACGCAGGCGATCCAGCCCGACGTTCACCGCGTGGGCAAACCCGCGCACCTCGACCAGTTCGGGAAGGAACAGGTTGATCATGCTCATGGTGAGATAACCGTGAGCGATGGTCCCGCCGAACGGCCCGGCCTTGGCACGTTCGACATCGACGTGGATCCACTGGTGGTCGCCGGTGCATGTCGCGAACTGGTCTACCCGGTCCTGCTCGACCTTGACCCACCCGGTCGGCCCCATCTTTGTGCCGGTCAGTCCCGGCAGGTCGTGCGGCTTTTCGACGATCAGGATCATGGCTCAGGCCCTCTGGCTGGAGACGGAGAGGATTTCGCCGGTCATGTAGCTGGACAAGTCGCTGGCGAGGAACAGCATCACGTTAGCCACTTCCCAGACCTCGGCAGGGCGGCCGTAGGCTTCGGTCTTGACCAGTTCGGCGAGCTTTTCCTCGGTCGTCACCTTGGCGAGGAAGGGGTGCATGGCAAGGCTGGGGGCAACCGCGTTGATCCGCACCCCGTGCTCAGCCGCCTCGAGCGCGGCGCAGCGGGTGAAGGCCATGACCCCGGCCTTGGCCGCGGCATAGTGGGCCTGGCCCTTCTGCGCGCGCCAGCCCAGCACCGAGGCGTTGTTGACCATGACGCCCGACCTGGCCGCATACATGGCAGGCATGAACGCACGGGTCATGCGGAACAGGCTGGTCAGCGTGACATCCAGCACGCGGCTCCACTGCTCGTCGGTCATGTCGACCACAGGCACTTCACCGCCCAGCCCGGCGTTGTTGATCAACACGTCGACCCGGCCAAGCGTCGCCAGCGCCGCATCGCGCAGTGCCTGAACCTGTTGCTCGCTGGTCACGTCACAGACAAAGGTGGCCGGCCGTTCGCAGCCAACCTCGGCCGCAATCCGGTCCGCCGCCTCCCCCAGCCGGCGTTCGTGGAAGTCGCTGATCAGTACCTTCGCGCCTTCCTCGGCGGCGCGCTTTGCCACGGAGAAACCGATGCCGGTGCCGGCGGCGGCGGTGATTACCAAGGTCTTGCCCTTCAGCATCCCCAGCGGGGTCGGATAGGCGGGAACAGGAATGCTCATGGATTACCTCGTGGTGCTGGGCGCAAGGGGCGCGCCGATCATTGATTTCCGCGCGGTTCGCGCGGCAGGCCGTCGGTCCAGTCGGCTCAGGCCGTGCCCCAGACCTTGCGCGGGGGGCTGCGTTCAGCGAGCAGCTTTTCGACAACCGCGCCGACTTCGGCGGGCTGCCACTGGGCACCCTTGTCCACGCACGGCCCCTCGCGCCAGCCCTGTTCCAGCATGATCTTGCCGCCTTCGATTTCGAAGACGCCGCCAGTGACCTCGGCGCTCTCGGCGCTGCCAAGCCAAACCACCGTGGGGGCGACGTTGGCCGGGTCCATCACGTCGAACGACTGGCCCTCGGTGGCCATCTTGTCTGCGAAGGCCTGCTCGGTCATCCGGGTGCGGGCCGAGGGGGCGAGCGCATTGGCGGTGATGCCGTAGCGGCCCAGTTCAGCGGCCTGGACCAGGGTGAGCGCGGCGATGCCGCCCTTGGCGGTGGAATAGGCAGCCTGGGCGATCGAGCCCTGGAGGCCCGCGCCCGACGAAGTGTTGATGATCCGCGCGTCGGGGTTGCGGCCTTCCTTCTGCTTGGCGCGCCAGTAGTTCACCGCGTGGCGCGCGAGGCAGAAATGCCCGCGCAGGTGGACGTGCATGGTCGCGTCCCATTCCTCGAGCGTGGCGGACACGAACATCCGGTCGCGCACGATTCCGGCGTTGTTGACCACGACGTGGAGGTCGCCGAACGCGTCGAGCGCGGCCTGGACAATGCGGCCGGCGCCGTCCCAATCGGTGATGTCTTCGTAGTTGGCGATCGCCTGGCCGCCAGCGGCCTTGATCTCGGCCACCACACCGTCGGCAGCGCTGGTGTCGCGCCCTTCGCCGCCGAGCGAGGTGCCGATGTCGTTGACGACAACGTTCGCGCCTTCGGCGGCGAAGGCCAGCGCATAGGCCCGGCCCAGACCGCGCGCGGCGCCGGTGATGATGACAGTACGGTTGTCGCAGATACCCAACGAAGTTCTCCTTGAAAGCGCCGGATCAGCCGACCGGCAGCATTAGGTGCTGCGACAGGTCGCCGAGATAATCGAGCATGGAATAGTCGCGCGTGGCGAAGCGCCAGGCACCGTCCTCCAGCACGAAGCTATCGTGATAGCGGCCCATGCAGATCGGCTGGAGCGGCAGGTCCGGCGTCTGCTGGAACACAGTGTAGTACGAGCGGCAGGTGGCGGTGCCGGCGGCCTCGTCAACCGCCACGATCGGGTTGGTGACGAGGTGCCGGGTGCCCGGTGTGCTGCAAGGGTAGATCCGCACGAAGGTGTGCCATTGCGCAAGCATCGGCGCCGCCCCTTCGACCTCCGTGCCGCCGCCCATCTTCACCCGCGCCTTCGCGAACAGGGCAGCCACCTCTTCGAGGCGGCCCTCGTTCATCAGCTCGGCATAGCGGTAGAGCAGGTTGGTAACGTGGGCTTCCGGGCTCATCGCGCTTCTCCCTCGTGGCGTGCAAGGCGGGCCTCGCGGCGTTCAGCGGTCGAACCGCTGAGCCGCACCGCGACCGCTTCCGAGCGCACCCGCGCCCGGTCAGGCTCGACCGCGCGCAGCGGCTCGGCCTCGAGGATACCGATGGCGGGATCCAGCGCCTCGCGAGCCAGGCGCTGGTATTCGCCCTGCCCGTCGTTGCGCCAGGTCACCTGGTGCGGCGCGAACTGGCGGATGACGCGCGCCGGGTTGCCCACCACGAGACTGCGCGGCGGGGTGACCGCATCGGACTTCACCAACGCCAGGGCGGCAACAAGGTTTTCCGGCCCGATCACCGCCGCGTCGAGCACGACCGCGTTCATTCCCACCAGGCTGTTCTCGCCGATTTCGCAGCCGTGGATGATCGCGCCGTGGGCAATGGTCGCCCCGCGGTGGATCACCGTGTCGCGATCGGCGCCGGCATGGACGGTGACGTTGTCCTGAATCGAACTGTCGCCCTCCACCACGATCCTCCCGAAATCGCCGCGCAGCGAAGCACCGGGCGCGATGAAACAGCCCGGCCCCACGATCACGTCGCCGATCAGCGACGCGAGCGGGTGGACGAAGCTGCTCGGATCGACCACCGGGATGATCCCCTGGTAGGCATAGCAAGGCATCGCGGCGGCGCTTCCGTCCGGCCCTTACAGCCGCTCGATGATGGTAACGTTGGCCTGGCCGCCGCCTTCGCACATGGTCTGCAGGCCATAGCGGCCGCCCGTGCGCTCCAGCGCACCCAGCAGCGTGGTCATCAGCCGCACGCCGGTAGCCCCGATCGGGTGACCGAGCGCGATACCCCCGCCGTTCACGTTCACCTTCTCGTGCGGGATGCCCAGTTCCTTCATCCATGCCAGCGGCACCGAGGCGAAGGCCTCGTTGCATTCGAACAGGTCGATGTCGGCAACGCTCATGCCTGCCTTCTTCAGGGCATATTGCGTGGCGGGGATCGGCCCGGTCAGCATCCACACCGGATTGGCAGCGCGGACCGAGATGTGGTGGATGCGGGCGCGGGGCTTGAGGCCTAATTCCTTCACTGCGCGTTCGCTGGCGATCAGCATGGCGGCGGCGGCATCGCAGTTCTGGCTGGCGACGCCGGCGGTGATGACCCCGCCTTCACGAACCGGCTTCAGCGCGGCGAGGCCTTCCAGCGTGGTGGCCGGGCGGATCGTCTCGTCGCGTTCCAGCCCTTCGAGGGGGGCAACTTCGTCGGCGAACCAACCGGCATCCCAGGCGGCCTGGGCGCGCCGGTGGCTGGCGAGTGCGAATTCTTCCATTGCCTCGCGGCTGATCTGCCACTTGTCCGCGATCATCTCGGCAGAGCGGATCTGGTTGACTTCCTCGTCGCCGTAGCGCGCGTCCCACCCGCGCGAGCCGAGGAACGGACTATTGAAGCCATAAGGCTCGCCCGCGAACATCGCTGCCGAGATTGGAATGGCGTTCATCGCCTGGCTGCCGCCGGCGACGACCAGATCCTGGGTGCCGCTCATCACCCCCTGCGCGGCAAAGTGGACGGCCTGCTGCGACGAGCCGCACTGGCGATCAATCGTAACGCCCGGCACTTCTTCCGGCATTCCTGCCACCAGCCATGCGGTGCGGCCGATGTCACCGGCCTGCGGGCCGATGGTATCGCAGCAGCCCCAGACCACGTCGTCCACGCGGGCCGGGTCGATCCTGGTGCGTTCCACCAGCGCCTTGATCGCGTGGGCGCCGAGATCGGCGGGGTGAACCTGGGCGAGGCTGCCCTTCTTGCGGCCGATCGGGCTGCGAACGGCGTCGATGATATAGGCTTCAGGCATTGGCGGCCTCTCTGGCAAAAGTCTGGTCGGGCCCAGTGGGCCGACTGAGCAGGCGCGCGGCAACGCGGCCGCGGTGATGGGCGGGCGTGCCCCAGGCACCGGTCAGGGCGAGCGTGCGCTTGAGGAACAGATGGACGTCGACCTCCCACGAATAGCCCATGCCGCCATGCACTTGGATGGCGGCGCGCGCCGCTTGATCGGCGGCTTCCAGCGCGACAAGCTTGGCGTGGCTGACCCTGGCACGGGAATAGGTGTCCTGTGCGCCGATGCCGGCAGCGGCGGCCAGCACCACGGGCCGGGCAAATTCGATCGCCACCTGCGCGCTCGAGAGGTGGTGCTTGACCGCCTGGTAAGAGCCGATCGGCTTGCCGAACTGGGTACGCTCCTTGGCATAGGCGACGGCAAGGTCGACGCTGCGCTGGGCAAGGCCGAGCCCCTGCGCGGCTGCGAACAGCGCGGCTCGGTCCTGCGCCAGTCCCCAGTCGGCCGGGCCGAGGTCTTCGGCACGGGTGGATTCCCATTCAAGACGGAAGACGCGGCGCAGCGGGTCGATCGTCGGCGCAGCAACCAGCGTCACGTCCTCGCGCTGGGCAAGGAAGGTGCGTCCGCCGCGCTCGATCAGGATCGCCGCGGCCTGGTCGGCATAGGCGACCACAGGATTGATTGCCGGAGCAATGGCAACAATGGCCTTCGGATCGGCGAGCAGCGAATGATCGGGTGCCAGCGCCGCCAGCATCGGCATGGCCACGCCCGCGCTTTCCGTCAACGGTTCGGGCAGCGCGACATAGCCGGCTTCCACCGCGATCAGCGCCATGTCCAGTTCGGCAAGTCCCAGGCCTCCGGCATTCTCCGGCAGCATCAGCACCGTAAAGCCGTTCTCGGCGAGCGTGGCCCAGCGCGCGGCGTCGAAAGCGACGTCCTGTTCCATCATCTTGCGCCAGTGTTCGGGTGTGCAGGTATCGCCAAGCAACGTCCGCGTGGTATCGGCGAACATCAGTTGCTCATCGGAAAGGGTGAAATCCATCGCTCGCTCCTGAAGCCTAGCGGGGCAGGCCGAGCATGCGCTCGGCGATGATGTTGCGCTGAATCTCGTTCGAACCGGCATAGATCGGCCCGGCGAGCGAGAAGATGTAATCGTCCAGCCAGTCTGGATCGCCGGCGGCCAGACGCGCGGCTGAAGGCAGGAGTTCTGCTTCCTCGCCAAGGATCGCCAGCGCGGTGCGGTGGAGGTGGATGTCCAGCTCAGACCAGAAAATCTTGTTGGTCGAGGCTTCCGGGCCGATCTTCGCCCCGGCAATCAGCCGCGATGCGGTCTGGTAGATCGACAGGGCATAGGCCTCGGCATTCATGAAGGCGCGGATGACATCGGCTTCCAGCACCGGATCGGCCCCCGCGTCTCTGGAATTGACCTTGCGGGCCTGCCACAGCGCCGCCAACTTCGCCGCTGCCGCCTGGTAGCGGGCGGGGCTGCGCAGCATTAGCCCGCGCTCGAACCCGGCAGTCGCCATGCAGATGTGCCAGCCCTGCCCTTCGTCGCCAAGGCGATTGAAGGCCGGGACGCGCACGTCTTCCAGGAAAATCTCGGCAAAACCGGGATGGCCGTTGATCTTGCGGATCGGATTGCGGGTGACGCCCGGCTGGTCGAGCCGGAAGAAGATCAGGCTGGTGCCCTTGTGGCGCTCGCTGCCCGGCTCGCGGAACAAGCCGAACGCCCAGTCGGCGAAAGCGCCGCGGCTTGACCAGATCTTGTGGCCGTTGAGCACGTATTCATCGTCCCCGTTGGCATTTTTGGCACGCTGGGCAGTGGCGCGGATGCCAGCAAGGTCTGACCCGGCCTGCGGTTCCGACCAGGCCTGGGCCCAGATTTCCTCGCCAGCGGCCATCGGCGGCAGGAAGCGCTGCTTCTGTTCGTGGGTGCCGAACTCCATCAGCGTCGGGCCCAGCAGGAAGATACCGTTCTGGTTGACCCGACCGGGTGCCCCGGCCCGGTAATATTCCTCCTCGAAGATCAGCCACTGGATCAGATCGACTCCGCGCCCGCCGTATTCCTTGGGCCAGGTGACCATGCCCCAGTCGCCGCTTTTCAGCGTGGCTTCCCACTGGCGGTGCGCCTCGAAGCCTTCGCGGGTGGCATCGTAGTGTTCGAGCGGCTGCTTTGGCACGTTGGCTTCCAGCCAGCTGCGCACTTCGGCGCGGAAGGCGTTCTGCTGTGGGGTATAGTTGAGGTCCATCGTCTTGGCCTTTTCAGAACGTCGCTGCCTTGCCGGACTCGACGAAGGCGTCGCGGCTTTTCTGGCTGTCCTCGTGCATGTACATTTCGAGCGTGAAGCCCTGTTCCCAGCGATAGCCGCGGTCGACGTCGCGCGGCTCCAGCCCGTTCAGCGCTTCCTTGGCGATGACCAGCGCCTTGCGGCTCTTGCTGGCGATCACGGCGCAGAACGCGCGCGCTTCGGCTACCAGCGCCTCGCGCGGGACGACTTTTTCGACTGCGCCCAGGCGGTAGGCTTCTGTCGCCGGGATGTTGCCGCCGGTGAAGAATGCGGCGCGCACCTTGTGCAGCGGCAGCATGCGCGAGAGGTGGCTGGCCCCGCCCATGGCGCCGCGATCAACCTCGGGCAGGCTGAAGTAGGCATCGTCCGCCGCGATGATCGTGTCGCTCGCCCCGCAAATGCCGATGCCGCCGCCGATCACGAACTTGTGCACGGCGGCCACCACCGGCACTTCGGCATCGCGGATCGCCTTGAACGTCAGGTAGTTGCCGCGGTTGAGCACGGTGATGCGTTCCGGGTGGGCCTGCATCTCCTTGATGTCGACCCCGCCGCAAAAGCCGCGGGCACCTTCCGCCGCGCGGATCAGCACGCAGTTGACCTCGGGGTTGCTGGCCGCCGCGGTGATGATCGCCGGCAGGCTCATCCAGGTTTCACTGTCAAAGGCATTCACCGGGGGCACGTCGAAGACGATCTCGGCGATCCGGTCCCTGATTTCGGTGGTGATCGGCATGGGTTCTCCTCTCAGCAGGCCAGGGCCGCCAGCCGGGCGCGGGCCTCGGCCATGATGCGCTCGACCAGTTCCTGGCAGGTCGGCACCTCGGTGATGCGCCCGCCGACCACGCCGGTCGCCATGGCGCCGTGTTCGATGTCGCCGTCGACGATGGCCTTCTGGATCAGCATGGGTGCGGCGGCAGACAGCATGGCCTGGGCCAGCGGCATCTCGCCATGTGCGGTCATGCCGCGCGCGGCGCGGATCATCTCCAGCCACGAAGCCCCGGTCTGGCGCTTCATCTCGGCGCCCGCTTCCAGCGCCCGCAGCCACATGCCGATCCGGCCCGAAGCCTCGATCCGGTCCACCAGCGGCGTGCGGACCATGCGCTGGGGCATGCCGTCGATCTTGGTGGTAAGCACGATGCCATCCGTCCCGGCCTTGACATAAGCGGCCTTGGCATTGTCCGGCGCGGGGCTTTCGCGCGTCAGCAGAAAGCGCGTGCCCATGGCCACGCCGACTGCGCCATAGGCCAGCGCCGCCACCAGGCCGCGCCCGTCAGCCATGCCGCCCGCCGCGATCACCGGTATCTTCACCGCGTCCAGCACCTGCGGCAGCAGTACGGTGGTGGGCACCGAACCGGTATGGCCGCCGCCCTCGCCGCCCTGGACGACAACCATGTCCACGCCCAGCTGCTCCATCTTCTGCGCGTGCTTCACCGCGCCCACGGTCGGCACGCACAGGATGCCGGCATCCTTGAACCGCGCGATCATCTTCGCGTCAGGGCCGCGCCCGAACGACACGGCGCGCACCTGGTCCTTGTTGGCGATGATCGTTTCGACGATTTCGGCCGCGCCGGGCTGGAACATGTGGAAGTTGACGCCGAAGGGCCGGTCGGTACCCTGGCGCACCGCCGCGATCTTTGCCGCCGTTTCCGCCGGGGTCATCACCGCCGCGCCCAGAAAGCCGAAGGCCCCGGCATTGCTGCTGGCGATCACCAGCGCAGGTTCGGCCACCCAGCCCATCGCGGTCTGGATGATCGGCGCCCGGCAGCCCAGCCGCTCCACCATTACCGTGTGCAGGGGATCGGCCATCAGCTTTCGCCCGCGTCTTTCTTGTTGGCGCTTGCCGCCGACTTGCCGCTGACCCCGGCGATCGAGTTGCCGGTGACCATGTCGTTCTGGGCATGGGCGAAGTGGTGCATGTGGAACACCGCGTCCATCGCCGCGCGCTTGCCGCGCAGTTCCTCGACGTGGTTGACCGCCTGCTTGGTCAGCCAGTTGCCCAGCCGGTTCTGCCCGGCCAGCTTCGCGGCCCAGGCAGCGGCCGCATCGCGCAGATCCTCGCGCGGGACAACCTTGTTGACCATGCCGAACTGTTCGGCGCGGCACGCGCTCATCCGCTCGCCCAGCAGCAGGAACTCCTTGGCGACGCGCGGCGGCAGTTCATAGGCGTGAGCGAAGTATTCCACCCCGGGAATGCCCATCAGCGGGTTGACCGGATCCTGGAAGAACGCGTCCTCGCTCGCCACGATCAGGTCGCAGACCCAGGCCAGCATCAGCCCGCCCGCGATGCAGGCGCCCTGCACACAAGCAATGGTCGGCTTGGGAATGTCGCGCCAGCGGCGGCACATGCCCAGGTACTGCTCCTGCTCGCGGGTGTAGAGCAGTTCTGCCGCCGGCTTGTTGGTGTGCGGCGGCAGCATCAGCCGCTTGTCGAATTCGCGGTGCAGGTCGCGCCCCGGGGTGCCGATGTCATGCCCGGCGGAGAAGTGCTTGCCATTGCCCGCCAGCACGATTGCCCGGACCGCATCGTCCTGCACGGCGCGGTTGAAGGTATCGTCCAGCGCATACGTCATCTGCCCGTTCTGGGCATTGTTGAACTGCGGGCGGTTCATCGTGATCCACGCCACTGCGTCCACCACCTCGTAGAGAACCGGCTCTTCGGTTTCGTAGGTGATGTCCACCGGCTTGGGCGCGGCGAGGTCGTCCTTCATGCGGTCCTCCGGGCGGGCGGATTGTCGCGGATCACGCTGGCGCGGATATTGTGCGGATCAAGGCTGGCGATGATCTCCAGCTGGTCTGCCGTGGGCAGCGGAGTCTCGGCAAGGTCGCCCTTCTCCAGCGCAAAGCCGGTGGCTTCCTGAACCTCCTCGAAGGTCACGCCCGGGTGCAACGAGATCACGCGGATCGCGTTGTCCGCGCCGCCAAAATCCATCACGCACAGGTTGGTGACGATCAGCCGCAGGTCCACGCCGGAATAGTTGCCCCCGGCCACGCGCTTGGCCGGATTGTATCCGACCCCCGAAATCATATCGACCTGCGGCACGAACACGCGGGCAGAATGCGCCGGGAAGAAGAAGCTGTTCGGGTGGTAGATCGTGTTGCCCGGGAAACCGCGCACGCCCAGCATCTGGGTCTTCGGCTTGTCATAGGTCCCGCCCATGTAGGACAGGTTGATCTGGCCGAAGCGATCAAGCTGGGTCGGCGTCACCATGGCATGGCGCCGCCCGGTCCACACCGCCGCATCGAAAAACCGGCTGAACGGCAGATAGCCCGCCGCTTTGCGGTCATCATAGGCGCGCGGGCCAATCGGCACCGGCTGCTCGACCAGATAGGCTTCGCCATCGGTCATCATCAGTTCCGGGCTGTGGGTCAGCTTGGCCAGACCGGCGGCCAGGCGCGGCACCGGGCCAACGCCGGTGGCGATGATTTCGCCGTTGCCGCGGAAAGCTTGCGAGCAGGCGAAGATGCACAGTTCTGCGAGGCTGGGTTCAGTCATCAGAAAATCGGCAGCGGGAGAGCCGCTACCGCCTCCTTTCCGCCAAAGGTTGCAAGATAGGCTTCTTCCGAAGCGCCGACAAAGCGGTCCTTCACCGCCTGCCAGTCACCCGGGTCCTTCGCCGCATCGGCCCAGGCCTTGAACGCCTTCATGTCCCAGCCATAGGCCGGGGGCATCGAACTGGGATGGGCGCCGCCCGGCACTTCCACCACGCCCGAAATGAACGCGCGCTCGACGATGTTGTACTGCGCGTCGTCGGCGTAATGGTCTTCCATCCGGTCGACCAGTTCCTCGCACGAAACATAGGTCTTCGCCGCCGCGCGGGCGAACCATTCGTCATAATAGACATCCGGGCCGAACACGTGGACGTTGCCGCGCCAATCGCTGCGGTTGACGTGCAGCAGCGCCGCATCCAGCTTCAGCGCGGGCATGGCGATCAGCGTTTCGCCATCGGCATAGGGCGACTGCACGGTCTTGAGCCCGCCCAGCTCCGCCAGATCGGTGCCAAGCCCCACCCGGGTCGGCAGGAACGGCAGCTGGAACGCCGCCGCCTTCAGCCCCCACTGCAACATCCCTTCATCGAGTTCGAGCACTTCGAGCTGCCCGGCCTCGCGGCTTTTACGGAACCACGGCTCCAGCGGGATCGCATCCAGCGAGACGAAGGCAAACACCAGCTTGCGCACCTTCCCCGCCGCGCACAGCATTCCCACGTCCGCGCCGCCATAGGCCACCACGGTCAGGTCCTTCAGGTCGGAACGCAGAATCTCCCGCACCAAAGCCATCGGCTTGCGCCGCGGACCCCAGCCGCCAATGCCAATGGTCATGCCATCCGAAAGCTGCGCAACAATCTCCGCCGCGCTCATCAGTTTATCGAGGGTTTTGGGCGCGTTCACGCGGCTTCTCCCTGTTCTTGTTGCTGTTTCATGGCTTTCTGCCAGGCCCATTCGTGGCCCCATACGCTGATCGCCTCGTGCCGGGTGGTTTGCCAGGTGGTCGGGTCGATCACCACACTGTCGCAGCCGATCTCGAGATCGAAACCGGACGGGGTCTGTACGTAGAAGCCGGTGGTCTCGTCGTTGACGTGCCGGCCAAGCGTGGCGCTTTCGGCATAGCCCATCCGTTTCATCCGGTCATGCGCTTTGCCCACCTCGATCAGGGTCGGCAATTCCAGCATGATGTGGACAGCGCCCGACGGCGGGATCGGACCTTCGCCAAACGCGATCGAATGGTGGCGGCCGTTGTCGGCGTGCAGGAAGGCAAAGCCCATCGACGGACCTTCCGGGCCGAACAACTGGAAGCGGGGCATGTCGGTCTGGTGGAAGCCGAGCACGTCGCAGTGGAAGGCAATGGTCTCGTCGAAGTTGGGAGCGGAAAACACCGCATGACCCATGCCCATGTCGCCAGTGACGAATTCCGGCACCCCGATCGGCGAGACGAACGGCGCACCGGTGCGGGCGTCGCCGCAATAGAGCTCCAGACCGTTGCCGGCGGGATCGGTGGTACGGAACAGGGCATCGGCACCCCGACTTTCGGCGTCTTCCAAACTAGCCCATTCAACCGGACGACCGGCGGCGGCGACTTTGCCGGCAAGCGCGTCCAGCGCGGCGCGACTCTCCACCTCGTAGCCGGCGACGACGAACCATTCGCGGTCGCCGGGCTGGACGCGGAAGCGGAATACCCGGTCATCGACCCGGTACAGCGCCGCGCCGCCTGCCGCGCCGTCCACCCGCATCGCACCGACCAATTCGGTCAGGAAGCGGCCCCATTCCTCGGGCTTTGCCGTCTCCACGACGACATAGCCGAGCGCCTTGATGCCCATGGCTGTCATTATCCTTTCACGAGATCGAGGAAGTAGGGTCGCTCACCCCCGCCATCGACATTGATGCGCGCGCCGCTGACCCAGCTTGCGAGGTCCGAACTCAGCCACAGCACCGCGTTGGCGACATCGAAGCCGGTGCCCATGCGCTGCAACGGCAGCGACAGCGCGACGGCAGCCTGGGCATCCTCGTCGCCATAGGTCTCTTCGGCGGTTTCGGTGTGCATCAGGCCGACGATGATCGCGTTGACGCGCACGCCGTCCGGCCCCCATTCCTGCGCGAGACTTTGCGTCAGGCTAAGCAGCCCCGCCTTGGCAGCACCATATGCCGCAGTCATCGGCGAAGGGCGGATGGCAGAGACGCTGGCAATATTGACGATGCTGCCCGCACCGGCGGCGCGCATGTGCGCGAACGCTGCCTGAGCCATGAACATCGCTGAATGCAGGTTCAGCCGAATGATCGCATCGAAGAAGCGGGGCGAGGCCGTTGCCGCTGCCGCATGGGGCGAACCGCCAGCATTGTTGACCAGGATATCGATCCGGCCGTGCTCCGCAGCGACGGCATCGACCAGTTCCTTCGCCTGGTCGGCATCGCGGATGTCGGCAGCGCGAAACGAGACTCCCGGGGGCAGGTCATCGGGTGTGTTGCGGCCGCAGACCACGACGCGGGCACCGGCACGGGCAAGCACCTCGGCCATCTGGCGGCCAAGCCCCCGGGTTCCCCCGGTGACGATGGCAACCTGCCCTGTCAAATCGATCGTGGACCTGACGGTCACGGGCCTGCTCTCCCCAAGTTGATGATCACGCGCCGGATGCACGGTGCACTGGATTCGAAATCTGCTAATATCGAAAGCCATTGTGCTTTTCAATTGACGATTTGCGTACATAGTGGCATTTTATATTACGAAACACGCCTATTAGCCGGACTATGATTCGATCCTGGGAGACGCAGCAGACCATGGTCATCCCTTCCAAGGGCGCGTCGCCGGTCACGCTCGCGGTTTTGGCCGCGGGTTCGGTCCTGCCCCTCCCCAATCTGCTTCTTCCCGCCCCCTTGTTCTTTGATCGCCATAGCGGAGCTCGTCCATGACCGACCTTGTTACGTCCACGCACCGTGTCAGCGGCGGCTATGACATCGTCATCGCCGAGGCCGGTGATCGATTGGCGCCAGCCGTGGTGTTCATTCACGGCAGCGGTCCGGGCGCTTCTGGCGCCTCCAACTTCCGCCAGAACATCGACGCCTTCGTTGACGCCGGCTACCGCGTCATCCTCCCCGACATGATCGGCTATGGCGGCTCGTCCAAGCCCGAGGGGCTCGACTATACCCTGCAACTGTTCACCGACACGCTATACGAAGCACTTCTCGCCCACGGCGTGACCCGTGCCAGCCTGATCGGCAATTCGCTGGGCGGCGGGGTTGCGCTGCAGTTGGCGCTCGACCACCCCGGGTTTGCCAGCAGCCTCGTGCTGATGGCACCAGGCTGCGTGGCCGAGCGCGAAGCGTACTTCGTGATGCCGGGGATCGCCAAGATGGTCTCCAGCTTCGGCGGGCCGGACTTCGATCTTGCCGAACAGACGCGCCTCGTCTCGAACCTGGTCCACCCCGATTTCGTCCCGAAGATCCCCGAAAGCCTGATTGCCGAACGCTTCGCCGTGGCCCGCACCCAGCCCAAGGACGTTCTGATGCGGATGCGCACTCCAGACCTTTCGTCGCGCCTGGGAGAGATCGAGCAGCCGACCTTCGTGCTTTGGGGGCTGAACGACGAGTTCTGCCCCGAAGCCCACGCCCGCCTGTTCCTTGAACGCTGTGCCGATGTGCGGGCGATCACCTTTGCCCGTACCGGGCATTGGGTGCAGGTCGAGCGCGCGGCCGAGTTCAACGCCTATATCACCGAGTTCCTCAATGCCCGGCGCTGAGCTCCCCCTGTCCGCCGCCGGGTCCACGGCCGGAAAATATGGCGCCGCGCTTTACGAAGCGCTGCGCACCCGCCGTTCGATGCGCCCGCTGATCGAGCAGGATCCGTCGCTGACCATAGACGATGCCTATGCCATCAGCCTCGATTTCCTCTCGCGCCGCCTGAATGACGGCGAGAAGGTCGTCGGCAAGAAGATTGGCGTGACCAGCAAGGCGGTGCAGGACATGCTGGGCGTGCACCAGCCCGATTTCGGCTTCCTGACCGACTGGATGTTCGTCGAGGGCGATATCGACGTTGATGGCAAGGCGCTGATCGCGCCGCGCGCCGAGGCGGAGATCGCCTTCATTCTGAAGGACAGCCTCAACGGCCCCGGCGTGACCGCCGCCGATGTGCTGGCCGCGACCGAGTGCGTGGCCCCCTGCTTCGAGATTGTCGACAGCCGCGTCCGCGACTGGAAGATTTCCATCGTCGATACCGTGGCCGACAATGCATCCTGCGGGGTCTATGTGCTGGGGGCGGAACGGCTTGACCCTGCCGGGTTTGATCTGCCGGGCCTCCACGTGGCCGTCACCAAGAACGGCACGCCGCTGTCGGAAGGCTATGGCCATGCCGTGCAGGGCGATCCGGCGCAGGCGGTGGCCTGGCTGGCCAATACGCTCGGCGTTTATGGCGTCACGCTGGATGCTGGTGACGTGATCCTCTCGGGCAGCCTCGTGCCGCTCGCCGACGCCGTGAAAGGCGACCGTTTCGAAATGACCCTGAGCAATGCAGGCGGCCCGCTGGGCACCTGCATTGCCAACTTCGTGTAAGGAAAACAGCCATGGCGCGCGTAAAGGCGGCGATCATCGGTTCGGGCAACATCGGCACCGACCTGATGATGAAGATGATCAAGTACCCCCAGAACATGGAACTCGCCATCGTGGTGGGCATCGACGAGAAGTCGGAGGGCCTCGCCATGGCACGTGAGCACGGCATTGCCACCACTCACGAGGGTCTGGAGGGGCTGCGCAAGCACCCGCTCTACAAGGAGATCGGCATCGCTTTCGATGCGACCTCGGCCTATGCCCACAAGGTCCATGACGAAGCCCTGCGCGCCGATGGCATCCAGGTAATCGATCTGACGCCCGCCGCGATCGGGCCGTTCACCGTGCCGCCGGTCAACATGAGCCAGCACCTTGACCAGCCCAACGTCAACATGGTGACCTGTGGCGGCCAGGCGACCATTCCGATGGTCGCCGCTGTTGCCCGCGTTTCGGATCAGGTCCATTATGCCGAGATCGTCGCATCGGTCTCCTCGCGTTCGGCCGGTCCGGGCACCCGCGCCAACATCGACGAGTTCACCCGCACCACGGCGCGTGCGATCGAGGTGGTCGGCGGTGCTGCCAAGGGCAAGGCGATCATCATCCTCAACCCGGCCGAACCGCCGATGATCATGCGCGACACGGTTTTCACCCTGTCCGAAGGCGCAAGCGAGGACCAGATCCGCCGCTCGGTTGAGGACATGGTCGCCGAAGTGCAGAAGTACGTGCCCGGCTACCGCCTTAAGCAGGAAATCCAATTCGAGCGGTTTGGCGACAACAACAAGCTGAAGATCCCCGGCATGGGCGATTTCACCGGCATCAAGTCGATGATCATGCTCGAGGTCGAAGGCGCGGGTGACTACCTGCCGAGCTATTCTGGCAACCTCGACATCATGACCGCCGCCGCCAAGGCCACCGGCGAACTGCTGGCCGCGCGCCGCATGGCCGCAGCCGCCTGAAAGGACGCCATTCCATGAACGCGAACTTCAACATCGATGCGGGCGACAAGCTCTACATCCAGGATGTCACCCTGCGCGACGGCATGCACGCCGTGCGGCACATGTACGGCATCGACCACGTCCGCGCGATTGCGGCGGCGATCGAGAAGTCGGGCGTCGACGCCATCGAGGTGGCGCATGGCGACGGTCTTTCCGGCGCCAGCTTCAACTACGGCTTCGGCGCGCATACAGACTGGGAATGGCTTGAGGCCGTGGCCGACGTGCTGGACAAGTGCGCGCTCACCACGCTGATCCTGCCCGGCGTCGGCACGGTGGAGGAACTGCGCCGCGCCTTTGACATCGGCGTGCGTTCGGTCCGCGTCGCTACGCATTGCACTGAAGCCGACGTATCGAAGCAGCATATCGGCATCGCCCGCGATCTCGGTATGGACGTGTCGGGCTTCCTGATGATGAGCCACATGATCGAGCCGGACGTGCTCGCGAGCCAGGCGCTCCTTATGGAAAGTTATGGTGCGCAATGCGTCTACGTGACGGACAGCGGCGGCGCGCTCGACATGGACGGGGTGCGCGCACGCTTCGAAGCCTATGACCGCGTGCTCAAGCCCGAAACCCAGCGCGGCATGCATGCGCACCACAACCTTGGCCTTGGCGTGGCGAACTCGATCGTCGCCGCGCAGTGCGGCGCGGTGCGCATCGACGCCAGCCTCACCGGGATGGGCGCGGGCGCAGGTAATGCGCCGCTGGAAGTGTTCATCGCCGCAGTAGACCGCAAAGGCTGGAACCACGGTTGCGACGTCAACCTGCTGATGGATGCCGCCGAAGACCTGGTGCGCCCTTTGCAGGACCGGCCGGTGCGGGTCGACCGCGAGACACTGAGTCTGGGCTATGCCGGCGTCTATTCCAGCTTCCTGCGCCATGCGGAAAAGGCCAGCGAAACCTACGGCATCGACACCCGCGAAATCCTGCTCGAACTGGGACGCCGCAAGATGGTCGGCGGACAGGAAGACATGATCGTCGACGTTGCGCTCGACATGGTGAAGGCGCGGCAAGCAAGCTGACCTATACGGACGAACGCCGCCAACGCATGCGGCGTTCGTCCGCAAGTCCGACTCTTGGGAGGGAGATAGCGAATGAACGCATATTCGCATTACCAGCCGCTTGCGGCGCGCGAAGTGCCGCACTGGGATTTCGAGACGGACGTTGCCGTTGTCGGCTTCGGGGCAACCGGGGCCTGCGTAGCGATCGAGGCGGCCGCTGCGGGCGCGAAGGTCATGCTGTTCGAGCGCAATTCCGGCAGCGGCGGTGCCTCGGCGCTTTCGGGCGGGGAAATCTATATCGGCGGCGGAACCGACGTCCAGAAAGCCGCGGGTTTCGACGATACGGTCGAAGCCTTCACGACCTACCTCAAGCTTGCCGGTGGTCCCTGTGCGGACGAGGCGAAGTGCGAGCTTTACGGAAGCGAGGCGCTGAACCATTTCCAATGGCTCAAGGAGCAGGGCGTGCCCTATCGCGGCAATTACCTGCCGGGCAAGCACATCGAGCCGACCGACGATTCCACCCTGATCTGGTCGGGCAGCGAGGCCGC
>JAGWTB010000131.1 GCA_028869175.1 Sphingomonadales bacterium
AGCAAGACCGAAAACACCCGCGGCGCCTATCCGATCGAGTTCATCCCGAACACCAGCGAGAAGAACCTCGGCCCGCCGCCGTCGAGCATCATTTTCCTCACCGCCGATGCGTTCGGCGTGCTGCCGCCGATCGCGCGGCTCACCCCGGATCAGGCGATGTACCACTTCCTGTCGGGCTATACCGCCAAGGTGGCGGGCACCGAAATCGGCGTGACCGAGCCGGAAGCCACCTTCAGCACCTGCTTCGGCGCTGCCTTCATGCCGCGCCATCCCAGCGTCTATGGCAACCTGCTGAAGAAGCGGATCGCCGATGGCGGGGCGGAATGCTGGCTGGTCAACACCGGCTGGTCGGGCGGCAAGGCCACCGATCCGGGCATCAAGCGCATGCCGATCAAGGCGACCCGCGCCTTGCTCAATGCCGCGCTCGACGGCAGCCTGAACAACGCCGAATTCCGCAAGGACCCCAACTTCGGCTTCGAAGTGCCGGTGGCCGTGCCGGGCGTCGATGCCGCACTGCTCGATGCGCGGGCGGCCTGGGCCGATGGCAACGAATACGACAAGAACGCGCGCGAACTGGTCGGCAAGTTTGTCGACAACTTTGAACAGTTCATCGACCACGTCGATGAAGGCGTTCGCCAGGCCGCGCCCAAGGCGGCCTGATGCGCGGGGCCCTGTGGCCCCGGCGCGACCACGAGTTGGAGAGGAAAGGCCCCGTTAGCGCGGGGCCTTTTTCCGTCCGGCGCGGGCTGCAGCCGGCTGGGTAAACCTGCGTGACCTGTCTGCAATTTAACTTTGCTTGGACCGGCTTTCAGCGCATGGTCCGCGCTCTTCTCTACGGGAGTCGCATGCAATGGGAATTTTTGACGGAATCGCCGGTGCTCTGGAGCAGCAGGCTGCAGGGGCCATCGCGGCTAAGATGGGGATCGATCCTTCGCTGGCCCAATCGGCCATCGGCGCGCTGGTGCAGAACCATTCGCAGCCGGGCAACACTGTCGATCAGGCCGCACAGCAGACGGGCATTTCGCCCGACATCCTTGGCCAGATCATGAATCAGGTTGGCGGCGTTGGCGGGCTCGGTGCGCTGGCTGGTGCGCTGACCGGTGCCGGCGGTCCGGTGCAGGACCCCAGCGCTCCGCAGGCCGAAGCCCCCGCTGGTGGCGGTCTGGGCGGTATCCTCGCCGGGCTTGGCGGCCTGAGCGGCGTGGCCTCGATGCTTGACCGCGATGGTGACGGCAATCCGCTGAACGACATCGCCGGGATGCTCGGCAAGCAGTAACGCGCTGACGGCAACGTTCGCAGAATCAGAAAGGGCCCGAACCGGCGATCCGGTTCGGGCCCTTTCCCGTTTCGCTCAAGGCTGGCGGATCAGCCCAGCATGCTGGCGGGCACGCGGCCGCCATTCTGGGCCAGCGCCTGCATCACCTGGCGGTGCAGCTGGATATTGTCATCCGCCGAACCGGCATAGTCGGTGTTGCCCAGTTCCTGGGCGAGCGACTTGCGGTTTTCATAGCTGGCATCGATGCCAAGCAGCTTCATCAGATCGACGATCGACGACTGCCAGTTGAGGTCATGACCGGCGGCAAGGCTCGTGAGGTTGGCTTCGACGTCCACTTCGGTGGTTGCCGGAGCGGCGCTGGCTTCGGGTGCGAGCGGCACAGCGGGGGCGGCATCGGCCGGCGGCGTGGCCGCTTCTGCCTTGTGGCCGAAGATTGCGTCTTTGATGCTGCTGAAAATCGACATGTCGTGACCCTTTCGTGGACATGGCCGGGAGAGATTCTCCCGGGGGGTTCCCCTGAAGCGAGAGGGATAGCAGCAAATCGAAGGGGTGCAAGCGGGTCGGTTCGGCCACTGTCCCGATTTGCTTCCCCCATACAGGAAGTTACCGAAACCGGCCAAAGCGGTGTGCGCCGCTTGACGCCGCGGCGTTTCCTGCCGATTGCCCCTTGGTCTGTGGGCCATGGCGAACAGGCCGATGCGAAAGGACATGCTGCGATGATGGCGACCGCGCTTTCCCTGATGGTGCTGGCGGCCGTGGGGCTGCTGGTCGGTGCGGTAGCGATGGCCCGGCGCGGCGATGCGGCCTCGCGCAAGAAGGCGGCCCTGATGGTGCTGCTTGCCGGGATCATGGCGATCAACGTTGCCATCTGGACCCTGCCCGACGGACAGGGCCAGGCGCTGATCAATCGTCCTGCGGTGAAATAGCGAAGCGAACTCCGCGATTGATCACTTGATCGGGCAGTCGGGCGAGAGCCGCATGTCGAGATAGTTGTCGACCGAACGCATCATCTCGTCGAGCTCGTGCTCGAAGAAGTGGTTGGCGCGCGGAATCTCGTCGTGGTGGATGGTGATGTGCTTCTGGGTGCGCAGCTTGTCGACCAGCTTCTGCACCGCGTTCGGCGTCACCACCGTATCCGCCGCGCCCTGGATGATGATGCCGGAGGACGGGCAGGGAGCCAGGAAGCTGAAATCGTACATGTTCGCCGGCGGCGCGACCGAGATGAAGCCGCGCACTTCCGGGCGACGCATCAGCAGTTGCATGCCGATCAGTGCGCCGAACGAATAGCCGGCGATCCAGGTGGCCGAAGCCTCGGCATGGATCGACTGCACCCAGTCAAGCGCGGCGGCGGCGTCCGACAGTTCGCCGATGCCGTTGTCGAAGCTGCCCTGGCTGCGGCCGACGCCGCGGAAGTTGAAGCGCAGCGTGGCGAAGCCGCGATTGACGAAGGTCTTGTACATCGCCTGGGTGATGCGATCATTCATCGTGCCGCCCGCCTGCGGGTGCGGGTGCAGGATCATGGCGACAGGTGCGCGCGGGCGCGGGCCCGGCTGGAAGCGGCCTTCGAGACGGCCTTCGGGCCCGGGGAAGATGACGGCTGGCATGGGCGTTTCTGTCCTGCGACTGGCGGTCCGTTCGCACATTCCGGGAAATCGGCATCCGGGCCGTGCGAAAGGACTGTGATGGGAAGCGGTGGGCTATATAGAAAGCCTCGGCCCGAAAGCAACTTTTCCGGACAATGACCAGAACCACGATCTATCTTGACCATGCCGCGACCACGCCGCTTCGCCCCGAAGCGCGCGAAGCCATGGCGCACGGCTTTGACATCTGGGCCAATCCTTCCAGTCCGCACGCTGCCGGGCGCAGGGCGCGCGCGGCGCTGGAAGACGCGCGCGAGAGGATTCTGGACCGGCTGAAGTGGGATGGCGAACTGCTGTTCACCAGCGGTGCCAGCGAGGCGGCGATGCTGGCGTTGGGCCGGGCCCATGGCTCGGAACGGCTGCTGAGCGCGGTTGAACACGATGCGGTACTCGCGGCGGCTCCCGGCGCGCCGCGTCTGGCCGTGCTTGGCGACGGCGCGGTCGATCAGGAGGCGCTCGAAGCCATCCTCGCCCGCTCGCGCAACCCGGTCGTGGCGATCCAGTCGATCAACTCCGAGACCGGCAATGCCCAGAACCTGGGTGATCTGGTCGACTGCGTCCACGATGCCGGGGGGCTCATCGTGGCAGACTGCTCGCAAAGCGCGGGGAAATATCCGCTGCCGCACGAAGTGGACATGGCGATTCTCGCTGCGCACAAATTCGGCGGGCCGGTCGGCGTCGGGGCCTTGCTGGTGCGGGATTACGCCATGCTTGACCCCGCTGGCGGGCAAGAGCGCGGCTATCGGCGAGGTACGGAAAACCTGCCCGGCATCCTCGCCATGGCAGCGGCGCTGGACGCCTGCGACTATCCCTATGGCCCTGCGGGGACATATCAAGCGGTCATGCAGCTTGCCGATGCAGTGCGCGCGGCGGGGGGACACTGGCTGGGCGACCGGCTCGATACGCCGAGCGCCTATATTCACGCGCTGGCGATGCCCGGGCTTTCGGGCAGCGCGCAGCTGATGCGCTTCGACATGGCCGGAATCGCGGTGAGCCAGGGCAGCGCCTGCTCGTCTGGCTCGATGCGCCGCAGCCCGGTTCTCACTGCCATGGGTATCGATGACGATCTGGCGGATCGCACGATCCGGCTGAGCACGGGATGGAACACCACGGTGGCAGAGATCGAGCGTTTCGCGGAGATATGGCTGGCGATGGCCACACAGGTGAGGGCCACATGATCTATCTCGACAATCAGGCAACCACGCCCTTGGCCCCCGAAGCGCGCGAGGCGATGCTCCATTGGCTCTCCGGGCCGGAAGCGCTCGGCTTTGCCAACCCGCATTCCGCCCACCGCGCCGGGCGCGCGGCCATGGCGGCGATCGAGGTGGCGCGCGATCAGGTGGCGGGGCTGCTGCCGCCGGGCGGCAGGGTGATCTTCACCTCGGGCGCGACCGAGGCGATCAACCAGGCAGTGCTCTCGGTGCCAAGGGGCGGGATTGCCTGTTCGGCCATCGAACACAGCGCCGTGATCAATGTCGCCATGGCGAGCGGTGCACCGGTGCAGGTCTTGCCGGTGGACGGCGAGGGTCTGGTCGATCCGGAAGCAGACTTCGCCACCGGCACTGGTCTGGTCGCGGTGATGCAGGTGAACAATGAAATCGGCACGGTGCAGCCCGTCGCGCGACTGGCCGAGCGTGCCCATGCGGCAGGCGCGCTGTTCCTGTGCGACGCAGTGCAGGGCGCGGGCAAGCTGGCCCCGCCGGAAGGCGCGGACCTGATCGCGGTGACCGGGCACAAGCTCTATGGCCCCAAGGGCATCGGTGCCTTGTGGGTGCGCGACGGAGTGGACATTGCTCCGCTGATGCACGGCGGCGGGCAGGAGGGCGGTCTGCGGTCCGGCACGCTCAGCCCGGCGCTCTGTGCCGGGTTTGGCGCGGCGGCGGCGCTGGCCGGTGCGCGGATGGACGAAGACCGTGCCCACCTGGCCGCACTCTCCGCGCGCGCGCGCGGCATTCTGCACCGCTGGACACTCAACGGCAGCGAGACGGAACGCTGGCCGGGCAATCTCAACCTGCGGCTGGATGGACTGGACGTCTCGCGACTGATCTCGGAACTGCGCGACATCGCCTTCTCCGCCGGCTCCGCCTGCGGTTCCGGCACCGGCAAACCCAGCCGCGTACTCAAGGCCTTGGGGCTGGCTGACGCATCCGCAAAATCCTCTATGCGACTGGGATTTGGTCGCTATACGACAATGGCAGAGGTTGAGGATG
>JAGWTB010000132.1 GCA_028869175.1 Sphingomonadales bacterium
GCCGATCTCGTTGCCCGTGGATGGGTCGAGCACAGGGAATTCGGTGCCTGTTCCCCGCACCGGATTTCCGGCCACGAAATGCCCGAGCGAACCAGCTCCCTCGGTGCCATTCATGGCCCGCACCGCACGGAGAGCCAATGCGCGCATTTCGGTCATCGGAATCTCCCAAATGTCAGAACTGCCACGATGGCTTGGCGCCCTGAATCCCAATGTCGTCACCATAACTTACCATGATAACTAAATCAACCGATTCGTCTTCGCCCTCGTCGCAGACCCCGCCGTCCCGAAGGGGGAATGCGCGCAAGGGGGCCGGCGGCCGCAAAGCAGACAGGGGGGCTACCTGCCCGGTCCGTACCATGTCGCGCCTGGTACCTGGTCCCCATCGGCGACCGGTTGCCAGCCGGCGTCCGCGTCGGTGAAGGCGAGCCATCGCGGGCCCGCAACTGAACGCCAGCGCACACTGGCCTGGTTGAACCGAGACCGCCTTCTCGCCAAAGGCCTCCGGCAGACCAACGCCGCTTGATATTTTAACGGAAAGGTCAACCGTTCAGCCGACCGCCTGATCTTCGGCGATCAGGCGGGCAAGTGTGCGGCGCGCGCGCACCGAGCCTTCGTCCATCGGCAGCAGCGCGGGCTGCATCGCGAACAACTCGCGCTCGCCCATCCGCTCCTGAACGGCCTTGATCATCGGCTCGTCCTCGTATTCGAAGGCATTCGCCAGGCCTGCCTGCAACATCGCGTCGAGCTGCGGTACGGCGTAACTGCGATGGCGCGCCACGGCCCAGAAGTAGTGCGTGGCCCGCTCCGATTCGGGTGTCAGCAGGTGGACTTGCGGGAGCATGACCGAGCGCCCGTCGCCTTCGTCGAGGACATCGACGCCGGTTTCCAGCATCAGGTTGGCCGGCGCCTGCCAATGCGAGTTGGCCACGCCGTTGACCCGCTGCACGCCATCACCGAGTACCAGCGCGAACATCGGCGTGTTGGGCTGGTTCGGCATCGAATGATAGACCGATACCCGGTCGCCGTCCTGCACCGCCCGATACTTGATGGCGCTGGCAGTGCCTTCCGGCATGATGAACGGGTGCAGAAATTCGGCATGGCTGAGATCGAGCAGATTGTCGGTAACCAGTTCGTAATTGGCCTGCACCTGTAAACGCCCGCTCAGCACGACATGATCGTCGGACGCGAGAAACGGATAGTCGGGGGGCGGTGCAGCCTCGGCGCGAGCAGGATCGCCCATCCAGACCCAGATGATGCAGCCCTGCTGTCGCATCGGATAGCGGCGAAGCGCAAGCGAGGCCGGGCGCGCACCCTTGCCGTGGGGGTTGTGGATGCAGATGCCGCCGTGATCGAACACGAGGCCGTGGTAAGGGCAGGTGATTGTGCCATCGCCAACCCGGCCGAGGCTTAGTGGCGCGAACCGATGCGGGCACATGTCGGCGAAAGCGACCGGGTTGCCGTCCTCACCGGCGAGGATCAGCAGTGGTTCGTTCAGGATGGTGCGGGCAACGGGGCCTTCCGCCAACTCGCTCGAGAGCGCGGCCGCGTACCAGGCATTGCGCAGGAATGGCATCGTGTTCTCCTCGTCATTCAGAGGCTGGCGCCTGCCGCGAAGGCCCGGGCGACCGGCCGTCAGCGGACATCTTGCCCGCGACGACCCGCAGTCCTGCCGGGGTGACCGCAGCAGCAACAACCGCACCGTAGACCAGCTTGGCGGTGAATGCGGTGGTCCACTCGATGGTCGACAGCTCGATGCCAAGGAAGACCAGCGCCGCTCCGCCGCATCCGGCCACCAGCGCCCCCAGCCCGAACAG
The DNA here is from genome assembly GCA_028869175.1 of Sphingomonadales bacterium. GTDB lineage: Bacteria > Pseudomonadota > Alphaproteobacteria > Sphingomonadales > Sphingomonadaceae > Novosphingobium. Next base: position 1,815 of record JAGWTB010000132.1, read on the forward strand.
CACCGCGCGCACCACCAGGGCGCCGGTGCTTTCGTTCGGGCTGATGCCGGCAACGGCCAGGCGCCTGCGGATGATGAAGCCAGGCAGCAGCGTGCACAGCAGCGCCGTGAAGAAGGACTGCGGCGCGAAGTCGAAGACATAGCCGCCCGTTCCCCATACAGGGACCGGCTTCATCCAGCCAAAAACCATCAGGAAAAACATTATGTTGACCACGGTTGACCCGACGACGCTGAACGCGGTTTCGTTCCGGAGATAGGCTGCATCCACACGCATGGCCATTGCACTCCTGTTTGAGCGTCGCCGCCGGACGGGGCGAAAGCTAGACAAATGTTTTGCCGTAATCAGGCCAACGCGACGTCGGTCCGCCGCCGGTCCGGCTTGAATGGCAGCGCGATGGTGCGCGCCCGAATCGGACGGCCGCTGCCGGGGGCAAGACCCCAGGCGACCTCCACCTCCAGCCCCGCCTCCGCCAGTTCGCGATCGAGCAGCCCGAACGAGATCATCCGTCGCAACCGCGGGCTGTACACCCGCGAGGTGGCGCAGCCGACCAGCGCGCCTTCGCGATGGATGGCGAGGTATTCGGCGGCATAACGGCGGGGCATGTCCATCTGGGGCGCGATATCGCCCTGATCGAACAGCGAGGAATAGACCTCCATGACATCGGCCGGCTCCCAGACCAGTCCGACCAGCCGCCGCGCCGGCCCACCTCCGGCCAGTTCTGCCCGCAACGCGTCCGCGCCGATGAAGTCGCCGCGCTCGACTACCCGCGCCGAGCACCAGTTGAGTTCGAACGGCGAGCGAAACAGATCTTCGACAGCAGCGAACGGATACGTGCCGATGATCCGCTGGCCACCGCCCGACACCGAGATGTTGGAACCGCCCGGGCCGCCGATCGAGGCCGGCATGTAGTCGAAGCCAGCCGTGGCGATACCGGATTCGATGTGCGAAAGCACTTGGCACCGCATGCCGAGCGGCTGCAATCCCATTGGCAGGCCGGCTTCGTACAGCGCCTCCCATACCGCGGCGCCGGCCACGGTCGCCCCGTGGATCTCATACCCCAGTTCACCGCTGATGCCGGTTCGCAGGATGCGCACGCGCGCGCCGGCGATCACCACCTCGTCCCAGGTGTTGAAGGCGATATGGCGCAGACCGGTTCGTGCCGCCGCTTCGAGAATCTCGATCGAGCAAGGCCCTTGCAGCTCGAATATGAAATAGTCCGGAGTCGCCAGCCGGGCGGTCACGTCCCATGCGCCGCTGGCGGCATGATACACGATCCATTCGCCGCCGCCGGCGGTGTAGTAATAGGAGTTGTCTGCCATCCGCCCGAGCACGCCCTCGGTAGCGATCTTGCCGTTGGCATCGGTCATCACAAAGTGGCGGATGCGACCGACCGGCAGGCGCGACAGGTCCGCGACGCCGAGATGCTGAAGGAAGCGGGTGGCGTCGGGCCCTTCGATCTCGACCTTGGAAATGGCGCTCCAGTCCCCGAGGAACGCGGCCGTGCCGTGGGCAGCAGCTTCGTCCAGCCACTCACCATATTGCCAGGCGATAAAGGTATCGCCCCACCTGCGCCACACCCGGCTCGCGTTGACCTTGTCTTGCGCTGCGGCCGCCGAACTGAACACGGGCGGGCGGCCAGCCGCGAACGGCAGATCCGGGCGGTCGTGCTGGATGAAGAAGTCACGGCGGTAGCGGGTCGGATCGAAACCGGTGGTCATGGCAACCCTCGTGTGGAAACAGGATGGCACGCGTCAGGGCGGGCTGCCGGAACCGGCCAGATGAAAACGCTGTCGCCGTCTCAGCGTTGGCGCGACCACTGCTTGTTGAAATCGAAGTACCAGCCGCCGGTAACCCCGGCATTGTCGAACTCGCCGGCAACCCAGTCATCGTCGACCTGGTCCATGTCGGCACCCAGCTCGAAGGCGCCGCCCATCGGCGTCTTGAAGTACCAATACCAGTTGGAGCCCAGCTCGAAGCGGCCCGGGCCGCGAGCAGTCGCATAGCCCGCCTTGTCGAGCTTGTATCCGCCGGCGAACACATCCTGCACGTTACCGAAGGTGAATTCGGCGTGCTGGAAGCTTGGCGGGGTATCATCGAACGGCCGCATCAGGAACAGGCTGTGATGGTCGGAATGACCGCTGGACCGGGCAAACACGCCCATGTTGTCCCGAAACGAATCGGTAATGCGAAAACCGAGCCGGTCGCGATAGAACTGGATCGACTGCTTGGGGTCATTGCACCAGTAAACGACGTGACCCATCTGTCGGGCGGGGCCGTGATTGTCGAAGTCAACGCGGGAATTGAAGCGCTCGACCTTGTGTCCGGCAACGTTGCAGGCAAACCCGCCGGCCTGGTAGGGCCGCCGCTGCGACACGCGGAAGTAGAGCGCGTTGCCATCGTCGTCGGCCGACTGCACCACCCCGTCGACCCAGCGGACCTTGCGGTCGCGGGCCAGTTCCTCGGCAATGGCGTCGAGGTCGGCCTGGCTCCCGACACCCCAGACCGAGGCGCGCAGCGTCGGCCCCCGCACATTGGCGGCAGGCAGCGAGGGATCGTCAAGCAGCCGCAGTTCCACGCCGCTGCCGTCCAGTGCCTCGAACGAGGCACCGGCTGCGCCGTGGTCCAGCTCGCTCAGGCCATAGAGGCCGAGGAACCGGCGCGAGGCGTCGAGATCGTCGACCCCCATGATGAGGCTTTCCGGTCCGGTGATATTCATGGCCTTGCCTTCTCCATCGCTCCGAAGCGCATCAATGCCGCCGTACGCCGCGCGCTGCTGTTCTGAATGGCCAACGCATAACCGAAACGAGTCGTATCGTAAATAGCTTTCAACTTGCCCGCAAAGGGACCGGGGCGGGTCAGTCGCCCGCCTCCGCCAGCGCCTGTCGCACCGCCTCGGGCACCGGCACGCGTTGCAGGACGAGTTCGCGGATCCGCTTCTCGACCCTGGCCATGCGCAAAGCGGCGGCGATGGCGGCAGCGGCTTCTCCGGGGGCGATGGCGATCACCCCGTCATCGTCCGCCACCAACCAGTCCCCCGGTGAGACCGCGACACCGCCCACCCGAACTTCGACCATCGCCCGGCCCGGATCGCGGCGACGCAGGTTCACCGGGGTGACGCCACGCGCCACGAATGTCGCCGGTGAACGCGCGATCGACGCGCGATCACGGACCAGCCCGTCGATAACCGCGCCCGCGAGGCCGCGATTGACGATATTGGCGGCCAGAAGGTCGCCCAGATACGCGGTGTTGCCCGGCCCCC
>JAGWTB010000043.1 GCA_028869175.1 Sphingomonadales bacterium
AGCCGCTCCTGCAATTCGGGATGGGTGGCCAGGTGCAGCATGGTCCAGCCCACGGTGCTGTAAACCGTATCCAGCCCGCCGACATAGAGCACGTAGAACATGCCCATCAGTTCAAGGTGATCGAGCGGGCGTCCATCCACCGTACCGCTGGTCATCCCGCGCAAGAAATCATTGGAAGGATTGGCCTTCTGCGCATCCTTGTGCTGCTTGAGGTAGTCGTAGATCGCCCGCGCCGCCGCCACCCGCTTCATCGGATCGGCCGCGCGCATCAGGTCATTTTCCCAGTCGATGAACTGATCGACCATGGCACGCGGCATGCCCATCAGATCGAGGAACACATAGGAAGGGAACGGAATGGCGAAGTCATCGACAAATTCGCAGCCGCCCTTGTCTGCAAACTTCGCGATCAGATCCACGCAGGCCTGTCGCACCGGCGCATCGAGTTCCTTCACGGCCTTGGGCGTGAAGAACGGATTGAGGATGCGGCGGTAGCCGTGGTGCGCGGGGGGATCGATCTCGATCGGGTTGAGCCGCACGTTTTCGCCCACCAGATCGGCAATCATGCCGTGGCGTTCAGCGGAGAAATGCTCGTAATCGATGAACGCTTCGGCGATCACCTCATGCCGGGTCGCCACCCAGCCCTGCCGCCCGAAGGCGACATTCGTGGACCAGACCAGTGGCGGCCCGTCATGCATCCGGGCTACCGCCTTCCACGGATCACGCCCCTCGGCAGTGAAGGCATCGAAGTCATGATCCCATACCAGGTTGGACGGGACATGCGGCGGAACCTGAGTCGCGGTGTCGGTCATGGTCGCGAAACCCCTCCTGTGCTGTGCTGCTTTGGTGACAGCACTTTTTGCTACAGTGCTGTCGAAACTCTGCCAATGCAAGCACCACGTTGCACTTGATCCATGACATCGCCGGGGGGAAAAGCTGGCTCCCATGACCAACATCGACCGCCCCCGCCGTAGCGCCCTGTTCATGCCCGCATCCAATCCCAAGGTTCTGGCCAAAGCGCGCAGCCTGCCCGCGGATGTCATCATCCTTGACCTGGAAGACGCGGTTGCTCCCGAGCTCAAGGCGGAGGCGCGCGCAGCGGCGGTGGCAGAGGTTCAGGCGGGCGGCTTCGGCCACCGCGAGGTGGTGATCCGGGCCAATGGCTTGGACACAGAATGGGGCGCGGATGACCTGGTCGCGATTGCGCGGTCAGGCGCGGACGCGGTGCTGGTGCCCAAGGTATCCAGCCCGGAAGACATCGCCAGCTATGAGGCCGCTCTTTCGGGCGCCCCGGAGCAGCTGCAACTGTGGACCATGATCGAAACCTGCGGCAGCGTAATACGGCTCGATGCCATCGCGGCGATGACCGCCAGCACCCGGCTGTCGCTGTGGGTGATGGGAACCAACGATCTCGCCAAGGAAATGCGCGCCCGGCAAACGCCGCAACGCACGCCGTTCCTGCCGATGCTCAGCTTCGCCGTCGCGGCGGCGCGGGCGCATGGGATCGCGATCCTCGATGGTGTGTGCAACGAATTCCGCGACATGGATCTGTTCCGCGCCGAAGCCGAGCAAGGGCTGCTGTTCGGGTTTGACGGCAAGAGCCTGATTCACCCGGACCAGATCGCGCCCTGCAACGAAGTGTTCTCGCCCAGCCAGGATGAAGTGCGCTGGGCCCAGACCGTTATTGCCGCTTTCGCCCTGCCCGAAAACGCGGGCAAGGGCGCGATCCGGGTGGACGGCAAGATGGTGGAACTGCTCCACCTTGAGCAGGCACGGCGGGTTGTGGTGGTGGCCGAACGCATCAGGAAAGGCTGAACCCGGCACTTCCCTCGCTTCGTCGGTCTCGCGCAGCCTGAGAAGACGAGAGTTTGGAAATTGCCAGCAAGCCCCTGCACAAGCGAAGGGCCGGGCCTCCCTGCGGAGACCCGGCCCTTTTCTGCATTTGTGGAACCGGCGAAATGCCGGATCAGTACTTCACGCCGATGCTGACGCCGTAGGTCGCCGGGGCGTTCCACACGCTGCCGACGCCGAGGGTGTTGAACAGCACCTGGGTCTGGACGCGCTTGCCGGTGAGGTTGTCGCCATAGACGGCAAGGGTCCAGCGCTCGCTCGCGTCGGTCCATTCGGCGCGGGCCGAAAGGACTTCGTATCCCGACTGGCGGAACTGCTGTTCGGGATCGAAGTAGAACGACGAGGTGTAGTAGAGGTTGCCCGACAGGGTCAGCTTGCCGCTGGCCACCGGTGCCGCATAGCTCGCGCCGATGTTGCCGGTGAAGTCTGTCGCGCGCTGCATCTTGAAGCCGGAGGCGTCGATATAGGGCTGGACCAGTCCGCCAGGCCCCATGCCGCCGAAGTTCTGCGGCACGCACCACATCGTGGTGAAAGCCGCCGCCGCCGGATCGCAATAGCTGTAGTACGGCGCATTGGTGAACGACTTGTACCGCGCATGGGTCCAGGCCGCGCCGCCATAGAGATTGAAGGCGTCAGTCACGCGGTAGCGGAGCTGCGCCTCAAGCCCGTAGATTTCGGACGATGCGGCGTTGCGGATCTGCGCGGCACCGCTCTGGAAGCTGGAAACCTGCAGGTTCTTGTAGTTGTAGTAGTAGCCCGCCAGATCGATGGCGAGCACGCGGTTGTCGTACTTGTAGCCAAGTTCGAAAGCGTCGATCTTTTCGGGCTTGACCGGCTGTTGCGACAAGCCGCCAACGTTGAGAATGCCCGCCTTGTAGCCCCGGGTGTAGGAGGCATAGACGCTCGATTCCTCGCTAGGCTTGTAGCGCAGCACCACGCGCGGGGTGAAGCTGTCGTTGTTGAGCGTCGCCACCGGAATGCGCGTTCCCGGTGCGCCGGTGAAGGCAACCGGCAAGCCGGTGGGCCCGGTGTAGCTGGTGGTGAAAGGGTTGGCGGTGAAATAGGAATCCGCCACCGAGTCATGGCTGTAACGCCCGCCGGCGGTGAGGAACAGCTTGTCGCTCAGCGCATAGGTGACGTCCAGGAACCCGGCCCAGGACTTGGTGTTGGTGCTCGATCCGCCATAGGGAATGAAGGCTGCACCGCCGAAGCTGGCACCCACGTCCCAGGTATCGCGCACCTGATAGTAGTTCACGCCCGCGGTCCACTGCAGCGGCCCGCCCGGCTTGGAGTTCAGCAGGAATTCCTGCGAAAAGCTGTTGTCCTTCACCCCGACGAAGATGTTGAAGATCGGGATCGCCGTAGCATCGAGGTCACCGTAGTAGGGCGTGTTGTCCTTGCGGTACTGGGTGTATGACGTCAGGTCGGCAAAGCCGAGATCGGCCTTGATCGTCCCCTGCACCACGTCCGACTTGGCATCGAAGCTGACCGGCAGGTTGAGCGCGATCTGGCCGGGCTTGGTCGCATAGGTGCTGGACGGCGCGTAGAAATAGACCAGCGGCAATCCGGCGGTGCTGTTCTTGCCATAAGCGGTCTGCCCGGCTGCGCTCACCAGCTTGAGGAAGCCTGCCTCGCCCGTGGTATCGACGAAAGCGTTGACCAGCTGGGTGGTCGGATCATTCTTCTCGGCATGGGTGTAGCGGACGAGCACCGAAAGACTGTCCGAAAGTTGGGCCTTCAACCCGGTGCGGATCGACCAGCTCTTGCTCTTGCCTACCTTGTTGTCACCAGTGAAGGCGTTTGTGAAATAGCCGTTGCTGCGGTTGAACTTGCCTTCGATATCGAAGGCGAGGTCCGGCGTCAGGCCAAAGGTCATGTAGCCCTGCGCGGTCAGCGTGTTGAAGCGGCCGTAGGACAGCTTGAATTCGCCGGCGGTTTCGGCGCTGGGATCGGCGGTGGTCACCAGAATTGCGCCGCCGGTGGTGTTGCGCCCGAACAGGGTGCCCTGCGGCCCCTTCAGCACCTGTATGTTCTGCACCCGGGTCAGCTGGAAGTCCGAGACATAGGTGTTCGACTGGAAGAACCCATCGACATAGATGCCAACATTGGGGCCGCCGCCGGAAGTGGTCACTGCCGTGCCGACACCGCGAATGGTCGGCTGAACGGCCGGGCCCTGGCTGTCAAACCGCAGACCGGGGGTCAGCTTCACCGTATCGGCCAGCGTGTTGACATTGGCGACGGAGAGCTGCTCCGCTCCCAGCGTGGTGACGGTGATCGGCACGTCGCGCGACATTTCCTGGCGGCGCTGCGCGGTGACGAGGATTTCGCCGCCGTCATCGGTTGCGGCAGTGTCTGCAGCCTGCGCGAAGGCCGTCTGCGGGGCGAGAGCAGCCGCACTCGCCAGGGCAAGCAGCGAAGTGGTGAAGCGGAAAGTGATGCCTGTCATTTTTTGTTTCCTCCCTGGAACGGCCGGCACAGCCAGTTCCTGTCGCGCGGACTGTTATGCGCGCGCGGTGGCGGTTCAAGCATGGAATGGCGGTGAAGGAGCCTTTGCGGCACGAAACCGCCACAGCGAAGGTGAATGGTAGCTAAGGGCCGAGATAGCCCACCGTCGGGATCTGCGGGTCGGGCGAATCCGCCTTCCACCGCACCGAGCCGAATGGCCGTTCCAGCCGCCGCCGCACCCGGCGGCCATGGCCTGACTGGTTGAACGCGTCAGCCTCTATCTGCAGGTCCAGGTCAGCCTGGGTATAGCGATCACGCATCCGCAGATAGTCGCCCCAGGTCGGGCAGTGGTAGCGCTCGGTCCAGATCGCCGGGTCGGCGATGTCACGCGAAATCGACCAGTCAAAACCGCCGTTGCGCAGCCGCAGCTTCTGGATCTGGAGCATCAGATCATAAAAGGCCCGCGCGCGATCAGGGGCAACATCGTATTCCACCTCGATGATGACCGGCCCTGACCGCATGGTCAGCGCCAATGCCACTTCGGGTTCATGGCCGATATCGACACTTTCGGTATCGACTTCGCTGTCCTGCGGCAGCGGCAGGACATATCCAAGCACCGCCGTCGCCACCACCGCCATGCCCGATGCGGCAAGCGCAAAGGCGGTACCGTGGGCCGAGGCGACCATGCCCCACATCCAGGCTCCGAAGGCAATGCCGCCCGTCAATGCCGATGAATAGAGAGAAAGCGCCCGCGCGGTTACCCAGCGCGGCGCGGAAAGCTGTACGCCGACGTTGAGCAGCGCCACGGTGAGAATGTTGCAGGCTCCCAGCACGAACAGCGCAGCGCAGGTGGCCGCCAGTGTGTGCACCAGCGAGATCGCCGCGAGCGACAGTCCGCTCAGCACCGCGAATACCCGTACCGCCACTTCCACTGAAACCCGCGCGCGCAGATGGCCGACGAACAGTGCCCCGCCCACCGCGCCGACGCCGCTCGCCCCCAGCAGGATGCCATATGTCGCGGCGGTGCCGTGCAGCAGGTCCCGGGCGATCAACGGGGCCAGCGCCGAGGAGGATGCGGTGGCAAGGCCAAAGGCGAAGGCGCGCATCAGCACGGTGCGCACCGGGTGCGCATGCAGGGCATAACGCGCGCCCGATACGATGGCACGGTCGATCCGTTCTGGCGGCAATCGTGACGGGGCATGACGGCGTTGCCAGAAGAAGAAGGCGATCCACAGCGGAATGTAGAAAGTGGCGTTGATCGCAAAGGCGGCCTTGGCCCCGGCTGCGAGGACGATCAACCCGCCGATCGCCGGGCCGAAACTGCGTGCGACATTGTAGCTGATTGTCCCCAGCGCGACGGCAGCGGGCAGCCGCTCGGTGGAGACCTGTTCACTGATCGAGGCCTGCCAAGACGGGCTGTAGAGCGCCACGCCGGCTCCGATCAGCATGCAGAAGCCCAGCAACAGCCATGGCGTTGTCAGTCCGAAAAAGGCCAGCGTGGTCAGCGCCGCACTGGACAGCATGGAGAAGCCGAGCCCGGTCAGCGCGATCTTGCGCCGGTCAAACATGTCGGCCAGCGCGCCCGCTGGCAGCGCCACCAGCATCAGCGGCACCATCATCGCCGTCTGCACCAGCGCCACCATCGAGGGGGAGCTGGACAGCCGGGTCATTTCCCAGGCCGCGCCAACACCCAGGATCAGCTGACCGAAGTTGGAAAACAGGCTGGAAATCCAGATGCGCCGGAAGGTCGGTTCGCGCAGCGGGGCGAAGGCGCCCTTATCGCCCGCCGTGCCAGCATCAGCCGCCTGCGCCATGAATACTCCCCAAGTCTTGTAAGGCTCCCTTCCCCCGCCCTCGCCCCCGCGTCAAGGCGCAGGGCAACGCCGCCACGAAATCGCCACGGCGGACGCGCAGCCATTGCCAAAGCGCACCGTGCCTAGCAAAAGCGTTGCCATTCCAAACGTATTTGCGATCCAGGAGCTGTCCCCGTGGCCGAAGCCTATATCATCGACACCGTCCGTACGCCGCGCAGCATCGGCAAGATGGGCAAGGGTGCGCTTTCGGTGATGCATCCAGAACACCTTTCCGCCGCCGTTCTGGCAGCGCTCAAGGAACGCAACAACCTGGAAACCGCCCATGTCGACGACGTGATCTGGGGCGTTTCTGCGGGCATGGGACTGCAGGCCGGTGACATCGGACGCAACGCCGCGCTGGATGCAGGCTATGACGTCAAGGCTGGCGGCGTCACGCTCAACCGGTTTTGCGGATCGTCGATCACCGCCACGAACTTTGCCGCAGGCATGGTCATGGCGGGAATGCACGATCTGGCGATCTCGGGCGGCATGGAGATGATGTCCTACGTCAACTTCTACGGCATGAAGATGCGCGAAGCGGGCCTGGGCGGCGGCGGCATGGGCACGGGCAACCCGCGCCTGCAGGCCAAGCATCCGCAATCGAACCAGGGCGTCTGCGCCGATGCGATCGCCGCGATGGAAGGCATCACGCGCGAGGATTTGGAAAAGATGGGCGTCGAAAGCCAGCGCCGCGCTGCCGTGGCCCTGGCTGAAGGGCGCTTCGCCAGATCGACCATCGTGGTCAGGGACGATGCCGGCAACGTGATCCTCGATCACGAGGAATATCCCCGCCCCGATACCACGCTGGAAGGGCTCGCGCAGCTCAAGCCGGCGTTCGAGATGTTTCTCGACATGCCGTCTCAGCCCGAGGGCAAGACCTATCGCCAGCTGATCAACCAGGTCTATCCCGACGTTGACATCAAGCCGATCCACCACGTCGGCATTTCCTCGGGCGTGGTCGATGGCGCGGCGGCGGTGCTGATCGCCTCGAAGGACTATGCCGAAAAGCACGGACTCAAGCCGCGTGCGCGCATCGTCGCGATGACCGAGATCGGCGATTGCCCTACCCTGATGCTCAACGCCCCGGTGCCAGCGGCGAAGAAGGTGCTGGCCAAGGCCGGCCTCACCAAGGACCAGATCGACGTCTGGGAAGTGAACGAGGCCTTTGCCGTCGTGGTCGAGAAGTTCATTCGCGACCTCGATCTTGATCGCGCCAAGGTGAACCCCAACGGCGGTTCCATCGCACTGGGCCACCCGATTGGCGGAACCGGCGCGATGCTGATCGGCACCGCGCTCGATGAACTGGAGCGCACGGGTGGGCGTTATGGACTGATCACCATGTGCGCTGCGGGCGGCATGGCCCCGGCGATCATCATCGAGCGTATCGACGGCTGAGGCGACCGGCACCGCACAATGGCCAGCACCGTGATCGAACCGGAAAACGACGTCCGCCGCGATATTGCGATCAGGCTGAACATCCTGGCGCGGCAGATGCGGAGCGATTTTGACCGGCGCATCAGCGATGTCGGCGTTACGCGCTCGCAATGGGCGCTGATCGCCGTCGTTTCGCGCCGGCCCGGCGCGACGCAGCGTTCGATCGCGGAAGTGCTGGAGATGTCGGAAGCCTCGGCCGGACGCCTGATCGACCGGCTCTGTGCCGACGGCCTGCTGGAGCGGCGCGAACGCGACGACGACCGGCGGGCACGTGCGGTCTACCTGACCCAGCAGGCTGAACCGCTGCTCGAACAACTGGCCGTGATCGCGCGAAACAACGAGGAGCGGCTATTCGCCGGGTTTTCCGACACGGAACTCAGCGAGTTCGCCGGGTTTCTTGACCGGGTGTACCGCAACGTCAACACCGGGTGATTGGCGGCAAAAGCCACCGATTCCTCTCACCCGCCGCGCAACGCTCAACGAAAAAGGGCGGCCCTTGCGGACCGCCCTTTCCAAATTCGGCTGTTGCCAGCGATCAGCGCTGGTGAGCCAGTTCCGACTTGGTCAGCGTGGTAGTGACCTTGCCGTTGGCTTCCGAAAGGCTCGAAGCCGGGACCGTGACCAGCTTGCCGTCGAGAATGACCTGTACAGCACCGGCGGCGGTCACGCGGTAGACCGCAGCGATGCGCTGGCCGTTGGCACCGTAGATCATCTTGCCAGCGGTAACCGACACGGCCGGGGCGGTCGCTTCGGTAGCGGCACGGACCGACTGCGAGGTTTCGGCGGCGAACACGGCAGCGGGAACGCCAGCAAGGACGATGGCGGTGGCGATGAGGGCGATCGGGGTGAACTTGTTCATGGCAATGCTCCAGAATGCGAATCGCGGGGGGAGAGGAACCCGCTCGTTACTCACCTAGGTTAGTAATTTTCTTCCAGCGGTCAATTGCGTAGTTTGCAACTGAATGCGCAAAAAATGCAACGCTGTGTCTCGTATCTCGCAACCGCAATATGTGCGCCGGATCAAGCCCATGATCGTAGCAGCGATGGTGTGGCCGGTTGCCTTGGCGCGCATTTCCGCGCAGGAGAATGACTGAATGCATCCGCCTGCAAGGGTGGTGACAAATGGGAAAGTGACCGGGCATGACCAAGGTAATGGAAGGCATCCGCATCCTGGAGGTGGCGCAGTTCACCTTCGTACCAGCCGCCGGTGCCATTCTGGCCGACTGGGGCGCTGACGTCATCAAGATCGAGCATCCCGTGCGCGGCGACACGCAGCGTGGCTTCCTCAACATGGGCGGCGTCACGCTCGATCCGCAGCGCCACACCCTGTTCGAGCATCCCAATCGCGGCAAGCGCTCGGTCGGCATCGACATCACCACGCCCGAAGGCCAAGAGGTGCTTTACGAGCTGGTGAAATCGTCCGACGTCTTCCTGACCAACTACCTGCCGCACATCCGCAAGCGCTGCCGTTTCGATGTGGAGGACATCAAGGCGATCAACCCCAGGATCATCTACGCGCGCGGCAGTGCTTTTGGCGCAAAAGGCCCCGAAGCCGGCGTCGGTGGTTTTGACGGCACAGCCTTCTGGTCGCGCAGCGGCATCGCCATCGCCATGACTCCCGAGGAAATGGAAGGCCCGCTTGGCCAGGGTATCCCGGCTTTCGGCGATTCGATCGGTGGCATGTTCATCGCGGGCGGCATTTCGGCAGCGCTGCTCCACCGGGAGCGCACCGGTGAAAGCCCGGTGATGGACGTCTCGCTGCTCAACTCGGCGATCTGGGCCTCGGGGGCATCGATCGCGCAGGTCGCGGAGACCGGCGTGATGAGCCGCAACTCCATGCCCGCATCCGGCGGCGGCGCGCGCAATCCTTTCCAGGGCAATTACCGAACCTCTGACGGCGGCACGATCAACCTGTGCACGCTTTCGCCTACCGGCCATATCCAGAGCCTGTTCGACCACGTCGGCGTGCCCGAGGCTGCGGGCGATCCGCGCTTCTCCGAGGCCCGCGCGCTGTTCGAGAACGCTGGGGCCTGCAGCGACATTCTGGTCAAGGCCTTCGCCGCCAAACCTTTCGAGTACTGGCGCCAGCACCTCAAGACCTATTCAGGCCAATGGGCACCGATCCAGTCGTTCCACGAAATCCTGACTGACGAGCAGGCCATCGCCAACGATGCCTATATCGAAGTCGATGCCGCCGATGGCAGTGACAAGCCGCTGAAGCTGGTGCGCGGCCCGGTACAGTTCGATGGCGCGCCCACCGTCACCACCCGTTCGCCCATCGCCTCGGAGCATACCGAGATTGTCCTGATGGAACTGGGTATGGAATGGGACAAGATCGAGGAATACAAGGCCAAGGGCGCGATCGCCTGAGCCTGATCGAACGAAGAGGACATTTGACATGAAGCCCGGAACCCGCCTGAAGAGCGCCGCCTGCGATACCGAAGTGATGGTGATCAAATGCGGCAGCGGCACCATCGAATGTGGCGGCGTGCCGATGGGTGAAGCCAAGCCTGCCGAAGCTGCGGTATTGTCGTCTGACTTTTCCGGCGGCACCCTGATGGGCAAGCGCTATGTCGATGCTAGCGGCGCGTTCGAACTGCTCTGCGTCAAGCCTGGCAAGGGCTCGCTGGCGGTCGATGGCACGGCGCTGGTGACCAAGGACGCCAAGCCCCTCCCCGCATCCGACTGAGCCGGACACCGCTGCCCCCATGAACATCTCCCTTCTGCTCGAAATGGCCGCAGAGGCCGCCGGTGATCGGGTCGGCCTCGTCTGCGACGGCAAGCGCTGGACCTACGCCGAACTGCTCGCCGCCGCGCGCGGGGCCTTCGAGCTGATCGAGCAGAGCCGTGCGCAATATGTTGCGCTGCTTGACGAATCGAGCGAAGCCTCGGTCATCGCGCTGTTCGGCGCGGCGCTGGCCGGGGTGCCCTATTGCCCGCTCAACTACCGTCTGGCGGATGAAGATCTGGCCGCGCTGCTGGACCGTATCGCGCCCGCGCTGGTGATCGGCGACGAGGACCGCGTGGCGCGAATCGCCGGGGATCAGGGCCACACCGTCCTCACCCGCGCCGATTTCGCCATGAAGGCGCAGGAACTGGTGCCGGGAGACGAGGACCGCGCCTACGATCCGGGCGAAGGCATTGCGGTGCAATTGTTCACCAGCGGCACAACCGCCGCCCCCAAGGCCGCAATCCTGCGACACTCAAACCTGCTGGGCTATATCCTGGGCACGGTGGAATTTGCCTCTGCTGAGGAAGAGTCCGCCGCGCTGGTGGTCGTCCCACCCTATCACATCGCCGGTATTTCCGCGCTGATGAGCTCGATCTATGCCAACCGCCGCATCGTCATGCTGCCGGCTTTCACTCCAGAAGCCTGGCTGGCGCTGGTAGAGAGCGAGAAGGTTACCAATGCCTTCGTGGTGCCGACCATGCTCGGGCGGATCATCGATGCCATGGACCGGGGCACGCAGGCAGACGTCTCGTCGCTGCGTGCGCTCGCCTATGGTGGCGGCAAGATGCCGATCGAGGTGATTACCAAGGCGCTGCAACGTTTCCCCCACGCCGGCTTCACCAACGCCTATGGCCTCACCGAAACCAGCTCGACCATTGCGCTGCTTGGCCCGGAAGACCACCGCGCGGCGCTGGCATCCGATGATCCCAAGGTGCGCGCGCGGCTGACCTCGCTCGGCCAGGCCATCCCCACGGTCGAGATCGAGATCCGCGACGAGGACGGGCGCGTGTTGCCCACCGGCGAAGCGGGCGAAATCTTCGTGCGCGGTGATCAGGTCTCGGGCGAATACAAGGAAAAGAGCGCGTTGGTCGAAGGCGGCTGGTTTCCGACGCGCGACGCTGGCTTCATCGACGAAGACGGCTACATCTTCCTCTCCGGCCGCGCGGATGACGTGATCGTGCGCGGCGGTGAGAACATGAGCCCGGGCGAGATCGAGGACGTGCTGCTGACCCATCCCGCCATTGCCGATGCCTGCGCCTGCGCGGTGCCTTCCGTCGAATGGGGCGAAGCGGTCGGCGTGGCGCTGGTGACCCGCGACGGGCACGAAACGCCGTCCGAGCAGGAACTCAAGGAACTGGTCCGCGCGCGCCTGCGCTCCAGCCGCGTGCCCGAGCGCGTCGCCTTTGTTGGCGAACTGCCCTACAATGAAATGGGCAAATTGCTGCGGCGTGAGGTCAAAAAACTCCTTGCTGACTGATTCAGCTTCCGGCCTGCCGCTGGCGGACTGGGCCGGACACCGGTTGGCCAAGCTGGCGGACATTGCCGCAAGCCCCGCAATTGCCGCGCTGAACGGTGCAAGCCTGCTCGGCGAACGGGCAACGCTGAACCATTTTCGCGTGCCCGGTCTGCAATCGGCCGGTGGCGGTTGCCGCCTGCTGCCGGCGCGCGGCGACTGGATCGCGCTCAATCTGGCCCGCAGCGATGATCGCGAACTGCTGCCCGCGCTGCTGGGTTCCGCTGCGTTCGATCCGCAGGACGACGTTGCGATTGCCCGCGCGGTTACGCAACAGGATGCCACCACCTTGCTACAGCGCGGGCGGGAAATGGGCATGGCGATTGCCATGCTTGGCGAGCAGCCGGCCTCCCCCGCCCGCACCGTTCTCAGCCACGGACTTGCCGCGCCACCAAGCGCCAAAGCACCGCGCGTGCTGGACCTGTCGGCGCTCTGGGCCGGACCACTCGCCGGGCACCTGTTCTGGCTGGCCGGGGCCGAAGTGACCAAGGTGGAGAGTGCCCGTCGCCCCGATAGCCTGCGCACCGGCGATCCTGTGCTTTTCGCGCTACTCAACCAGGGCAAAGCCAATGTTGCACTCGATCTCGCCACCGCCGCCGGACGTGCGGGATTGCTGCGCCTGATCGAACAGGCTGACATCGTCATCGAAGCCGCCCGTCCCCGCGCCCTGCGCCAGCTTGGCATCGATACCGATACCCTGGTGCGTGCCCGACCCGGCCTTGTCTGGTTGACGATCACCGGCCACGGCGCCAGCGGGCCAGCGGCTGACTGGGTCGGCTTCGGCGATGATTGCAGCGTTGCGGGCGGACTTTCGGCGGAACTGGCGCGGGTGACCGGCCAGCCGGGCTTTGTCGGCGATGCCTTGGCCGATCCGCTCACCGGCATCGAAGCGGCATTGGCCGGCTGGCAGGCATGGCGCGCCGGAGCGGGCTGTCGTATCGGCTTGGCGATGAGCAGCGTTGTCGCGCAAGCCTGGCAAGCGGAAGCCCGCAACGATCCGGCCCGCTGGGAAGCCGGGCTACGTGCCTGGGCCGCTGTCGAGGGTGCGCCCTTCCCCACTGTTTCGCGTCGCACGGCAACCGCGCCGGTTGCGGCCCTAGGAGGCGACACCGCGCGGCTGCTGCCATGCTGATCCGCCGCGCCGAGGTCTGGCGCAAGGGGCTTGCCGATGTGCGCATCGCGGAAGGCCGCATCGCAGCGATCGGCGCGCTGGAGGCTCGCCCCGGCGAGGCGGTCATCGAAGCCCACGGCGGGGCGCTGCTGCCGGGGCTGCACGACCATCACATCCATCTCGCCGCGCTCACCGCGCGCCGCGATTCGGTGCTGTGCGGGCCGCCCGACGTCACCGACCGCAATGGCCTCGCCCGGCGGCTTGCCGAGGCACCGGGCACCGGCTGGCTGCGCGGCATCGGCTATCATGAGAGCGTCATGGGACTGCCCGGCGCACGTGAACTCGATGCCTTGCTGGCACATCGCCCCTTGCGTCTGCAGCACCGCTCGGGCCGCATGTGGCTGCTCAACTCTGCCGCGCTGGATGATCTGCTATCCCGCGCCGCGCCACCATCTGGGCTGGAACGCGAGGCTGGAGGCTATAGTGGCCGGCTTTTCGAAGGCGACGACTGGTTGCAGCAGACGCTCGCCGCCTCGCCGCCCGACTTGACCGATCTTTCGCGCGAACTGGCCGCATGTGGCATTACCGGGATGACCGACATGTCGCCGCGCAATGGTGATGTTATGGCGGCACACGTCGCCGCCCAGCGCGCCAGCGGTGGCTTGCTGCAGCGTTGCACGCTGGCTGGAACGCTCGAACTAGCCGAAGTGGCCGAGGTGGCAGCCGGCACCTGTCAACTGGGTCCAGCCAAGCTTCACCTGCATGAAGCTGATTTACCCGCGTTCGACCGGGCCGAAGCGTTCCTGCGCGCCGCCCACGCGCAAGAGCGCGCCGTAGCAGTGCACTGTGTCAGCGAAGTGGAACTGGTCTTCGCCGTCGCGCTGTTCGAGGCGGCAGGTACAGTGCGCGGCGACCGGATCGAGCATGCCTCGGTAGCATCCGATGCGATGATCGCCCGCATGGCCGCGCTGGGCCTGCACGTCTGCGTACAGCCGCATTTCATCGCCGAGCGCGGCGATCGCTACCTCGTCGATGTCGAGCCGCAGCATCATGCCGAACTGTACCGGCTGCAGAGCCTCAAGCGCGCCGGACTTCACCTGTGCGGCGGCAGCGATGCGCCGTTCGGTTCGGCAGACCCCTGGCAGGCCATGGCGGCGGCCCGTTCGCGGCGCACTGACGGCGGGCAAGTGATCGGCGAAAATGAGGCGCTCACCGCCGAGGAAGCGTTAACGCTCTATCTTGCCGATCCAGCAGACATCACCCGCCAACGCAGCATAGCCCCGGGCCAAGTGGCAGACCTTTGCCTGCTCGGCTGTGACTGGCAATCTGCGCGGTTGCGCCTGTCAGCCGATGACGTGCGCGCCACCATCGTCGGCGGTCACCTCATCCACGATGGCATCGACCAGCCACCAATCTGACGCCGCCCGCGCGCTTAGCCGCTTGCCCGACAGGACCAGCAGCGCGGTGCGGTGCCGGCCGATGCGACGGAGCAGCGAGACGCAGCCCCCCGCCCCCGGAATCACTCCCATCGCCAGCTCGGGCAAGTGGAACCATGCATCAGGCGATGCTGTCAGGTGCCGCGCCCAGGCCGCCATTTCCAGTCCCGAGCCGACGCAGCCGCCCTTGACATGAACATCAAGCTTGTCCGCGCAACGTGCCAGCGCATGGGCTGGCAAGGTCTGCGCGCGGATGAAGTGGGCAGTTGCCGGATCGGGCGTGGTACCGAACTCGGCAAGGTCCGCCCCCAGACTAAAGGTGCGACCCGCCCCGCGCAGCGAGACGGCAGTGATCGATGGATCGAGCGCCGCCAGCTCGAACGCCTCGGCCAGTTGATCGCGCACGGCGACGTCGATGGCATTGCCCGCCTCGGGCCGCTCGATGGTAACGTGGAGGCAAGGGCCATCGCGCACCACCAACACTCGCCCCGGCGCCGCGGCCTGTACAACGGGCTGCTCCGCCCGCCAGCGCACGTGCTCTGCACTCCCCTGCAGCGCCGCATAGGCGAGCGATTCGGCGGCCAGCCCTTGCTCTGCGGTCAGTGACGGCAGCAACCGCATCAGGGCAACGAACACCGCCGCCGTGCGCGGGTGGTCAAGCACCTGCCGGGCAATGCTTTCGGCGCTTACTGGCGGTTCGACCACGGCATCGAGATGGTCGGCAAGCGGATGGTCCTTGGCCCCCACCCCGATCACCGGGCACGCCGGCAAGCGCAGTTCGCCGGGCACGTCATGCGTCCGGTCGAGATCGATGAATGCCAGCGGCGCGTCAATCGCCGCTTCGCCCGCCCACAGTCGGGCGGCGTCCATCGTCAGTGCTGCAATATCCATCCCTGACCGCCCGAATTCCTTCCGCGCGGTAATCCCGCAGCGTTGATTAAGCCGACTACCTTGTCGCCGGAGAAAGCCGGTTGGCACAAGTCAATTCACGGTGCAGCATCTTCGCCGTGGCACGATTCGCAGCCCGAGTCGCGGGGAGGCTGTACCGATCTGGCCGCACGTGGGACACATCGGGCGGATGGCAAGTGAGCGGCTTTTCGGCCAAAATGCTAACCCAGGTGAATAAAAAACGAGAACCTCTCATTTTCGATTGACTCGTGCCCTGATCGGGTCAACTCTCTGCTCAAGAAACTGGAGAGAGGGAGAGCGTCATGCCGGCTGCCAAAGCATCCTCGAACAAGGCGAAGATCGCCCGCAGGGTTATCGAGGTTCTGGAATACTTCGACGATAACCACCGCGAAGCGACCGTGATGGACATCGTCCGTCGCTATAACCGCCCGCAATCGAGCACCTCGGAACTTCTGTCGAGCCTTGTCGACCTCGGCATGCTCTACAAGGACCCCTATTCGCGGTCCTACAGCCTCACCCCGCGCGCCGCCTTGCTCGGCTCTGTCGGCCAGACCGACGTGGTGCGGGATGGACGGCTGGTGCGATTGATCGACCGGCTTGTCGCCCAGACCGGGCTCAATGTCGCGGTTTTCGGCATGGTCGGCCTCAATGCGCAGATCATCAACTGGCGCACTGGCACACGGGGCAGCAGCCCGGCGACACGCAATCTGTTCGGCGGCATGCAGGAAGCGCTGGGTTATTCCGCGCCGGGCTGGCTCCTGATGTCCACCATCGCCCAGCCCCGCTGTGACGGTGTCGTCCGCCGCCTGATCTCGGAAGCCCCCGAAGATCGCAAGTTCGCCTTTGCCGACATGGCCGCCCGCCTCACCCAGTGCCGCGAAACCGGCCATGCCCAAGGCCCGGTCGGCTTCGGCACGGCAGCGGAAAGCCTGGTCGCCCTGCTGCCAGACGACGGAACAGGCCACCGTCTGGCCGTTGGATTCGTCTATAGTGCGGACAGCCGGGTGCAGAGCGAAGCCCTGATCGAATGCCTCAACGAAGGCATCCGTCACTGCCTGCTGCAGAGCCCGTCCGAAGGTGGCCAGGTAGAGCACCTGCAAACCGCTGCCTGAACAGCGCGACACAATCCATGCGAGAGGGCGGCCGGAGCGATCCGGTCGCCCTTTTCCGTATTCGCTGTGGCTGCCACACGACCTAAGCTTTCGTCCTTGCTTCGCTCCGCTCGCGATGACGTGGCATGGTTACAGCCAGGCCGGGTTTACTGTCGCTGCTCCAGCCAAACTGTCGAGCGGTTCGCGGCCGCCACGGCTGAAATCGATGCGCCGGGCGATCCATTCGGTCTGTTCGATCTGGCCCGGCTGGAAGGTGTGGCACGAACCGGCCATGCGGTTCGGGTCGGACTGGTCTGCCTCCGGCATCCACCGCCCATGCGCCACCAGGCTGGCCCACTGCAGGATGCGCGCGTGCTCGCGCTCCGCGTCGCCCAGTGTGGCGATCCAGTCACGCAGCGCCAGCAAGTGGTGGCCGGCTGCCGTAGCGGGCGGCAACAGGATATCGTCCTGCGTTTCCCAGGCCAGCACGATCAGCCCATTGCGACGCAATTGCTGGCGGCTGAACCCTGCGACGGGATCACTGGCGCAGACATCGTAGACTGTCGGCTCCGCATCGCGGGCATGGGCGGCAGCGAGGACGGCCAGGTCATACAGGTGCGTGCAGTTATGCCGCTTCACCGCCTTGGCCGCAGCATGGTCAAGCGATGCGCCAAGGAAGCTATCCTCCAGCACGCGATGGGCGCCGGGGCACGTCGTCCAGGGCGCTCGCAGCGTCTCGCCCTCAACCGCGATAATCGCCGCGCCATCGTGGTGCAGCGTAACCCGCATGCAGTGGAGATCGTCTTCCAGCAGCGCCGAAATGCTATGCGGTTGCGGCACAATCCGGAAGCGGCGGCGATAGCCGGGCAGGTCTTCGACGGGCGGATTTCCGATCATGCCGGCAAGGCTATCACTGCA
This sequence comes from Sphingomonadales bacterium, assembly GCA_028869175.1. Taxonomy (GTDB): domain Bacteria; phylum Pseudomonadota; class Alphaproteobacteria; order Sphingomonadales; family Sphingomonadaceae; genus Novosphingobium. The sequence continues at coordinate 17,290 of JAGWTB010000043.1, forward strand.
CCCCGGCAGCGAACAGCACCGCTTGTGGCCGCGCGCTTGACCACAGCTGCTATCGCCTTGGCGATTAGCGGCACAAGCGGGTTTTTGCCCCTCTGTCCGAACCAAAGTGATGGTAACAACCGCGCAGACGTCACGCCTGCTAACAGCGCTTGATGGTGATGGAATGGGGCCGGTTACATCGGCCCGGATACTCGGCCTTGGTGCCATGGAGAGAAACAAGATGTCCGATATTCTGGGTTACAAGGGCAAGCGGGTTATCGTCAGCGGCTGCTTCTCCGGCATGGGTGAAGCGACGGCAAAGCTGTTGCTGGAACTGGGTGCGGAAGTGCACGGCTTTGATTTCCGCCCTGCCGCCCTGCCCCTGGCCAGCTTCAACACCGTTGACCTGCGCGATCCAGCCTCGATCGAGGCTGGCGTTGCGGCTGTGGGGGGCAAGATCGACGCGTTGTTCAACTGTGCCGGCATGGCGGGCGGCGGCGCGGGTTCGCCGATGGACGTGATGAAGGTCAACTTCATCGGCACCCGTCATGTCACCGAAACCGTGTTGCCGCACATGAGCGCCGGCGGTGCTATCGTCTCGATCGCCTCGACCGGCGGGCTGGGCTGGAGCCGCCGCATTCCGGTGCACATGGAACTGCTGCAGACCAAGGGCTTCCAGGCCGCGCTCGATTGGTGCGATAGCCACATGGACCAGGTGTCCGAAGGTTATGCCTTCTCCAAGGAGGCGGTGATCGTCTGGACGCAGTACATGGGCGCGCACCTGATCAAACAAGGCATCCGCATCAATTGCTCGCTGCCCTCGCCGACCCAGACGCCGATGATGGCGGAGTTCCACGCCACTTCGGGCAAGGACGTGGTCGATGCCGCCGCCGAACCGCTGGGTCGCTACACCACCCCTGCCGAACAGGCCGGGCCACTGGTTCTGCTGTGCAGCGATGTCGCCGGCGTGGTCAACGGGGTGGTCCTTCCGGTCGATGGCGGGTTCATGGGCGGCCTCGCTACCGGGCAGATCGACATCAGCAGGATGATGAGCCGCAAGTGATTCGCGAATTCGCCATGGCGAACCGGGATTCATCCGGTGGAGCGATGCCTGATTGCCTCACCGGTCAAATGCTGTTGCAAACTGTCAACAGTTTGCCGGTCTGAAGTGAAAATGAGGCGGTGTCAGTTCGATTGCGTTTGACACTGCCCGGCGATGGGCAATCATGCCGCCAAGTTGATGTTCCGCGCAAAGCGGATGTTCCGCGGGCACGACCCGCATTTTGGGAGGGGACTAGAATGCGTTTGAATTCACAGGTGAGAACCGCCCTGCTTTCGGCCACGGCCTTGAGCCTGGGAATCGCAACCCCCGCATTCGCCCAGGCGGCGAAAGAGGATGAAGCGCCGGCCAGCGGTAACGACATTATCGTCAACGCCCAGCGCCAGGAACAGCGCCTGCAGGACGTGCCGGTTTCGGTAACCGTGCTTTCGGCAGAGGCCATCGCCAACAACAACATTTCGTCGGCCAAGGACATCGCGACCTTCACGCCCAGCCTTGTCACCAACAACCGCTACGGTTCGGACAACACCACCTGGACCATCCGCGGCTTCACCCAGGAACAGCGCACCACGGCCACGGTCGGCACCTATTTCGCCGACGTTGTTGCGCCGCGTGGTTCGGGCGCGACCCAGGGCGGCGACGGTGCCGGTCCGGGCTATCTGTTCGACCTTTCCAGCGTGCAGGTGCTGAACGGCCCGCAGGGCACCCTGTTTGGCCGCAACTCCACGGGCGGTGCCGTGCTGCTCGTCCCGCGCAAACCGACCGACCGACTGGAAGGCTATGTCGAAGGCAGCCTGGGTGACTACAACCTTCGCCGCGTGCAGGCCGTGGTCAACGTGCCCTTCGGCGATTCGTTCCGCGTGCGCCTGGGCGTCGACCGCAACAAGCGCGACGGCTACATGATCAACGCTGGCAAAATCGGCTTCGGTCCCAATGGCAATGCCGGCGGCAGCGTCGATTACTGGGCGTTCCGCCTGAGCGCCGTGGCCGACCTTTCGCCCGACGTCGAAAACTACACCATCGTCAACTATTCGCGCTCGAAGAGCACCGGCCTGCCGCCGAAGGCTGTGTCCTGCTTCAACGCCACTGCCTGTGCGCAGGTGGCGAACGAGAACAAGACCGGGTTCTGGACCCTGTCGAACCCGCTGTCCGATGCCGGGTCGAACATCCGTACCTGGCAGGTGATCAACACCACCAAGTGGCAGGTCAATGACAACATCACCCTGAAGAACATCATGTCCTACGGGGAATACCGTGGTGACCTGAACCTTGATCTGTTCGGCCAGTACGCACTGGTGCCCTCTAGCCTTGCCTATGGGGCCGAGAGCAACGCGATGCAGGTCAAGCCGTTCAACATCACCCACATGCTGCCCGGCCATCACACCAACGCCGAATCGTCATTCGTCGAGGAAATCCAGCTGCAGGGCAAGGGCATGGACGGCCGGCTCAACTATCAGGGCGGTCTCTACCTTGAGAGCAGCAAGCCGCTGGGTATTTCGGGAATTCTCTCGTCAACCTTCACGCCCTGCGCTGATGTCAGTTCAATGACCTGCATGCCCTTCAGCGGCGGCGGCGCGAACTCGCTCGGCCGCTTGTCCTATTCGACCACCAAGAACTCGTTCCTCGGCAAGGCCGCCTATTTCCAGACGAGCTATGACGTGACCGACAAGCTCAAGCTGACCGGCGGCCTGCGTTATACCTGGGACAAGATGCGCAGCATCTTCCAGGTGGAAGATATCCGCCTGGGCAACACCATAGTCGCTTCTGCCGCCAACCCGAAGATTTTCAACGGAACGACGCTGACGTCCAACACCGTTGCCGACTTCGCAGTCTGCACAAACTTCGTTTCGTTCGGGGCGCAGGGATCGGCGGGCAATCCCTACATGCCGATCGCCAACCGCTTCAACATGTGCACGCAGGACATCACTGCCAAGTCGGCCAAGCCGACCTGGCTGCTCGGCGTGGACTTCAAGCCGATGGAAGACGTGCTGCTCTACGCCAAGTGGTCGCGCGGCTATCGTCAGGCGGGCGTGGCCTCGTTCGCGGCGGACCAGTTGCAGGCCTATCGGGCCGAGAAGGTCAACACCTACGAAGCCGGTGCCAAGGTGAGCTGGCGCGGCGCGATACCGGGCTATTTCAACGTCTCGGGCTTCTACAACGATTTCCGTGATCAGCAGATCCAGCTCGGCGTCCAGTGCGTGCCGACTTCGGCCTGCGCCCAGACCACCGTGATCATGAACGTCGGCAAGTCGCGCCTGTCGGGCTTTGAAGCCGAACTCGGGGTCAAGCCGTTCCAGGGACTCCAGCTCAGCGCGGCATGGTCGCACCTGCGCACCCGCATCCTGGAGATCAATGGCTTTACCGATGCGGCCAAGGCTGCGGCATCGATCAACGCCACGGTTACCGGGCTTGGCCTGCCGTTCAACGACATCCGCCCGCCGCTGCCCGGCTCGGTTCTGCCGAACTCGATCCCGGACAAGGTGGTCGCCAACGGCAGCTTCACCCTGCCGCTGCCTGAATCGGTCGGCAAGCTGACCCTCGGGGGAAGCTGGGTGTGGCAATCGGCCTACCGCGCCGTGGCAGACAACGCGACGACAAGCTTCAACACGCTGTATTGCGGCACCCCGGTCGCTTCGGCTACCCCGCAGCCCTGCTCGCTGGTCAACGGTGGCGTCCTGCCGAAGATGAACTACGGCAACGTCAACGTCAGCTGGGAAGGCATCGCCGGCCTGCCGATCGACGCGTCGGTCTTCGTCACCAACGTATCCAATGCCAAGATCCTTCTGCACATCAATGCGCAGGAAACCCAGGGCATCCGGTCCAGCAACATCGGCGAACCGCGCATGTGGGGCGTTCGTCTGAAGTACCACTTCGGCGGCTGATCGACAGTCCAGACCAACCCAGGGGGCGGGCCGGTGCGTAACCGGCCCGCCCTTTGTACGTCAGCGCGCGGCGTAATCGCTCTGGCGATTGCTGCAAAAGCGGATTGCTAGGCCCGCGCCACTGGTGTTCTGTCACCTGCACGGGGTGGGGCACGTGCCGCGCCCGCGCCAGACGCCATGCGGGGAACGCAAGTCCGATGAATTTCGACCTGACCGACGAACAGGAAATGGTGCGCGATACCTTTGCGCGCTTCCTTGACGAAAACAGCAGCACCGCCCGCGTGCGCGCCGCGATGACGGGAGACAATGGCCCCGCCGGGTTCGATCCCGCGCTGTGGCAGGGCCTTGCAGAGCTGGGTGCTTTCGCGCTGCGCGTGCCTGAAGCGGACGGCGGCCTTGGCCTCGGCCTGTTCGATGCGGCGGTGGTGATGGAAGAAGCCGGCCGGACGCTGGTTTCAGGCCCTCTGGCCGAAGCGCTGGTCGCCGCGCGCCTGCTGGCGCAGTTCGGCGGCCAGGAGAGCCTGCTGGGTAGTGCAATTGGCGGTGAACAGGTCGTTTCGCTTGCCATGCAGGACATGGCGGAATTCCCGAGCCAGTGGATTGCCGGCGGGCTGGCCGCAGACGCAGTGATTGCGCGCCGGGGCAACGAGGTGGTGCTGGTGTCTGTGCCGGCCAGTGGCCGGATCGCCGAAGCAACCCTTGCCACCACCGGGATTGCGGAAATCGATCTCGGCGCTCTGCCGCAGACCGTGCTCGGCAGCGGCAGTGCTGCGTTGGCGACCTTTGCCGCCGGGCTGGAAGAGTGGAAGCTGCTGATGGCAGCGGCCCTTTCCGGGCTGGCCCGAGAGGCTTTGCAGATCGCCGCGGCCTATGCCGGTGAACGCAAGGCCTTCGGGGTATTCATTGGCACCTTCCAGGCGCTGTCGCACCCGATGGCTGATCTCATCTGCGAGATCGATTCGGCCAAGTTCCTCGTATGGAAGGCGTTGCGCTCGATTGCTGACGGGGAGGACAATGCCGGCGCGCAGGTGTCGCTCGCTGCCTGGTGGGCTGCTGGGGCTGCCGGGCGTACCGGCCGTCATGCGGTTCAGACGCTGGGCGGCATTGGCCTGACGCTGGAACATGATATCCACCTCTACGCCCTGCGCGCCAAGGCCTGGCCGCTGGTCGCCGGCGACCCGGAAGACTGGCTGGCTGAAGGCGGGCGGCGACTTTACGCGGGCGAAGCGGCAAGCCTGCCCGAAGTGGGTGAGGTTCCGGTGGAATTCGACCTTGGCGACGATGCCCGGGCGATCCAGCAGGAAATCCGCGCGTTCTTTGCGAAGAACGTCACCGACGAGCAACGCGCCACGTTCCACTTCTCGTGGGAGGGGCACAATCCGGTGATCCACAAGCAACTGGTCCAGGCCAACCTGGCCTATCTCCAGTTGCCCAGGGATGTCGGCGGGCGCGGGCTTTCGCCCTATGAAGTCACCGCCGCGCGCGATGCTTTCGAGGAAGAAGGCTGGAACAACCCCGTCGCCAACGTCTCGCAGATGGTCGCGCTGATCATGCACCGCTTCGGCAGCGACGAACTGAAGCGCGACGTGCTGGCAAAAGTCATGGCGGGCGATGCGATCTGCTCGCTCGGCTATTCCGAGCCGGGTTGCGGCTCGGACGTATTCGCCGCGCAGTGCAAGGCGACGCAGAACGCGGACGGTTCGTGGCGGATCGACGGAACCAAGATGTGGACC
>JAGWTB010000044.1 GCA_028869175.1 Sphingomonadales bacterium
TCGTATCTGGCCGTTTTCATGGCCGGGCGGGGTGACAAGCGCCGCGCCCCTGCCTAACCATGGCCTATGACCGCACCGCTTGCATTCACCCCATCCTCTCCACTTGGCGATGCGCTGGTGATTCTCGGCGCGGCAGGGATCGTGATCCCGGTGTTCGCGCGGTTTCGCATTACCCCGGTGATCGGCTTTATCCTCGTCGGGCTGCTGGTGGGCCCCTATGGCTTAGGCCAGCTGGCATTTGACCATCCGGCGCTGGAATATGTGACGATTACCAATCCCGATGATCTGGCCCCCTTTGCCGAGTTCGGGATCATCCTGCTGCTGTTCGAGATCGGGCTGGAGCTGTCATTCAACCGATTGTGGGCGATGCGGCGCCACGTCTTTGGCCTTGGCGCGATCGAACTGCTGGGGGCTGGAACCTTGATCGCCGCTGGTTTGGCTGCGCTGGGACAGGCTCCGGGCGGCGCCGTGGCCTTGGGCCTTGCCCTGGCGATGTCGTCCACCGCGCTGGTCCTCCCGATCGTTGGCACCAGCACCCCGGTCGGCAAGGCCGCGCTGGCGTCGCTGTTGTTCGAGGATCTGGCGCTGGTGCCGATCATCTTCCTGCTCGGCGCGCTGGCGCCTTCGGCCGGGGGTGGCGACTGGGACAGCCTGTTGCGCACGCTCGGGCTGGGCCTGCTGGTGGTGCTCGGGCTGCTGGTGTTCGGGCGCTTCCTGCTGCCACGGCTGTTCGCGCAGGCGGCGCGGACCAAGAGCCCCGAACTGTTCCTGTCGGCCAGCCTGCTGGTGGTGATCCTGTCGGCGCTGCTGACCGCGGGGGTGGGGCTGTCGCCGATCGTCGGCGCGCTGATCGCCGGGCTGCTGATCGCCGAGACCGAATACCACGGCGAGGTGGAAGGCATCACCGCCCCGTTCAAGGGGCTGGCGCTGGGGATATTCCTCATCACCATCGGCATGAGCATCGATCTGCGCACCGTCTGGCAGAACCTCGGCGCGATCCTGCTGGCGACGCTGGCAGTGGTGTTGATAAAGGCAGCCGTCACCGCGCTGTTGCTCAGGTTGATGGGCGCGCGCGCTGGCACCGCGACCGAGGCAGGCATCCTGATGGCCAGCCCCTCCGAAACCACCCTGATCGTGCTGACTGCCGCCAGCGGCGCGGGCCTGATCCAGCCGGGCACCGCGCAGTTCTGGCAGATCGTCACCGCGCTGGGGCTCACGGTCACGCCGGTTCTCGCCTGGCTGGGGCGGCGACTGGCCAAGCGCGTGGACGCGCCCGGCACGGCGTCCATGCCGGCGGACCTGCCCGCAGGCCGCCGCGCCATCATCATCGGTTTTGGCCGCGTCGGTGCGCTGGTGGCTGACCTGATGACGGTGCACGACAAACCCTTCGTGGTGATCGATTCGGATGCGGACCTCGTCAGCCGTGCGCGCGCCAAGGGCTATCCTGCGGTTTATGGCAGCGTCGATTCGGCGGGATCGCTGGCCCGGCTGGGCGTGGAGAACGCCACCGCCGTGATCCTGACCATGGATGAGCGGATATCCGCGCAGCGCCTGGTAAAGAAGCTGCATGGCCAGTACCCCGACCTCACCATTATCAGCCGCGCCCGCGACGTGACCAACGCCGCCGAACTCTACCGCGCCGGGGCGACCCACGCGGTACCCGGCACGCTGGAAAGCTCGCTGCAACTGACAGAAGCGGTGCTGGTGGAACTGGGCGTGCCGATGGGCCCGGTGATCGCATCGATCCACGAAAAGCGCGACGAACTGCGCGCGCAGATCATGGAAGAAGGCGGGCTGGACGAAAAGCCGAAGCTGAAGAGTTCAAGTTTGCGGGACCGGGTGGAATAACGTCGGGCAGCGGCAGCGCGGGAACTTCGACAGGCTCAGCCTGGGCGGATTGCGGTAGTGCTCTCGTCTGCATAAAATTACCTACGCCCGTTCGTGTCGAGCTCAGTCGAGACACGCCAGCGCAACGTGTCTCGACTGCGCTCGACACGAACGGCTTGTGGCAATTGGATCAAGTTCCATGCGGAATTTGCCGCAGCTTCCGATCAGGCCCAGCCTGTCGAGCCAAAGGCGGCCCAGGGCCTATCCTGTGCGCAGCGATCAGCCGGCCAGAACCGCCTTCGCCGCCGCAATCGCCTCAGCTGCCTTGCTGCCGTCAGGCCCGCCGCCTTGCGCCATGTCGGGCCGACCGCCGCCGCCCTTGCCGCCGAGCGCCTCCACGCCCGCACGGACGAGGTCGACCGCGCTGACCTTGCCGGTCAGATCGTCAGTCACAGCGGCGGCAATGCTGGCCTTGCCTTCATTCACCGCAACGACCACGGCCACGCCCGAACCCATCCGCGCCTTGGCCTGATCGAGCAGGCCGCGCAGTTCCTTGGGGTCGAGCCCGTCGAGCACCTGACCAGAGAAAGTGATCCCGGCAACCTGTTCGTCCGCCGGCCCACTCGCCGCACCGCCGCCGCCCAGCGCCAGCGCCTTCTTCGCCTCGGCCAGTTCGCGTTCCAGCTTCTTGCGCTCATCGAGCAGCGCGGTGACGCGCGTTTCGACGTCGTCTGGCGTGGTGCGCAGCAAGCTGGCGGCGTTCTTCAGCGCATCCTCGCGCGCCACCAACCACTGGCGCGCGCCCTCACCCGTCAACGCCTCGATCCGGCGCACACCGGATGAGACGGCGCTTTCGGAAACGATGCGCAGCAGGCCGATATCACCCAGCGCGCGGACATGGGTGCCGCCGCACAGTTCGACCGAATAGGGCTTGCCGCTGTTGCGACCCATCGCCAGCACGCGGACCTCGTCGCCATACTTCTCGCCGAACAGGGCCATGGCCCCGGCCTCGATGGCCTCGTCGGGCGACATCAGGCGGGTCGAGACGACCTCGTTGGCGCGGATTTCGGCATTCACTTCGGCTTCGATCGCGATGATATCATCATGCGATATCGCTGCGGGATGAGAGAAGTCAAAGCGCAGGCGATCAGCCGAAACCATCGAGCCTTTCTGCGTCACATGCTCGCCCAGCCGGCGACGCAGCGCGGCGTGCAGCAGGTGGGTGGCCGAATGGTTGGCGCGAATGGCATCGCGGCGGGCGCTATCGACATTGAGCTGCACGGTATCGCCCAGCTTGATCGATCCGCTTGCCACCTTGGCCTGATGCGCGTGCAGCCGGCCCAGCGGCTTGGCGGTGTCGGTCACGGTCAGCCGGGTGTCACCGGAAACGATGGTTCCCTGATCGCCCACCTGCCCGCCGCTTTCGCCATAGAACGGGGTCTGGTTGGTCAGCACGGCAACGGTGTCGCCGGCTACAGCGCTGTCCACTTCCTTGCCGTCCTTGACCAGCGCGACAACCTGCGCCTCGGCGCTGGTGGCAGCATAGCCGGTAAATTCAGTCGCGCCGGTGCGTTCGGCAATGTCGAACCACACTTCGCTGTCCGCCGCTTCGCCGGAGCCCTTCCATGCCGCCCGTGCGGCAGCCTTCTGCTGGGCCATGGCCGCATCGAACCCGCCCTTGTCCACGCCGATGCCGCGCGCGCGCAGCGCGTCTTCGGTGAGATCGTAGGGAAAGCCGAAAGTGTCATAGAGCTTGAAGGCGGTTTCGCCCGGCAATTCACCGCCTTCACCCATGTCGGCGGTTGCTTCGTCAAGCAGCTTGAGCCCGTTTGCCAGCGTGCGGCGGAATTGTACTTCCTCGCGCTGCAGGGTTTCCTGGATCAGCGGCTGGGCGCGGCCCAGTTCGGGATAGGCGGCCCCCATCTCGGAGACCAGCGCGGGCACCAGCCGGTGCATCATGGGCTCCTTCGCCCCCAGCAGGTGCGCATGGCGCATGGCACGGCGCATGATCCGGCGCAGCACATAGCCACGCCCTTCGTTGCTCGGCAGCACCCCGTCGGCCAGCAGGAAGCTGGTGGAGCGCAGGTGATCGGCGATGACCCGGTGGCTCGCCTGATTCTCGCCCTCGGCCTTCACGCCGGTCAGCCCGACGGAGGCAGCAATCAGCGCCCTGAAGGTATCGGTATCGTAGTTGTCGTGCTGGCCCTGCATGACCGCAGCGATGCGTTCCAGCCCCATGCCGGTATCGATGCTGGGCTTGGGCAGGTCGGCAACGATTTCGCCCCCGGCCTGCTCGTGCTGCATGAACACCAGGTTCCAGATCTCGATGAAGCGGTCCCCATCCTCGTCGGGCGAGCCCGGAGGACCGCCCGGGATGTGGCTCCCATGATCGTAGAAGATTTCGGAACACGGGCCGCATGGGCCGTCGTCGCCCATCGCCCAGAAATTGTCCTTGGTGGCGATGCGGATGATCCGATCCGCCGGCAGCCCGGCGATCTTCTGCCACAGGGCAAAAGCCTCGTCATCGGTGTGATAAACGGTGACGAGCAGCTTGTCTTTCGGCAGGGCCCATTCGCGGGTCAGCAAGGTCCAGGCGTGGGTGATCGCCTGCTCCTTGAAATAGTCGCCGAACGAAAAGTTCCCCAGCATCTCGAAAAACGTGTGGTGGCGCGCGGTGTAGCCGACATTGTCGAGATCGTTGTGCTTGCCCCCGGCCCGCACGCACTTCTGCGAAGAGGTTGCGCGCGGCACGGTGCGGGTTTCCAGACCCGTGAAGACGTTCTTGAACGGCACCATGCCGGCGTTGGTGAACATCAGCGTGGGGTCGTTGTAGGGCACCAGCGGCGCGGACGGCACCACTTCGTGCCCCTGCGAGCCGAAATAATCGAGGAAGGACCGGCGAATATCGTTCGTGGAAGTCATAACGTGCCGCCGATACGGCAGGCCGTGCAATGCGGCAAGCATGAAGGCACGTTCGTGGTGAGCAGGAATTAACCTTGATGCACCTTCACCCGTTGCGCGCGGTGACGATCCAGGCCGCCGCCGGGAAGGCGACGAGGTTGCCCGAACGGTTCGTGGCGAGCCATTCGGCCATCCGCGCCAGCACCGCCGCCCGCCGGTCATCCGGCAGTTCGCGCAGCAGCGGCGCGGCGGGGCCGATGCGCGAGAACATCACCTGTGCATCGGCAACCGGGTCCTCACCCATGCCAGCGACATAGGCGAAGTCCACCGGTTCCAGATCGATGTTGCGCCAGCCGGCATCGCCCAGGATGCCTTCTACCCGCTGCGGATCGGCGAAAGCAAAGGGGCCCGGCGCATGCGGATCGGCAACCGGCGGAAGGCCCAGCAGGTTCGCCATGCCGCCCATCCACGGGTTGTCACGCGCAGCGCGGAAGCAGGAGAACACCATCTGCGCGCCGGGCACGGCGATGTCCCGCAGATGGGTGAACGCTGCCACCGGATCGTCAAAGAACATCACGCCGTGGCGTGAAACGAGCAAGTCAGGCGAAAAGAAGTCACGCCGCCAGGTGGCACCATCACCCACGGTGAATTCAACATTGCCGTGTTGGCCGCCGCGCGTCTGGGCTGCCGCAATCAGGTCTGCCGAGAGATCAAGCCCGACGATCCGCGCGTGCGATCGACCGCGCGCGACGGCCAGCGCCAGTTCGCCCGCCCCGCAGCCGACATCGAGCACCGCCTCTCCGGCATAGCCCGAGATGCGGTCCAGCAAGCGTTGCGTCAGCCCGGAGAACGACCGGTCCGTATAGGAATACATCTCTGCCCAGCTCTTGCCGACCTGGGCCTGCCAATCCGCACCGTTTGTCATGTGCGCGACGCTATGCCGCACCGCAGTTGCAGACAAGTGCGATTCGACTTGCGCAGAAATCACTTGCGACTCGCCTGCCGTGGGCAGACCATCGCCGCCAGTCCTTGCGCGTCCGAGCGGCAAGACCAGCGCCCGGCGCGCCTTCGCAAACAGAGGAGGCAGCGATGGGCAGCAACAATCCCAATGGATCTGCAAACGGCAGCAAATCAACCCGTGCGGTCGCCCTGGTGGGGCCGGCCAGCACGGGCAAGACCAGTCTCGCCGAAGCCATGTTGTTTGCCGCCGGGGCGATCGGGCGGCAGGGCAGCATCGAAGCGGGAACCACCGTCGGCGATGCCAGCCCCGAAGCACGTGCGCGGCGCGGCTCCACCGAAATGAACCTGCTGCACTTCGAATACATGGGCGACCGGTTTGCCCTGATGGACATCCCGGGCGGCGCGGGCTTTGCTGCAGACGGCCTTGCCGCGCTGCAATCGGCGGACCTTGCGCTGGTGGTGATCGACCCTGCGCCCGAACGCGCCGTGCTGGCCGAACCGACCCTGCGCCGGCTGGACGAATTGGGCGTGCCGCATGTGATCTTCGTCAACAAGATCGAAAATGCCCGCGCCGGGGCGGTCCACGGATTGATCGCCGAACTGCAGCCGATGAGCCGCGAACCACTGGCGCTGCGCCAGATCCCCATCCGCACGACTGACGAGCACGGCGAACACGTCACCGGCTATGTCGATCTCGCGCTCGAACGCGCCTATCGCTACCAGCCGGGCAAGCCATCCGAGCCGATTGCCATTCCAGACAGCGTCGTTGCAGTGGAAAAGGAGGATCGGGCGCACCTGCTCGAGACTCTCGCCGATTTCGACGATGCGCTGATGGAGGCGCTGTTGATGGACGAAACCCCCGACCAGGCAATGGTGCTGGCCGATCTCGCCGCCGATACCGCACAGAACAAGGTGGTCCCGGTCATGCTCGGCTCCGCCCAGACCGGCGGCGGCGTGCACCGCCTGCTCAAACTGCTGCGGCATGAGGCCCCTGCCCCCGATGCCGCCGCTTTGCGGCTGGGTGCGGACGGCGGCGGGCTGCACGTGTTCAAGATCGCCAACGGCGGCGCGATGGGCCGGTTGGCGCTGGGCCGCGTCCTGGGCGACGGGCTGACCGAGGGTGACGAACTGGTGGTCGGCGGCGAAGCGGCGCGCACCGGATCGCTGTTCTTCGTCCAGGGGGAAAAGACCGCCAAGCAGCACGCTGCCGCGCCAGGCGATGTCGTTGCCGTGGCCAAGGTCGATGCGGCAAAAAGCGGCATGGTCGCGGCCCGCAAGGGCGGCGCGGACGGCACGGCGCACGTGGCTTATCCACCGCGCAACGCTGCACTGGCCATCGTCACCCGGGACCGCAAGGACGACGTCAAGCTGTCCACCGCGCTGCACCGGCTGTGCGAGGAAGACCCGGCGCTGGAATGGGCGCAGGATGAGGCGAGTCACGAAACCGTCCTGCGCGGGATCAACGATGAACATCTGCAGGTTGTGATCGGGCGGTTGCAGCGGCGCTATGGCGTGGCGGTGGACACGCGTGCGCCTAGCATCGCCTACCGCGAATCGATCCGCAAGCCCGCCAGCCAGCGCGGCCGGCACAAGAAGCAATCAGGCGGCCACGGCCAGTACGGCGATTGCGTGATCGAGATACGCCCGCTGGAGCACGGCAGCGGCTTTGCTTTCGAAGACCGTATCAGCGGCGGAGTGATCCCGAAGCAATACATCCCGGCGGTGGAAGCAGGAGTGAAGGATGCCATGGAACGCGGACCGCTGGGCTTTCCGGTGGTCGATGTGGCCGTGACGCTGACCGACGGTTCGTTCCACGCGGTCGATTCGAGCGAACTCGCTTTCCGCGTCGCCGGGCGCATGGCGATGAGCGAGGCTCTGGCCCAGGCCGCCCCCTACCTGCTCGAACCCATGGTCAAGGTGACGGTGGACACGCCCGCCGGCACCGGATCCAGGGCGGGTTCGGTCCTGTCCGCGCGGCGCGGGCATATCCTGGGGCTGTCGCAGCATCCTGACTGGGAGCGTTGGGAGCGGGTCGAGGCGCTGCTTCCCGAAGCCGGGCTGCACGGGCTGGATGCCGAGCTGCGCTCGCTCAGTCAGGGGCTCGCCAGCTTCTGCGCCCAGTTCGACCATCTCGCCGAACTGGGCGGCAAACACGCCGAGGAAGTCGTGAAGGCCCGGGTCAGCGAAATGGCATGACCTGTTCCGGTGCGCCGGGCCATAAACGACAAGGACCGGCACGGTTCCCGCGGGAACGCCGTGCCGGTCCTGTCATTCCGGAAGGTGCCCCGAAAAGGGGGGGGGTAGGGCACCTTCCCTTGAAGATCAGATGTCGTCGTCCCCGTCGGGACCCGTCATCATCTCTTCGGCGACCTTGTCGGTGCGGCTGCGGATGGCAGCTTCCAGTCGGTCGCAAAGCTCGCGATTTTCCTTGAGGAAGGTCTTGGCGTTTTCACGTCCCTGGCCGATGCGGACCGAGTCGTAGCTGAACCACGCCCCCGACTTTTCGACCAGTCCGGCCTTGACCCCGAGGTCGAGGATCTCACCGATCTTCGAAATGCCCTCACCATACATGATGTCGAATTCGACCTGCTTGAACGGCGGTGCCACCTTGTTCTTGACCACCTTCACGCGGGTGGCGTTGCCGACGATGTCGTCGCGGTCCTTGATCTGGCCGGTACGGCGGATATCGAGGCGGACCGAGGCGTAGAACTTGAGCGCATTGCCGCCGGTCGTCGTCTCGGGATTGCCGTACATCACGCCGATCTTCATGCGCAGCTGGTTGATGAAGATCACCATGCAGCGCGAGCGGCTAATCGAACCGGTCAGCTTGCGCAGCGACTGGCTCATCAGGCGGGCCTGCAGGCCGACGTGGCTGTCGCCCATCTCGCCCTCGATTTCCGCCCGGGGCACCAGCGCGGCGACCGAATCGACCACCAGCACGTCGATCGCGTTCGAGCGTACCAGCGTATCAACGATCTCCAGCGCCTGCTCACCGGTATCGGGCTGCGAGACGATCAGTTCATCGATGTTGACGCCCAGCTTCTTGGCATAGACCGGATCGAGCGCATGTTCGGCATCGATGAAGGCGGCGGTGCCGCCACCCTTCTGTGCTTCGGCGATGACGTGCAGCGCCAGCGTGGTCTTGCCCGAGCTTTCCGGCCCGTAGATCTCGATCACCCGCCCGCGCGGCAAGCCGCCGACGCCGAGCGCAATGTCGAGCCCGAGGCTGCCGGTGGAAATCGCTTCGACCTGCATCGCCTCTTTCGAGCCGAGCTTCATCGCGCTGCCCTTGCCAAACGCGCGATCAATCTGCGCCAGCGCTGCTTCGAGCGCTTTCTGACGGTCCATAGAGTCCTTGTCCTTGCCTTCCTGAATCAGCTTGAGCTGTGCAGCCATGAGATGTCCCCTTTGCCTAGACTACCGACCCGGAAGGTCAACTGGCGTCTATGTATCGGATTTGTTCTCATAGAACAAGGGTGGAACAAAATTTTCTTTATCCGTGTTTATAACGTATATTCAACGCTCTAGCCAACTCTTCTCCATTGTGGATGGAATGTCATTGAAGCCTGTCACGCCGAAGGCTGCCAACCCAGCGATTCGCGGACCAGCCTGCCGGGCTTTTTGGCAGCGTCAGGCCATGCGCTGGCTGTCGATGTCATAGTGATAGGCCTGGATCACCAGCTGCCGCACCCTGGCTCGTTCATGCGCTGCCTGGATGGGAGCGACGATGTTGAGGATCAGCTGCGCCAGCGTCTGGTTCCCGGAGAAATTGGAACCGTGCTGGGCATGCGACTTGTTGGTGATACCCCACAGGGTGCATAGCTCGGCACGCTTGGTTGTCGCCTGCGAGATCGTATAGAGTTGCTGGAGCTCTGCCGACAGCGGCGGCCCCTGCACGACGTAGGGCGTCCCCGTCATGACCTTGGGCGGCGTGCAATTACACATCATACCCGGGGAAGGCTCGCCGATATAGGTCTTGCCGCAGTGCTCACAGTGATAGCGATATTGCATCATCAAACCCTTTCGTAGCCACGGCGGAGTCTGATCGAACGGGTCAGGCGGTCTTGCGACCGGCATGTCATGGCGCTCAGCCAGAAACCGCGAACCCGGGATTGCAGCGCGGTGAAATATCACCCGTTGCTGCAGGCAGGGTACGCCTGCCCTCCCCGACTGACAAACGAATTCCCGCTTCAGGCCCCGGCAGTGCCCCTGGCACCAGCCATGACCGCGCCCACCTTCTCGCCAATCTGCTGCACCGAAAATGGCTTGGGCAGGAAGTGGACGCCGTCGAGGTCGATTTCCTTGCGCAGCTGCTCCTCGGCATAGCCAGACATGAACAGCACGGGCATCTGCGGCAAGCGTTCGCGGATGGCACGGACCATGGTCGGTCCATCCATCGTCGGCATGACCACGTCGGAGACGATCATGTCGAATTCATCGCCGACTGCGACCTTTTCAAGCCCTTCTTCCCCGTCGCGCGCCGTGGTGACGGTGTAGCCGGCGCGGACCAGCGCGCGTTCGGCCACCATGCGCACGGTATCCTCATCCTCGACCAGCAGGATGCGGCCACCGCCCGACCATTGCTGTTGCGGCAGGGCCTCGGCGCGGCCTTCGGCGGGCTCCGGCTGGGTAGAGCCGGCCAACTGGCCGGTGGCGGCGGCATGATGTACCGGCAGATAGACCGAAAACTTCGTGCCCTTGCCCACTTCGCTGTCGGCGAAGATGAAGCCGCCTGACTGCTTGACGATGCCGTAGACCGTCGAGAGCCCCAGGCCGGTTCCGCCCATCATGCCGCCCCGGCCCTGCTCCTTGGTGGTAAAGAACGGCTCGAAGATCTTGCCGAGGTGTTCGGGCGCAATGCCGCCGCCGGTGTCTTCCACCACCAGCGCGGTATATTCGCCCTGCGGCACGATCTCGCTGCGCATCTTGCGCACATCGGCCGCGGTGATGCGGCGGGTGGACAGCGTCAGACGGCCCGAGCCATCGACCGTCTTTGACTGCATCGCATCGCGCGCATTGACGCAGAGGTTGACAATGACCTGCTCCAGCTGGGTCGGATCGGCGCGCACCGGGCCGAGGTTGCGATCATGGGTGACGACAAGCTGGATCTTCTCGCCGATCAGCCGCCGCAGCATCTGTGATACATCAGAAACCACATCGGGCAATTGCAGCACTTCGGGCCGCAGGGTCTGCTGGCGCGAGAAGGCAAGGAGCTGGCGCGTCAGGCTGGCGGCGCGGTTGGAATTGGCGCGGATCTGCTGGATGTCATCATAGTCGCTGTCACCGGGGGTGTGGCGCAGCAGCATCAGATCGCAGGTGCCGAGGATAGCGGTCAGCACGTTGTTGAAATCGTGCGCCACCCCGCCGGCGAGCTGGCCGACAGCCTGCATCTTCGTCGCCTGGGCGACCTGCCGCTTGAGCCGGGTTTCCTCGGTCGAATCGGTGAGGCCAAGCAGCACCGAAGCCTCGCCCAGTCCGCGCACGCCGGCCAGGCTGAGCGACACCGGATCGTCCGGCTGGGCGGCGAGGCGGATCGCGAGATCGCCCGAATTGGCCGGACCTTGCCCGAAGCGGCGGATCGCGTCGCTGAGCGCGCCCTTGTCTTCCTGCACCACCAGATCGGTGGGGTAGGTCGGCGGCGGTTCGCCCTCGCGCCCGGCGGCGCGCATGAAAGCAGGGTTGGCGAAGAGCAACCGGCCATCGCGGTCGGCCATGGCAAGGCCAAGCGGCAACTGGGCAAGCAGCGCCTCCAGATGCGGCACCTTGGCCGAACTCTCGCCCGATCCGCCGCCGATGCCGGCACCGGGATCGACCACCAGCATCAGCGAAGGCGTGCTGTCGGGATCGGGATTGCCGGCAAGATCGGGATCGGCCACCGGCAGGTAGTGCAGCGTCAGCGGCTGGCCCTTGCGCCCTTCGCGCGCCCAGGAGATGCGATCACCTTCGTCCTGCCGCAGCAGGGCAACGAAATCCTGCCCGGCGAGTGCCGCGGAACCCTCACCCACCGCGCGCAAGGCGAAACCGGCGCTGGCGGCACGGATACGCCCGTCAGGATCGACCACGGCAGCGGCAACGCCCGATGCGGCGAGCGCCCGGCCCAGCTTGCCTTCAACATGGGCGCACAGGTCGCGCACCGGATCGGCGGCATGGATCGGGGTGAAGCGCCAGACGAGGAAATCGTCGCCGCGCCCCGCGCGCTCTACCTCTGCCTTCCAGCGCCCACCGTCACGCCCGGCCTGCCCGCCTTCGAGCAGGTCCGCCCGGCCCCTGCCATCGCGCCATGCCGCACGCGCGGTGCGCGAAAGACGCTCCAGCGAAGCAGGGTCTAGCGGCAGGCGCGGCGGGGCCGCCGAGGCACCGAACCAGGCTTCGTAGAGCGCATTGGCGCAGGCCAGCCGCCCGGCGCGGTCAATTACCGCGACGGCGGCATCGGGCCGCTCGATCGCCGCGACGGTCACCGACCAGTCGGGCAGCGCGAACTCCGTTTGTGGCGGTGCAGGCTGGCGAAGGGCAATCGCCCAGGCGAGGGCTCCCAGCACCGCGATACCGCCCGTGAAACCCAGCACGACCAGCGCCTGATGCGAAACGAACCACAGCAGCACGGCGCTCAGGACGAAACCGGCAACGACCAGCGGCAGGGCCGCGCCGCTCTTACGGCTATCGGCCGGCACCGCATCGCCGCTCCACGGCGCGCTCATCGCGGGATGCCCGGCGTCGCCAGAGCCAGCCGGCGGCGGCGCTTGATGCCGATCCACCAGCGCCAGCCGAAGCTGGAGATCAGGTAACCAATCGAGGCCAGCAGGGTCGCTTCGACAAACAGGCCGAAGGCAGTCTCCAGACCGGCACCGGTGATGCGCTGCAGCAGATGGTCGGCCTGGGTGGTCTGCATGGTTTCGCTGATGGGCTGAATTCCGGTCATGGCATCAAGGTGCAATATCAATTTGCCGATCTTGTAGGCGAGCGGAAAGATGATCACCCAGGTCGCCGGGTTGCTGGTCCAGGTCGCGGCGATGGCCATCGGCACGTTGGCCCGGACGAACACCGCGCTCAGCGCCGCCACGAAGCTGTGCGCGAACGGGATCAGGATGCCGACGAACAGCCCCAGCGCGACGCCGCGCGGCACCGAGCGGCGGTTGAACCGCCACAGATCGCTGCGCAGCACGCGGTGGGCAAACGGCCGGAGGAAACGGTTTTCCTCCAGCGATTCGCGCGTCGGCACCTTTTCCCGCAGCCAGTCGATCACCCCTGCGCTCACGCCGCCTCCTGCTGTTCCCGGCGGCGTTCGAGCGCCGCATTGCGTTTGTGGCGGATCCAGCCGCGCCAGACGAAGCTGGTAACCAGGTAGCTGACCGCAGCCGAAACCACCGCCACCACCACTAGTCCGAACGCGAGCACCTTGCCCTCGGCAGTCAGCCATTCGAGGAACGACCACATGTCCGTAACCGAAAACAGCCGGTCAACCGGATTGCCGTGCAACAGCGAATCGGCGCGCAGCAACCAGGAGCCGACCTCATAGGACAGCGCCCAGATCAGCGGCGTGGTGAACGGGTTGGTGATGAAGGTGGTCAAGGCAGCCACCGGCACATTGGCGCGCACGGGCAGGCTGAGCGCGGCGGCGAACAGGATCTGCGCGAAGGGCACGATGATCCCCACCAGCATGCCCAGCGCTACCCCGCGCGGCACCGACCGGCGATTGAACCGCCACAAGTCGCTGCGCAGCACGTGATTGGGGATGAAGCGGCTGCCCTCCATCTGCTCGCGGGTCGGCATGTTCCGCTGGGCCCAGACTGAGATTTTCGAAAACATGACCGCTCTTTCAGCTCGCCGGTTGGCTAGGAGGGGGTAGTTACGCCGCAAGCGCTGAATTTGTCATTTATACTCGCGCATGATCCGCGCCTGATCGCGCTTCCAGTCACGCTCCTTGATCGTCGCGCGCTTGTCTGCGGCGTTCTTGCCCTTGGCCAGGGCCAGCTCGACCTTGGCGCGGCCGCGACTGTTGAAATAGATCGACAGCGGCACCAGCGTCATGCCCTTGCGCTCCACCGCCCCGGTGAACTTGGCAATCTCGCGCTCATGCAGCAGCAGCTTGCGCGGGCGCTTGGGCACATGGTTGTAACGGTTGCCGTGGCTGAATTCGGGGACGTTCGAATTGATCAGGAACACCTCGCCGTTCTTGACCTCGGCATAGCTCTCGGCAATCGACCCTTCGCCGAAGCGCAGCGATTTCACTTCGGTGCCGGTAAGCACGACCCCCGCCTCGAACACTTCGTCGATATAGTAATCAAACCGCGCGCGGCGGTTTTCCGCGACGATCTTCGTCTTGTCGAATGCTGCGTGATGCGGGCGGGCCATGGTTTGGGCATGTAGGAGCGCTGCAGGCAAAAGGGAACGGCTGGCGTGAAAATATGGCATTCGATTAACCGAAATTGCACCACGTTCCACCTAGAAGCGGGATCCTTGGGGCAAATGGACATGGGTTCAAGATGGGTCTGGCCGGCGGCATGATGCGACACGCGGCGGCACCGGTGGTGCGGCTGTGGCGCGGCGTGACCACGCCGGATCTGGTCCCGCCCGATCCCCGCATGGCTCCCGATGCCGAATGGATCGTCTCCAGCACCGCCAGCGGCGAAGCGCTGATCTGGGCCGATGCCGAGGGTCTGAACGTGCGCGACCGGTTCAGCTATGGCTGGCGGACGATCAACCAGATCGACATGGTGCTGACCGAGCGCGAACCCTCAGGCGTCTGGATCGAACTGCGCACCAAGATTACTCGCCGCAAGATCGAAGTATCGCTGCGCGATGCCGATCTCCCGGCGCAGGCCGCCGTCCTTTCGCTGCGCGCCTATGCCGAAGCCCACGGCACCATCCTGCGCCCGATGTCGCCGCGCACGCGTGACATCGTGATGGAAAGCGCGGCGGAGCCGGCAGCTTAGGCGGGTACTTACGGAACCTGCGTTGCCCTGAACCTCGCCATGTACTGATGACTCGCACGCCTGCTCAGGCTGGCCGGGCGTGCGATCAATTACGCCCCTACACCAGCCCCGCATGGACCAGCGCGGCGTCGACGGCAGCACGCGCCGATTCGCTGCACGGCACCAGCGGCAGGCGCAGTTCTTCCTTGATCCAGCCGTGGACGCGGCTCAGCGCGTACTTGCACGGCCCGGGCGAGGCATCTTCGAACATGGCGTAGTGCAGCGGATAGAGCCGGTCATTCAGCTCGCGCGCCTTCTTGAGGTCGTTGTCCTTGCAGGCCTGCTGAAACTCGGCGCAAAGCTTCGGCGCGACGTTCGCCGTCACCGAAATGCAGCCCACTCCGCCCGCCGCATTGAACGGGAGTGCCAGTTCGTCGTCACCCGAAAGCTGGGCAAAGGGCGATGAAATGCCCATGCGGTGATCGGTCACCCGGCTGAGATCGCCGCTGGCGTCCTTGATCCCGACGATCTGCCTGGGAAAACGCCGCGCAAGTTCGCAGACGGTTTCGGGCTTGAGGTCGGTCACCGTGCGCCCCGGCACGTTGTAGAGCACGATCGGCATGTCGATGTGCTCGGCAAGGTACGAAAAATGCGCCAGCAAGCCGGCCTGGCTGGGGCGGTTGTAATAGGGCGCGACCAGCAGCGCGGCCTGTGCGCCGCACTTCTTGGAAAAGGTCATGTGCAGCAGCGCGTTCATCGTATCGTTGCTGCCGCAGCCGGCGATCACCGGTACCCGGCCCGCCGCCTGCTCGACGCAGACTTCGATCACGCGGTGGTGTTCGGCATTGGACAGCGTCGAGTTCTCGCCCGTCGTGCCACACGGCACCAGCGCGGCCGAACCGTTCTCGATCTGCCAATCGACCAGACGGCGGAAAGCGGCCTCGTCAAACGCTCCATCGCGAAATGGAGTCACCAGAGCCGGAATCGAACCGGAAAACATGGACATGTCCCTCAGCTTTGCCCCATGGAGGCACCGGCTCCGGGGGGAGCCGTCCAATGGGGCCTGTCGTTCAGCGCCTGATAAGGAGCCTTTGGCCTTTATGTCCAGCATGACGCGAAAGTTTGCTGCACTCACCCTGCTCGCCATGGTTGTCTTTTCTGCTCCGGCCCAGTGCCAGGACGGCAGCGAATGGGACCGCGCGCGGGCCGAACTCGTCGCCGGCCAGCCCACCGGCATGTCGCAGGCCATCGCCCGCTGGCAGCAATTGTCGCAGGGATCGGGCTTTGCGTTCGATGACTACGCCGGTTTCCTGTTGGCCTACCCCGGCTTCCCGGACGAGGCGAAGATGCGTGTCGCGGCGGAAACCGCGCTGGCCAGCGCTTCGCCTTCACCCTCGCGCACGGTCGCCTTCTTTGATCGTTTCGCCCCGGTGACCAACCCGGCACGGGCGCAGTATGCCCTGGCTCTGGCGGCAATGGGGCGGCCCGAGGCGGCGGAAACAGCACGCGCCGCATGGCGCGGCGGGCCAATGTCAGACATGGCCGAAGCGGCGATCCAGTCGCAGTTCGGTGCCACGTTCACTGCTGCCGATCAGGACGCCCGGGCCGACGCCCTGCTTTGGGCGGGCAGCGGGGATCAGGCGTCGCGCGCCATGGCCAATGTCACCCCCACCGCGCGTCCGGTGCTGATGGCGCGGCTGGCGCTGGTCCAGGGCAGCGATCCGGAATCGCAGGGGCTGTCTGTTCCCGGTGAGGCATTGCGCGATCTGGGCTATGTCTACAACCGCGTCCGCCAGTTGCGACGGGTCGGCCGGCTGTATGAGGTTACCAACCTGCTCGCCACTCGCCCTCCGGCACGCAACCCCGCGCTCGACCAGCGCAAATGGGTGAGCGAACTGCTGAACACCGCCAAGGGGGCCGACGCCAACAGCGCGGTGCGCATTGCCGCCTCGATCGACGATGCCTTCCCCGCCGGGCAGGACGTCAGCCGGCTGAGCTTCCAGATTCGTGATGACTACACCACGCTGATGTGGCTGGGCGGGATGAAGGCGCTCAATTCGCTGGGTGACGGCGCGCGCGCCGCCCCGCTGTTCTATCGCTATGGCGCCGCCGCGCGGACGCCGCAGACCCGCTCCAAGGGCTTCTACTGGGCGGGCCGGGCCCTCACCCGCGCGGGCGACAGCACCAATGCCGCCCGCTATTTCGACATGGCGGCAAAGTACCCGGACCAGTTCTACGGGATGCTCGCCAGCGAGCGGCTGGGACGCCCCCTGCCCGCTTTCGACGCCCAGCCCAGTGCCGTCCCCACCGCGATCGAGCGCGCCGCCTTCATGGCGCGGCCGATCACCCAGGCAGTGCGCGAAGTGGCGCGCGCCAGCGACTGGCAGACCGGCGTGCGTTTCTTCCGCGAGATCTGCGATCAGGCGCAGAGCGAGGCTGACCACGTCATGGTGGCCGATCTCGCCCGCCAACTGGGTCGCCGCGATCTGGGCGTGATCCTGGGGCAAGCGGCCCATGCCGATGGTTTCGGCAATTTCCAGAAGATCTCGTTCCCGCTGATTCCCACCCCGCAGGGATCGAGCTGGACCATGGTCCACGCCATCACTCGCCAGGAAAGCCAGTTCGCGCAGAACGCCGTCAGCCACGCCGGGGCACGCGGCCTGATGCAGCTGATGCCCGGTACCGCGCGCGATCAGGCGCGGATGCTGGGCTATGAGTTCGATTTCCAGCGGCTGACCTCAGACCCCGCCTACAACCTGATGCTGGGCGATTTCTATTTCGGGCGGCTGATGGACACCTATCAAGGCTCCTACCCGCTCGCCGTCGCCGCCTATAACGCCGGCCCGGGCAACGTGAACAAGTGGCTTCGCGACAACGGCGATCCGCGCAACGGCGGCATCGAATGGGTTGACTGGATCGAGCGCATCCCGCTCACCGAGACACGCGGCTATGTCCAGCACGTGCTGGAGAACGCGGCGGTCTATGACACGATGAACCCCAACCGGGCACTCTATCGCGGCCCCAACCTGCTGAGCCACTTCCTGGGCAAGCAGACGCCGGGCTGAGTGAAAATTCGAGTAGATTTGTAAGCGCATCGCTTACAAATCTACTCGACAACTCATTTATCCTAAAACAGGATGAATGAGCGAGGGACGCTTCGTCACCCTTGTGGAAGGGGTGCGTGCGCTTGCAGGCTCCCGTCCCTCGCTCATTCTCATGCGGCATTGGAAACCGAATGACGCCGTTACCTTTGACCAACCCAGAAAAACTGACAAGGGTGTGAACCGTAAAAAAAGTGAAATATTAGCGCTTGACGCACACTGATTACGTACTCAGATGCAAGATATTTCAATCAGTTAATTGATTTTTATAGATTTTTTCTAAAATGAACGGCGATGAATAGCTTTCTGTAGAAATCTAATTTTGAACAAAACGCGAAAATTGAACCTATATGATCTATTTTTGATCTATAAATGTTCCTTATATGTTTCGACTATTGAGAACGAATTGAAGCACCGTATTCGAGCAACAATGACGTACGAGTTATCCGTGAAACCTGACGGCCCACCCATTACCCCCGCTGGCCTTGCCACGCTGCGGGCGCGGTACGATCACCTGCTGGGTACGGAACGCCCGGCCATCGTCGAAATCGTCAGCTGGGCGGCAGGCAACGGTGATCGCAGCGAGAACGGCGATTACCTCTATGGCCGCAAGCGGATGCGCGAGATTGATCGCGAACTGGCCTTCCTCGCCCGCCGGATGAAGGCGCTGCGGGTGATCGATCCGGCGCAACAGACCGACCCTTCGCGCATCTGGTTCGGCGCTACCGTGACCATCGCCGATGAGGATGACAACCACCGCACCCTCACCCTTGTCGGCGATGACGAACAGGATGCCAGCGCTGGCCTGATCGGCTGGAGCGCGCCGATTGCCCGCGCGCTGCGCGGTGCCGCGCGGGGCGACCTGCGCCGGGTAGTATTACCCGGCGGCGAGAAGGAGTGGGAGGTCATGACGATTTCCTATCCCGGCAAGGGCTGATCGTGGCCGAGGTCATCAACCTGCGCCTCGCCCGCAAGGCCATGGCCCGCCAGGACGCCAGGGCTGCGGCCGACGCCAACCGCGCGAAGTTCGGCGAGCCCAAGGCCGCCCGCGATGCGCGCCGGCGGGAAGCCGACCGCGCCGACCGAGCGCACGATGGCGCCAAACGAGAGGACTGAACCCATGCGCACAACCCACGATCATGCCACGGTCCGGCTCTATCACCTCGATGGCGAGGCCGTGGGCGGTGCAGCCAGCACCCTGTTCTATGGCCCGCTGGCCGAGGCGCTGGTGATCGCGCAGCAGCAAAGCGAGGCGGTGCAGGACGGGCTGTTCATCGCTACCGACAACGATGTCGTCGCCTACCTCGACCTGATCGGCGAATAGACCTGCTGCTCGGCTCGTGCCCAGCGGATGCCGAGCAGCGATACCACGCCCGCCAGCGAGGCCAGCCAGCCGGCATAGGACGCCAAGCCGGCCCCGCTCATCGCCTGCGCTGCAAAGGGCGTCAGCGCACCGCCGATCACGCCACCGACGTTGAAGGCGAAAGCCACCCCGGTATAGCGCAGATGGACTGGAAACAGCCGTGCCAGCCAGCTGCCGAGCGGGGCGTTGGTGAAGCCCATGAAGAACATCATGGCGCAAAGCGTCAGCCCCGCCAGCGCCAGCGAACCCGATCCCAGCCCCGGCCCGAACATCATGCCCATGGGCACCGCCACCGCCATGCCGGCGGCCAGCACCCGCCTAGCGGAATAGCGGTCCGCCAGGGTCGCCGCCGTTACCACGCCAAGGCCGAGAAAGGCGTTGGCCAGCATCTGCAACCCCAGAAAGCTCTGCCGCGCGAAGTGCAGTGGCCCGGTCCCCTGCGCCAGCGCATAGGCCGTGGCGAGGTAGAAGATGGCAAAGCAGGTCACTACCACCGCACTGCCTGCGACCATGGCACCCAGATGCCGCCGTGCCAGTGCGGACACTGGCACCGCCACCGGCGCCTCCCGGTCAAGCGCCTGCTGGAATTCGGGTGTTTCACCGATGCGCAGCCGCACCCACAGGCCGATGCCGACCAGCACGGCACTGGCGAGGAACGGCACGCGCCAGCCCCAGTCCGCCATCTGCGCGGGCGAGAGGAACATTCCCAGCAGCAGGAACATGCCGTTGGCCGCGATCACTCCGATCGGCACGCCAACCTGCGGCGCTGCGCCGAAGCGCACCTCCCAGCCCTTTGGCGCATTTTCCACCGCCAGCAGCGCCGCGCCGGTCCATTCGCCCCCCAGCCCCAGCCCCTGGCCGAACCGGAGCAGGCACAGCAGCACCGGGGCGATCCAGCCGATGCCCCAAGCCTCCGCCTGCGCGTAACTGGGCAGGAAAGCGATGCCCAGGGTCGACCCGCCCATCAGCAGCAGCGAAGCGACCAGAGTCGACTTGCGTCCGACACGGTCACCGAAGTGGCCGAAGAACATGCCGCCGAGTGGGCGTGCAAGGAAAGCGACGCCAAAAGTGGCGAACGACAGCAGCGGGCGCGAGGCTGCCGACCAGGTCGGGAAGAAAAGATCGCCGAAAAACAGCGCGGCGGCTGTCGCGTAGATGAGGAAATCGTAATATTCCACCGCCGTCCCGACCAGCGATGCGGTCAGAACGCGGGCATTGTCCCTGATCGGCTGCATGGGCGCTTTGGCCTCCCTCTCCGCGCGGCACTGCACTCGCCAGAGCGCTCACTGTCAAGGCTGGATGCTGCGCGCCGGCGTTACGGATCGCGGGGGCGCAGACGGGCTTTCCACTCGCGCCCTATTCTGCGATGAGGCTATGGTGACCCTGCCGCCCGCTCAAAGCCATTCCTCCGGTTTCCCTAGCCTTTCCCGCCTTTTGGCGCGCAAGGTGGACTGTGTGACCCTGGCACTTGCCAGCATGTTGCTGTTCGCGGTGGCGGGCGAGGCACAGGCGCGCGACAGTCTGGGCATGTTTGGCTCCTGGGGGGCATTCCGCGATCCCGCCGTACCGCGCTGCTATGCCATTGCCATGGCCGCCCCCAGCACGCTGCAGCGCGATTATCAGCCCTATGCTGCGGTAGGCACCTGGCCGGGCCGCAATGTGCGCGGGCAATTGCATCTGCGCCTGTCACGCAAGCTCTCGCCGGCGGGAACCATCGTGCTGACGCTGGGCAGCCAGCGCTTCGAACTGGTCGGCGGCGGCGGCGATGCCTGGGCGGCGGACCAGCGCATGGATGCCGCCGTGATCGCGGCGATGCGCTCTGCCGAAGCGATGACCGTCAGCGCCCGCGACGCCGCCGGCAAGGGCTTCTCCAACACCTGGCAGCTGACCGGCGCAGCCACCGCGATGGACGCCGCAGCCATTGGATGCGCCCGGCTGCGGTAGGGTGCCCCTTTCCTGCGGGCCGCCAAGCGCCTATAGGCGCGGGTTCATGGCCGACACCTCCCTCATGCAGATCCCCGGACACATCGATCCGCTCCCCGTCCCGCGCGACATCACCCCGCGCGCAGACGGGCGCGTTGACCTGATTGGCCTGCCGCGCAAGCGGATCGCCGAACTGTTCGAGGCGGCCGGGCTCGACGCCAAGGCGGCGAAGCTGCGGTCCCGGCAGGTTTACCACTGGCTCTATCACCGTGGCGTCACAGATTTCGAGGCGATGACCGACATCGCCAAGACCATGCGCCCCTGGCTGACCGAACGGTTCGTCATCGGTCGGCCCGAAATCGTGCTGGCGCAGCATTCGGAAGACGGCACCCGCAAGTGGTTGCTGCGCACCGACGACGGGCACGAATTCGAGGCAGTGTTCATCCCCGACGCCGACCGGGGAACGCTCTGCGTCTCCAGCCAGGTCGGCTGCACGCTCAACTGCCGCTTCTGCCACACCGGCACCATGCGGCTGGTGCGCAACCTGACGGCGGGCGAGATCGTCGGCCAGGTCATGCTCGCCCGCGACGCGCTGGGCGAATGGCCGCGCGGCGGCGGCACGATGGCCGGGCTGGATGACGACGAGGACGAGGGTTCCTACACCGCCGATGGCCGCCTGCTGACCAACATCGTGATGATGGGCATGGGCGAGCCGCTCTACAATTTCGACAATGTGCGCGATGCGCTCAAGCTGGTGATGGACGGAGACGGGCTGGCGCTGTCCAAGCGGCGGATCACGCTGTCCACCTCGGGCGTGGTGCCGATGATGGCTCGCGCCGGGGAGGAGATCGGGGTCAACCTTGCCGTATCGCTGCACGCTGTATCCAAGGACGTGCGCGACGAAATCGTGCCGATTAACCGCAAGTACGGGCTGGATGAACTGCTCGCCGCCTGCGCCGCTTACCCCGGTGCCAGCAACGCGCGGCGGATCACTTTCGAATACGTCATGCTAAAGGACAAGAACGACAGCGACGCGGACGCGCACGAACTGGTGCGGCTGCTGAAGCAATACAAGCTGCCGGCCAAGGTTAACTTGATCCCGTTCAATCCCTGGCCCGGCGCAATCTACGAATGCTCCACGCCCGAGCGGGTGCGCCGCTTTTCCGAGATCGTGTTCGAGGCTGGTATCAGCGCCCCGGTGCGCACCCCGCGCGGACGAGACATCGATGCCGCCTGCGGTCAGCTCAAGACCGCAGCCCAGAAGCTCAGCCGCGCCGAACTGGATCGCCTGGCCGAGGAAAAGCAGGCCGCTCTCGGCTGAGCAGACCGCGCTTCACCGCGCAGCAAGCCCGGCTCACCGTGCATTGCGCGTTGGGCCGGATCGTTCATCGGAGGTTGGGGATCGCCGGGGCAGCCCGGGCGTTGAACAGGGGTAACAACCGTTCAGCCAAGGACATTCCCGATGAAGACGCTTATCCTCGCCGCCGCGATGGCCGCCGTCGCCGTGCCCGCTGCCCCGGCCTTCGCCGATCCGCCTTCCTGGGCACCGGCACACGGTCGGCGCGCCCATGATCGCCATGCAATGTATGATGACCGCGGCCGTTACTACGAACCGCAGCGACTGGAGCGCGGCGACCGCATCTGGCGCGGGCGCGACGGGCGCTACTATTGCCGCCGCAACAACGGCACCACCGGCCTGATCGTCGGCGGAGCCGTCGGCGCGCTGGTCGGGCGCTCGCTCGATGGTGGCCGCGACCGCACGGTCGGCACGGTGATCGGGCTCGCCGGCGGGGCACTGCTGGGCCGCGAAATCGATCGCGGATCGCTGCGCTGCCGTTAGAGCCTGATGATGCGACATTGATCCACCCTGATTGGGCATCAAGGCCCCGTGGCAAGGCGCGGCGTGCAGCAGGGGCTGGTTGCCCCTGCAAG
>JAGWTB010000045.1 GCA_028869175.1 Sphingomonadales bacterium
TCGGCGACGGATTCGCCGTTAACCCGGGCACCGCCACCAGCGATCAGCCGTTTGGCCTCGCCCTTGCTCGCCGCGAAACCTATGCCGACCAGGGCATCGACCAGCGCGATCCCTTCAGCCGGCAGTGCCAGCACCGGCAGATCCGATCCGACCCCGCCGCCAGCAAAGGTCGCCGCTGCCGTCGCTTCGGAGGCGCGCGCGGCCTCGTCGCCCCGGCACAGTTTCGTCACTTCGTTGGCCAGCACCACCTTGGCGGCGTTTATCTCGCTGCCTTCAAGCGCTTCGAGCCGGGCGACTTCGTCCAGCGGCAGATCGGTGAACAGTCGCAGGAAGCGTCCCACGTCGCGATCATCGGCATTGCGCCAGTATTGCCAGAAGTCGTAAGCCGGGAGGGCGTCTTCGTTGAGCCACACCGCGCCGGCAGCGGTCTTGCCCATCTTGGCCCCGTCCGCCGTGGTGAGCAGCGGCGTCGTCAGGCCGAACAGTTCCCTGCCTTCCATGCGGCGCGTCAGTTCGATGCCGTTGACGATGTTGCCCCACTGATCCGATCCGCCCATCTGCAAACGGCAGCCGTGGCGCAGCGCCAGTTCGCGGAAATCGTAGGCCTGCAGGATCATGTAGTTGAATTCGAGGAAGGTCAGCGGCTGTTCGCGTTCCAGACGCAGCTTCACAGAATCGAAAGTGAGCATGCGGTTGATGGTGAAATGCGGCCCGACAGTGCGTAGCAACTCGACATAGCCGAGTTGGCTCAGCCATTCGTCATTGTCGACCATCACTGCGTCGGTCGGTCCGTCGCCGAAGGTCAGCAGGCGCTCGAAGATCGTGCGGATCGAGGCGATATTGGCCTTGATCCCCGCTTCGGTGAGCATCTTGCGGCTCTCGTCCTTGCCCGAAGGATCGCCCACCTTGGTGGTGCCTCCGCCCATTACCACGATCGGCTTGTGACCGGCCTGCTGGAGGCGGCGCAGCATCATGATCTGGACCAGACTGCCGACGTGCAGCGATGGCGCAGTGGCATCGAAGCCGATATAGCCCGGCACGACCTGCGACGCGGCCAGCTTGTCCAGCCCTGCGGCATCGGTAAGCTGGTGGATGTAGCCGCGTTCGTTCAGCAGACGGAGCAGGGTGGAGTTGTAGGTCATGGTCGCCTTCCGGTTTGCGGGGGCGCGCCTAGCATGGAGTAGCGCGCTTGGAAACGTGGGAGCTTGTCCCGCATCCGGATCACCCGGCGGTCGCCGTCAACCGCATCGAGGCGCGCGTGCTGGGTGTTACACCGAACTGGCTGCAATTGCGCTGGCGGATCGAAGGATCGGCGGCGCTGGTCGTACCCGCGTTTGCGGGCAAGGGCAGGGCGGACGGCTTGTGGCAAACGACCTGTTTCGAGCTGTTCATCAAGGGCGCGGCGGGGGATGGTTATGTCGAGATGAACCTGTCGCCGTCTGAACGCTGGGCGGCCTATGATTTCGCTGGCTATCGTGAGGGTATGGCCGAACGACCGACGGCAAGGCAGCCGGTCTGTACGCTGCGTCGGGGTGGCGGTTTCGCGATTTTCGATGCGGCTGTTCCGATGGCTGACCTGCCGCACTTGCCCTGGCGATTTGGCCTCAGCGCGGTTATCGAAGAGGAGGGCGGATGCAGATCATACTGGGCGCTGGCCCATCCTGCAGGGAAGGCAGACTTCCACGCCCCGGCTTGCTTCGCCGCAACACTTGAGCCAACGGGTTAGCCATGAACTTCGGCATCGATCGCCTGCTGGCGGACCCGTCCCTGCGCAAACCGCTCGAAGGCAAGCGCGTCGCGCTCATCGCCCATCCTGCTTCGGTGACCGCAGGCCTCGTCCATTCGCTCGACGCGCTGGTCGCCGCCGGGGTCAACGTCACCTCCGCCTTTGGTCCGCAGCACGGGCTGAAGGGAGACAAGCAGGACAACATGGTCGAAACGGCGGATGAGCGTGATCCGCAATACGCCATCCCGGTGTTCAGTCTTTATGGCGAAGTCCGCAGGCCGACCCCGGTGATGATGGACACGGCGGACGTGTTCCTTTTCGACCTCCAGGACCTCGGCTGCCGCATCTACACCTTCGTCACCACGCTGCTCTACTTGCTGCAAAGCGCCGCCGGTAGCGGCAAGAGCGTCTGGGTGCTGGACCGGCCAAATCCCGCTGGCCGCCCGGTCGAAGGGACCTTGCTGCTCCCGGGACAGGAGAGCTTTGTCGGTGCCGGGCCGATGCCGATGCGCCACGGACTGACGCTGGGCGAGATGGGGCACTGGTTCGTTCGCCATTTCAACCTCGACGTCGATTACCGGGTTATTGCCATGGAGGGCTGGCAGACTGAAGGACCGGGTTTTGGCTGGCCCGAAGACCGCATCTGGATCAACCCCAGTCCCAACGCCGCCAACATCAACATGGCGCGGGCCTATGCCGGTACGGTGATGCTGGAAGGTGCGACGCTGAGCGAAGGGCGCGGGACCACTCGCCCGCTGGAGGTGCTGTTCGGCGCGCCCGACGTCAATGCTCGGGCAGTGCTGACAGAGATGCAGCGCCTCTCTCCGGAGTGGCTAACCGGCTGCGCACTGCGCGAATGCTGGTTTGAGCCGACTTTCCACAAGCATGCAAAGAGCTTGTGCTCGGCACTGATGATCCACGCCGAGGGCACCTTCTACGATCACCACGCCTTCCGCCCGTGGCGTTTGCAGGCCTTGGCCTTCAAGGCGATCCGCAACCTGTTGCCGGACTATCCGATCTGGCGCGATTTTCCCTACGAGTACGAGTTCGAGCGGCTGGCCATCGATGTCATCAATGGCGGACCGGCGCTGCGCGAATGGGTGGACGATGCCGGTGCCGAGCCTGGTGACCTCGATGCCATGGCGGCGCTCGACGAGGCCGAATGGATCGAGGAAACGCGCAGCCTGCTGCTTTATTGAGCGCCCAGACCGTCCGCCAGCGCGGCATCGCCGATCAGGTAAGACGTCATCGACAAGGCTCCGTCGATGGTATCGTTGAACACGGCAACCTCATCGCCGGGCAGGCGGGTTGCGACGGTGTACAGCAATGGCAGGTAATGCTCGGCACTGTTGATTGCCATGCCGGCGGCGCTGTCGTCGGGGGCGAAGCGGGTGAGCGCCGTGGAGTCGCCTTCGCTCACAGCCGCATTGACCCGGCGGGTGAAGTCCGCCGCCCAATCGGGCACCGTGCCCTGCGATTGCCGCCACAGCGCCAGGTTGTGGACCACGTTGCCGCTGCCAACGATCAGCACGCCTTCATCGCGAAGCGGCGCAAGCACCTTGCCGATGGCGAGATGGCCATCCCCATCGAGCGACCGGTTGAGGCTCATGGCGACGACCGGAATGTCGGCATCGGGGTACATTGGTTGAAGAACGCCCCAGGTGCCGTGGTCGAATCCCCAATCGGTACTGGCGACAATCCGGTTAGCGCCGATCACTTCTCCTATTCGCGCCACCAGTCCGGCCGAACCCGGCGCGGGGTACTGCATGGCGAACAGTTCGGGCGGAAAACCCCGAAAATCGTGGATCGTGCGCGGATGATCGCCAGCGGTGACATGGGTGGCACCTTGCGTCTCGTAATGCGCACTGATCGTCAGGATCGCGGCGGGACGGGGCAGGCGTTTGCCCAACTCGACAAATGATGCGCGCGAGGGGTTGTCGGTGATGACGGTCATCGGCGAACCGTGACCGAGGAACAGGGCGGGGAGGCGATTTGTCATGCTGCGCTAGATGGCCCTGAGGGCGGCGCATGCAAGCATAGCAATTCTACCTTACCTGAAAGCCGCTCAATGCTTCTTGCGAGTCAGCTCGCGCATCGCATCGTCCAGCCCGTCCAGCGACAGCGGGTACATCGATCCGCCAAGCAGTTCCTTGATCATCCGGGTCGATTGCGAATAGTCCCACTGGCGCTCCGGCGTGGGGTTGAGCCAGACCGTCGCCGGGTAGGTGTTGGCCACCCGCTGCAACCAGGTGGCCCCGGCCTCTGGATTGTGATGCTCAACCGATCCGCCGGGATGGCTTACCTCATAGGGGCTCATCGCCGCATCGCCGACGAAGATCACCTTGTAGTCATGGCCGAACTTGTGGAGCACGTCCCAGGTGGGAGTCCGCTCGCTGCGGCGGCGGGCGTTGTTTTTCCACACGCCTTCGTAAAGGCAGTTGTGGAAGTAGAAGAACTCCAGGTTCTTGAACTCTGCCGTGGCGGCGCTGAACAGCTCTTCCACCAGACGGATATGCGGGTCCATCGATCCGCCGACGTCCAGGAACAGCAGCACCTTGACGGCATTGTGCCGCTCCGGCCGCATGTGGATGTCCAGGAAGCCCTGCCGCGCGGTGCCCCGGATCGTCTCGTCGAGGTCCAGTTCCTCTGCTGCGCCTTCGCGGGCGAAGCGGCGCAGGCGGCGCAGCGCGATCTTGATGTTGCGCGTGCCCAGTTCGCGCGTGTTGTCCAGGTTCTTGAACTCGCGCTGTTCCCAGACCTTGATCGCACGTCCGTGCTTCGATTGCCCGCCGATCCGCACGCCTTCGGGATTGTAGCCGGAGTGGCCGAACGGCGAGGTGCCGTTTGTGCCGATCCACTTGTTGCCGCCCTGATGGCGCTTTTCCTGTTCTTCGAGCCGCTTCTTCAGCGTATCCATGATCTCGTCCCAGGAACCGAGCGCCTTGATCTTCTCCATCTCTTCTTCGGAGAAATAGCGTTCGGCCATGGCTTTGAGCCAGTCTTCAGGGATTTCGACCGGCTGCTGGCCATAGTCGGTCATGATGCCCTTGAAGACCTTGGCGAAGACCTGATCGAACCGGTCGAGCAGGCCTTCGTCCTTCACGAAAGTGGTGCGGGCAAGGTAGTAGAACGCCTCGGGCGTGGATTCGATCACGTCCTTTTCCAGCGCTTCGAGCAGCACCAGATGTTCCTTGAAGCTGGCCTGAATCCCGGCCGCCCGCAGCTCGTCGACGAAGTTGAAGAACATGGCCTCAACCCTAACCACAGACCGCGCAGGTAGGGAAGGGCAAAGGCAGACTTGTATGCTTTACATACAAACTCTATCGTGCGGCCAAACAATCGGAGGATGCCGCGATGCTCAAGCTCTACAGTTTTGGACCGGGTGCGAACTCGCTCAAGCCGATGCTGACCCTGTTCGAGAAGTTCGAAAACGGGCGCGAATTCGCCATTCACCGGTTGGACCCGACCAAATTCGAGCATCACCAGGATTGGTTCAAGGCGATCAACCCGCGCGGCCAAGTACCGGCTCTGGATGACGGCGGGAAGATCGTCACCGAATCGACGGTGATATGCGAGTACCTCGAAGATGCGCACCCAACAGCAGTGAAGTTGCGGCCCGATGACCAGTATGATCGCGCCCAGATGCGCGTCTGGACCAAATGGGTCGACGAATATTTCTGCTGGTGCGTCTCCACCATCGGCTGGCACCGGGGGATCAAGCCCATCGCCCAGAAGCTGTCAGATGCGGAATTCGAGGAACACCTCAAGAAGATCCCCATCCCCGAGCAGCAGGTGAAGTGGCGGCGCGCCCGCGATGGTTTCCCGCAGGACATGCTCGACGAGGAAATGCGCAAGATCGGTGTCTCGGTTCGCCGTCTGGAGGACCACCTCAAGGACAACGAATGGCTCGCGGGTGGCATGTACAGCCTGGCGGACATCTGCAACTACGCCATTGCCGGCGGGATGCAGTTCGGCTTCCCCGAACTGGTCAACGACGCCGACACCCCGCACCTGATGCGCTGGATCGGCCAGATCATGGCGCGGCCAGCAGTGCAGAAAATGTATGCCGAGGTGCCGTTCGAGAAGCTGGGGCCGCAGGACTGACGCGAGCGATCAGGCGGGCGGCGGAGCCTTGGGAAACCGCGGCAGTCGCTCGTCGATCAAGGCCCAGCTTGGCGCGCTGTCGGTCCAGATCGTCGCGGTCGGGGCCTTGAGTTCGGGATCGTCGAGCGTGCCTATGCGGATGCGGATCGGGTGGCCTTTGGGCTCGACTGTCCGGCTGTAGATCTGCGAGCCGCATTGCGGGCAGAACCCGCGATGAACGGTGTTGCCGCTATCGGCCACCCGTTCGAACACGCTGATCTCGCCGGTGAAGGTTACTGCCTCGTCTGGCACCAGCAGGTTTACCGTCGCCGAGCCACTGGCGATCTTCTGGCAATCGCGGCACCAGCACGAGCGCGCGCCGAGTGGCTCCGCATCAATCGTGTAGCGCACCTGTCCGCAAAGGCATCCGCCGGTGTGGGGCATGCTGATCTCTCCTTAGCTTCCCGGACGCCGGGCCATGAAGGCGAGCCGTTCGAACAGCATGATGTCCTGTTCGTTCTTCAGCAAGGCCCCGTGCAGTGGGGGGATCGCCTTGGTCGGATCGCGGTTCTGCAGCACGTCGAGCGGCATGTCCTCGTTGAGCAGGAGCTTGAGCCAGTCGAGCAATTCGCTGGTGCTCGGCTTTTTCTTCAGGCCGGGAACCTCACGCACTTCGTAGAAGATCTCCATCGCCTTGGTGACGAGGGTCTTCTGGATGCCGGGAAAATGCACGTCGATGATCGCCAGCATCGTCTCGCGGTCTGGAAACTTGATATAGTGGAAGAAGCAGCGGCGCAGGAAGGCGTCGGGCAGTTCCTTCTCGTTGTTCGAGGTGATGACGACGATCGGGCGCTCCTGCGCGGCAATGCGCTCACCGGTTTCGTAAACGTCGAAGCTCATCCGGTCGAGCTCCTGCAGCAGGTCGTTGGGGAACTCGATGTCGGCCTTGTCGATCTCGTCGATCAGCAGCACCGGAAGCTGGGGCGAGGTGAAGGCTTCCCACAGCTTGCCGCGCTTGATGTAGTTGCGGATGTCATGCACCCGCTCATCGCCCAGCTGGCCGTCGCGCAGGCGGGCGACGGCGTCGTATTCGTAAAGTCCCTGCTGCGCCTTGGTGGTGGACTTGACGTTCCATTCGATCAGCGGCGCGTTCACCGCCTTGGCGATCTCCTGCGCCAGAACGGTCTTGCCGGTGCCGGGCTCACCCTTCACCAGCAGCGGGCGGCGCAGCAGCACCGTAGCGTTTACCGCCACCTTGAGATCATCGGTAGCGACGTAATTGCTGGTGCCTTCGAAGCGCATGGGCCGTCCTGTTCGTTTAACCGTTCGGTTAGGCCGTTAGGTCGCCGCAGGAGGGCTGACAAGTGGCATTGTCAGGCTGGATGGGGCAGGAAAAACCCCGGGCGTCACGGCAAGGAGAACCCCATGACGCCCGGGGATAAGGCAGAAAGCCGCCGCTCGCACCGGCGGAACGCCTAAATCCGTTTCCCATTCGACGCGACCCGAATGGTCTGCATTCCTGCAACTGCGCCAGCCTGATCCGATCCCTGATGGCCAGATGACCGGGGCCTGTGCATTGCAACAACGATGCTATGCTCTAAAGCATTCGCAGAATATAAAGAACTTAATGATTGAGTCGGTGCCATGAGCGAAATTGTGCGGCAAAGCCTGATGGACTTGCTGGAGCCGGCGGAAGTCGCGCTGGTACAGGCCTTCGCCATTCGCCGCAGCTACCGTGACAGGGAAGTCATCCACGAGCGCGGTGACGAGACCCAATCGGTCGGCATCGTGGCAAAGGGGCAGGTGCGGTTGCTCCATCTGGCGCGGGGCGGGCAGGAACTGCTGCTGTCGGTGCTGTTGCCGGGCGACAACTATGGCGACATCCTGGCGCTGGCCGGGGGCAGCCGAAGCCACCGGGCGGTGGCATCCGGCGATACGGCTGTGGACCACATCCCCGCCGACGCCTTCCGGCAACTGTTGATTCACCCGGCAATCGTCAGGGCGTTCTACACCATCGCGTCCAGCCGCCTGGAAGTGGCGATCAGCCGCTTCGATGATATGCGCACCTTGCCGAGCGAAGTGCGCCTCGCCAAGCTGCTGCTCGAACTGCGCCGTGCCTCGCCGGATGAGCGAGTGGCCTGCCTGCAGGAGGACCTTGCCAGCCTGACCGGTGTTTCGACCGTGACCCTGGCCAAGTCACTCACCCTGCTGAAGCGGGAAGGACTGGTCGAGACGGGTTACCGTCACCTGATCGTGCAAGACGTGGCGGGGCTGGCGGACTGGGTGGCAAAGCGGGAGGCGGATTGAGCGAACGTCATTTCGGATTCATGCTGGCTACCTATTTCTCGCGGTTCTGGTACTGGAAGATGCCGATGACATTGATCCGCCGATCGTCGATTTCATAAGCAATCTTGAAGTGATACCGCAGCGTGACGATCCGTCGGTAGCGCCGGTCCGCCACGCGCATACCTGAGAGAGGATAGCGGGAAAGCTGGTCGATGCTGCGCTAGATGTCCGCGAGAATGTTCGCCACGACTTCGGGTGCAACAGCTTCATACCATGCGATGATGGCCTGGACATCTGCTTCGGCTTCCTTGCGGAAGCGCACCTGCATCATGAACCGAATGGCTTGCCAAACAGTTGGGTGATGGCGGCCGGACTCGCATATTGAGGCGCAGGTTCGGCCACGCGCCGCTCAATTTCCTGCATCTCGGCAGGCGTAAAGCCATAAGTATCGGCGTAGGATTCCATCAGAGCGGCCAGTGCGGCTTCGACAGACTGCAGCCGATCAGCGGACAGGCTGTTGGCGAAAGACACGAAGGAATCGAGCACGGTCATGACATCCGCACCATAACACGTTTCGCAGGCGGGAAAAGTGCAGGGCAGGGCGCGACGGATTGCTCAGTTCTGCCGCATTTCAAGCATCGATCATTTCCGGATCGAGTTCCCCCGCCCGGTTCTGGATGAACATGAAGCGCTGCGCCGGGTCGCGGCCCATCAGCCTGTCGACCAGATCCTTTACCGCCGCGCGGCCTTCGTATTCGGGGGGCAGGGTGATGCGCAGCAGCGAGCGGGTCGCCGGGGCCATGGTGGTTTCGCGGAGCTGCTGCGGGTTCATCTCGCCGAGGCCCTTGAAGCGGCCGACATCCACCTTGCGGCCCTTGAACTGGCCTTCGAGCAGTTCGGCGCGGTGGGCGTCATCGCGGGCATAGGCGCTCTCCTTGCCGGCGGTGATGCGATAGAGCGGTGGCTGCGCGAGGTAGAGGTGTCCGCGCCGGACGATCTCGGGCATTTCCTGGAAGAAGAAGGTCATCAGCAGCGTGGCGATGTGTGCGCCATCAACATCGGCGTCGGTCATGATGATCACGCGGTCATAGCGCAGGTTGTCGGCGTTGCAGTCCTTGCGGAAGCCGCAGCCGAGCGCGAGGCCGAGATCGGCGATTTCGCTGTTGGCGCGGATCTTGTCCGCAGTGGCGCTGGCGACGTTGAGGATCTTGCCGCGGATCGGCAGGATCGCCTGCGTCTTGCGGTCCCGCGCCTGCTTGGCGCTGCCGCCGGCGCTGTCACCCTCGACGATGAACAGTTCGGTTTCACCGCTGCCTTCGCCCGAACAGTCGGTCAGCTTGCCGGGCAGGCGCAGCTTGCGGGCGTTGGTCGCGGTCTTGCGCTTGACCTCGCGCTCCGCCTTGCGGCGCAGGCGGTCGTCCATCCGCTCCATCACCGCACCGAGCAGCGCCTTGCCGCGCTCCATGTTGTCGGACAGGAAGTGGTCGAAATGGTCGCGCACTGCGTTTTCGACCATGCGTGCGGCTTCGGGCGAGGTCAGGCGGTCCTTGGTCTGGCTCTGGAACTGGGGGTCGCGGATGAAGACGGAAAGCATCACCTCGCTGCCGGTGACGACGTCTTCGGGCGCGATGTCCTTGGCCTTCTTCTGGCCGACCAGTTCACCGAAGGCGCGCACCCCCTTGACCAGCGCGGCGCGCAGGCCCTGCTCATGCGTACCGCCGTCAGGGGTGGGGATGGTGTTGCAATAGTAGCTGTAGGACCCGTCAGACCACAGCGGCCATGCGACGGCCCATTCGACCCGTCCGTTTTCATCACCGTTATCGCCGCGCGGAAAATCCTGGGTGCCGGAGAAGAACTGCGTGGTCATGCATTCGCGCGCGCCGATCTGTTCCTTCAGGTGATCGGCCAGCCCGCCGGGGAACTGGAACACGGCTTCGGCGGGAACGTCGTCGCTCGCCAGCGCGGCGGCGCATTTCCAGCGGATTTCCACGCCGGCGAAGAGATAGGCCTTCGAGCGGACCAGCCGGAACAGCCGGGCAGGCTTGAATTTCGCGTCCTCGCCGAAGATCTCGGTATCGGGCACGAAGCTGACGGTGGTGCCGCGCCGGTTGGGCGTGCCACCCAGCCGCTGCAAGGGCCCGAGCGGCGCTCCGCGCGAGAACTCCTGCGCGAACAGCTCCTTGTTGCGCGCCACTTCGATGCGGGTGAGGCTCGACAGCGCATTGACCACCGAGACGCCGACGCCGTGGAGGCCGCCTGAAGTAGCATAGGCCTTGCCAGAGAACTTGCCGCCCGAATGGAGCGTGGTCAGGATCACTTCCAGCGCCGATTTGCCCGGATATTTGGGGTGCTCGTCGACAGGGATGCCGCGACCGTTGTCGGAAATGGTCAGGCGGTTGCCTTCCTCCAGCAGCACCTCGATGCGGTTGGCGTGGCCGGCAACGGCCTCGTCCATCGCATTGTCGAGCACTTCGGCGGCGAGATGGTGAAACGCGCGCTCATCGGTGCCGCCGATATACATGCCGGGGCGCCGCCGGACGGGCTCCAGCCCTTCCAGCACTTCGATCGCGGAACCGTCATAGCTTTCGCCGCCAGCGGAGGGCAGCTTGTCAAACAGGTCTTCGGCCATAAGAACGGCTATAGAACATGGCCGATTCCGCACGCAAGCCGCAGGCCGGGGTTATCGTCAATCCTCGAACTTGGTGGCGGCAGGGCTGACGATGGTAACGCTGCCGGCCCGAGCCTCGCGCACTTCGAGCGCGCGTTCGATCACGCCGTTCGCGCCAAAGCGGAAAGCACCGTCCAGCCCGAGGAAGCCGCCGCGATCCAGCAGGCGCGCAGTGGGGAACACCGCGCCCGGTTTCCAGTCGCGCGCGACGCGCAGGGTCAGCAGCACCGAATCGTAGCCCAGCGTGGCGATGCGATAGGGCTGCGCGCCGAACCGGGCCTTGTAGCTGTCTGAAAACTGGCGGAAGCGCGAATCGCCCACGGCGGAGAAAACCGATCCGCGCAGGGCGGGGGTAGAGGCCACCACCGTCTCGCCGCTCCACAGCTCGGTGCCGAGGATGCGCGGAGAAGCGGTTCCAGCGGGCTTGATCGCCGGCACGGCCTGCGCGGCAAAGCGCCCGCCGTCAGCCACCAGCACCGCGTCGAACGGCCCCTTGCTCATCAGCCGGCGCGCCGCGCTGATGATCGATGTGTTGCCGCGATCATAGTTCTCCATGGCGATCAGCGTACCGCCAGCACCGCGCACTGCCTGGACATAGGCATCGGAAGCGCGGCGGCCATATTCGCCGACCGGCACCAGCGCGGCATAGCGCGCCGCGCCCTGCGCCTTGGCATAGTTCACTGTGCGGGCGAGCGACTGGCCGGGGACCGAGCCCATGATGAACACGTCGCGTGCGGCAAGGCTGGCGTCGTTCGAGTAGGAAATTACCGGCACATGGGCAGCACGCGCCGTGGCGGTGACCGCCGGAATATCGTCGTTCACCAGCGGCCCGAGGATCAGCTTGTTGCCATCGGCAATGGCGCGGGCGGCGGCGGAAGGCGCGCCGGTTGCGGTATCGTAGGTGGTGATGCGGACATTGTCGGCATTGGTATCGAGCAGCGCCATGGTGGTGGCGTTGGCGATGGACTGCCCGACTGCGCCGTTCGGGCCGGACAGTGGCACCAGCAGGGCAACGCGGTGGCGCTGCTGGTCGGTGGGAAGCTGGGTGGCACTGGGCTGCTCGACCGGCGGCGGGGTTACCTCAGGTGCGCCCTTGGGGATCACGGTACACCCTGCCAGCAAGGCAAGCGTGCCTGCGGCGAGGATATTGCGCCGCTGCGTCGGCTGATTGAACATTCCTTCAAGCTCCCCAAATCGCGACCGGGACCGGCAACCCTTGAGCCAGACCTCTGGCTGGTCCATGAAATCGAACATGGATCAACCTTTACCGCCCGGACTCTATATCGTTGCGACGCCGATTGGCAATCTCGGTGACATTACCGAGAGGGCCCGCGCGACGCTTTGTGCTGTTGCCGCGATAGCCTGCGAGGATACGCGGGTAACCGGCAAGCTGCTGCATCATCTCGGAATCAGGAAGCGGATGATCCGCTATGACGATCACGCCTCCGAAGCCGATCGTGACAGGCTGCTGGCGCTGATGGCGGGGGAGCCGGTGGCGCTGGTCTGCGATGCCGGCACGCCCCTCATCTCCGATCCGGGTTACCGCCTGGTGCGTCTGGCGCGCGAGGCCGGGATCATGGTCACGAGTCTGCCGGGCCCCAGCGCGGTGGTGGTGGCCTTGACCCTTGCGGGCC
The DNA here is from genome assembly GCA_028869175.1 of Sphingomonadales bacterium. GTDB lineage: Bacteria > Pseudomonadota > Alphaproteobacteria > Sphingomonadales > Sphingomonadaceae > Novosphingobium. The sequence goes on from JAGWTB010000045.1 coordinate 12,398, forward strand.
TGCCGAGCGACCGCTTCCTGTTCGCCGGCTTCCTGCCGAGCAAGGACAAGGCCCGCCGCGACGTGCTGGCAGAGCTGGCCGCTGTGCCGGCCACGCTGGTTTTCTACGAAACCGCTCCGCGCCTTGGCGACGCGCTGACGGCGGTGGGTGAAGTCCTGCCGGGGCGCGAGGTGGGCGTGGCGCGCGAACTGACCAAGAAGTTCGAGGAATGCCGGACTGGTTCGCCGGACGAACTGGCCGCCTACTATGCGGCCCACCCGCCCAAGGGTGAAATCGTCCTGCTGGTGGGGCCGCCCGTGGCCAGGGTGGCGGAGGATTTTGATGTCGATGCCCTGCTGCTGGCCGAACTGGCCACGGAAAAGGCCTCGCAAGCGGCAGCGCGGGTAGCCAGGACGACCGGGCTGGACCGCAAATTGCTCTATGCCCGGGCGATGGAGCTCAAGTGAGCCGAAACCGCGCCGAAGCCGAGCGCAAGGGCCGGCGCGGCGAGGGGATTGCCGCGTGGTATCTGCGACTGTGTGGCTGGCGCATCCTTGACCGCCGGATCAAGACGGCGCGCGGCGAGGGGATTGCCGCGTGGTATCTGCGACTGTGTGGCTGGCGCATCCTTGACCGCCGGATCAAGACGGCGCGCGGCGAGGTCGATCTGATCGCCCGGCGCGGGCGGGTGGTGGCTTTTGTCGAGGTCAAATGGCGCAGAACAGCCGCCGAACTCGATTCCGCCATCGACGAACGCCGACTCAGGCGGGTCGCTGCGGCGGCCGAGGCGCTGATGGCGCGCTATGCCAGACCGGGGGACGATGCCACGGTGGACGTCATCCTCGTCACGCCCGGTCGCTGGCCGCGCCGGATCGCCAATGCAACGCTGCGTTAGGCCACTCGACTTTGCGCCCGCCTAGCGGCTAGGGGTTGCGGGGCAGCCCCCAGCCAAAGGTCAATCCATGTCCCTTCGCGTCGCGGTCCAGATGGACCCTATCGAGACGATCAACATCGCCGGCGATTCCAGCTTTGCCCTGATGCTGGCGGCGCAGTCGCGCGGGCATGCGGTGTGGCACTATGACGTCGGCAGTCTCGCGCTGGATGAGGGCAGGCTGACCGCCTGGGCCGTGCCGGTGACGGTGCAGCGCGTGCCGGGTGAGCATTTCACCAAGGGTGAATACCGCAAGATCGATCTTGCGGCGGACATCGACGTGGTGCTGATGCGCCAGGACCCGCCGTTCGATCTCGCCTATATCACCGCCACCCACTTGTTGGAGCGACTGGCGGGGCAGACACTGGTGGTCAACGATCCCGCGTCGGTCCGCAACGCCCCCGAAAAGGTCATGGTTCTGGACTACGCGCGCTTCATGCCGCCGACGCTGGTTGCCCGGCGGATCGAGGACGTGCGCGAATTTCACGCTCGCTATCCCGGCGATCTGGTGATCAAGCCGCTGCATGGTAACGGCGGCAAGGCCGTGTTCCGCTTGCCGGCTGACGGTTCGAACCTGGGAGCGCTGCTGGAAATGTTCCATTCCGCCTGGGTCGAACCCTTCATGGTCCAGCCATTCCTTCCCGACGTGGCTTCGGGCGATAAACGCATCGTGCTGGTCGATGGCGAATTTGCCGGCGCGATCAACCGCCGCCCGGGCGCGGGTGAGTTCCGCTCCAACCTCGCGGTCGGCGGCTCGGCAGAGGCGACGGAGTTGACTGCGCGCGAAGAGGAAATCTGTGCCGTGCTCGGCCCGGAACTGAAAGCGCGCGGCCTCGTTTTTGTCGGTATCGACGTGATCGGCGGAAAGTGGCTGACGGAAATCAACGTGACCTCGCCCACCGGCATCGTGGCGATCGACCGGTTCAACGGCACCGACACCGCCGCGCGGATCTGGGATGCGATCGAGGCCCGGCACCGGGCGATGGGGTGAGGTTGTCGCGTGCTCAGCCAGGGCAGGGCTGGGCGGCGATCCCTGCAACGTCCGCTCAGCCTGAGCCTGTCAAAGGCCGCGCGCAACAAAGGCCCCGCATAACGCGATGAACGACATCATCCTCCGCCTGATCGAACAGGGTGGCTATTGGGGAATCGCCTTCCTCATGGTCATCGAGAACGTGTTTCCGCCGATCCCGTCCGAAGTCATCATGGGGCTGGGCGGGGTGGCGGTCGCGCGCGGATCGATGACTTTCTGGCCGTTGCTGCTGGCGGGGACGGCAGGATCGACGCTGGGCAACTATGTCTGGTTCCTGGTGGGTGACAAGCTGGGCTATGCCCGGCTGCACCCCTTCGTAACCCGCTGGGGCAGGTGGCTGACCCTAGAATGGCACGAAGTCGAACGGGCCACGGCCTTCTTCCGGCGGCACGGGCAGTGGATCGTCTTTGCCATGCGCTTCTCACCCTTCTTGCGGACGATGATCTCGCTGCCGGCGGGGCTGGCGCACATGAAGCATTGGAAGTTCCTTGCCTTCACATTCGCCGGCGCGGCGGTGTGGAACACGCTCTTGATCCTGGGTGGGCAGGCAATTGCTGGTTACCTCGTCCAGGCGAAACATGTGATGGACTGGGTGCTCGGCGGGATCATCGCGCTGGTGCTGGTGGCATATCTCTGGCGCGTGATCCGCTGGAGTCCGAAGGACTGAGACCAATCCCGTCGTCCCGGGCTTGACCCGGGACTGCGGGCCTCGTCGACGCAACCCCGGACTGATAATGCCCATCATCCCAGCTCATGCCCGGATGACGGCTTATTGTTCGCGCGGATGGGCGTTGCGGTAAACATCCAGCAGCGTTGCCGCATCGACCTTGGTATAGATCTGGGTCGATCCCAGACTGGCGTGGCCCAGCAATTCCTGCAGGCTTCTGAGGTCCGCGCCCGCGCCGAGCAGATGGGTGGCGAAGCTGTGGCGCAGCGCATGAGGCGTTGCGCTGGCGGGCAGGCCCAGCACCACCCGCGCGCGCGCGACGGCTTTCTGCACCATGCCCTGAGACAGTGTGCCGCCCTTGGCACCGCGAAACAGCGCTTCGCCCTTGACCATTGGCCAGGGGCACAGGTGGACATAGGCCTCCACCGCCTCGCGCACCAGCGGCAGCAGTGGCACCACGCGCTGCTTGTTGCCCTTGCCGGTGACCACCAGTGTTTCCCCCAAAGGCAATGCGTCGCTGGTGAGGGACAGCGCCTCGGCAATTCGCATCCCCGCGCCGTAGAGCAGCAGCAGCACCGCCCGGTCGCGCGCGCCGATCCACGGTTCGGCGGCATCCTCATCCACCGCAGCGGCAAGATTGACGGCATCGTCAGGCGTAACCGGGCGGGGGATACCCTTCTTGATCCGGGGGCCGCGCATCCGGGGCGGGGCGGCATCGACCATTCCGGCCTGCTCCCGGGCGAAAGCGACGAAGGCCTTCAGCGCCGAAAGTTCCCGCGCCGCCGATACGTTGGACAGGCCGTCCGCTCGCCGACGGGCGAGTTGCTGGCGCAGAACCGTTGCCTCGATCCGGGCGAGCGACGCCCAGTCGCTGTCACCCAGCGCATCGAGCAGGCGCGCCGCCGCCGCTCCATAGGCACGCACCGTATGCGGTGAGCGGCGACGCCCTTGCGCGAGGTGATTGTGCCATGCCTCGAGCAGATCGGCGCGGGTCATGCGGCAACCAGCCCTTCGGGCACCAGTTCGCCCAGCAGGCCATCGAGCAGCGGCATACCCGCGCCGGTTACCCCGATCCGCGTGCTTTGCTGCCAGCACAGACCTTGCTCGCGGTAGAACGCGAAGCGAACCGGATCGCACAGTTCAGCTGGCGAGAGCGAGAAGCGTTTCGCCAAGGCGGTCAGGTCAATTCCTTCGCCCAGCCGAAGGCCCATCAGCATCGCTTCCGCCGCTTGCTCACGGCTTCCGAGCGCGCGGGTCTCAACTATGCCGTGGCCGTGGCAGTCAATGCTCTCCAGCCAGTTCTCGGGCTTGCGATGCCGCACCGTAGCCGCCCCGCCGCGCCGTCCATGCGCGCCGGGGCCGATGCCGCTGTAGTCCTGATAGCGCCAATAGGTGAGGTTATGGCGGCTCTCCTCGCCGGGGCGGGCGTGGTTGCTCACTTCGTAGGCGGGCAGTCCGGCCTTTTCGGTCAGCTCGCGAGTAAGGGTGAAGAGATCGGCGGCAAGGTCATCATCCAGCGGTACGAACTGCCGTTGGCGCACCATGGTGGCAAATCGCGTGCCGGGCTCTATGGTGAGCTGGTAAAGCGAGAGATGGCTGGTGCCAAAGCCTAGCGCCCGTGCCAGCTCGGCGCGCCAGTCCTCCGGCGTCTGACCGGGGCGAGCATAGATCAGGTCAAAGCTGACCCGCGCGAACAGGCGCTGGGCGGTGGCGAGCGCCTCCAGTCCCTCCCGCGCATCGTGCAGCCGTCCCAGGAACCGCAAGGTTGCGTCGTCCATCGCTTGCAGCCCTAGTGACACACGGTTGACCCCGGCGGCGGCGAGATCGGCGTAGTTCGCCGCCTCTACCGACGAGGGGTTGCCCTCCAGCGTGATCTCGATCCCATCGGTAAAGCCCCACAGGCGCTCGGCCTCGGTGAGCAGGGTGGCGACCAGTGCGGGCGGCATCAGCGAAGGGGTGCCGCCGCCGAAGAACACGCTCTCCAGCGGTCCGCCGCCGCATGCCGCGTGTTCGAAGCGCATGTCCGCAAGGAGGGCTTCGCGCCAGCGGTCGGTGTCGACCCGGTCGCGCACATGGCTGTTGAAGTCGCAGTAGGGGCACTTTGCTAGGCAGAACGGCCAGTGGATGTAGAGTGCGCGCACCATGGCCCCTTCAGCCTTCCTTAAGCCGCCAATGTCAAGTTGCCGCCATGGCGCTGCGAAGAATGCTGACGATACTGCTGGGGGCCTCCATCGCCCTGATCATCGCGTTTCTGCCGCTTCTGGCCGAAGCCCGCGACGCTGCGCCGGCCAGCTTTGACCAGCGCCTGCTGGAAGCGCACAACCGCGAACGGATGCGACTGAACATCACGCCATTGCAGTGGAGCGAGCAGCTTGCCGGTCAGGCGCGGGACTGGGCGGATACGCTTGCCCGGCGCGGTGGCTTCGAACATTCGCGGGATCGCTCGGGTGCCGGCGAGAACCTGTGGATGGGAACGGCCAGCGCCTATGCGCCCGAGGACATGATCGGTGCCTTCGTCAGCGAGGGGCGGCAGTTCCATTCCGGCAGGTTTCCGGCGATTTCGCGCACCGGCAACTGGGTGGACGTCGGCCACTACAGCCAGCTGATCTGGCCGGCGACGCGCGAAGTCGGCTGCGCCATAGCCGAAGCGCACGGAAACGAGGTATTGGTCTGCCGCTACTGGCCCGCCGGCAACGTCTGGGGCCAGCAGGTTCCCTGAGGCAATCTCAACCGAACTGTTCGGCGACCAGTCTGGCGAAGGCATCGGCGCGGTGGCTGATGGCGTGCTTTTCCGCCGGGTCGAGTTCGGCAAAGGTGCGGCTGTCACCCGCCGGCACAAACACCGGATCATAACCGAAACCCATGGTTCCGCGCGGTGGCCAGGTGAGCGAGCCATTGGCGCGCCCCTCATAGACCGCGCTCGACCCGTCTGGCCAGGCGATGGCGAGCACGCAGGCGAACCAGCACGAGCGGTCAGTCTCTGGGCCAAGCTGGCAAAGCATCCCTTCGACTTTGCCCATGGCCATGTACCAGTCGCGCCCCGCCGGGCCTTCGAACCACTGACGTTCGGCCCAGTCGGCGGTATAAACCCCGGGCCGGCCGTCGAGTGCAGCGACGCAGAGCCCCGAATCGTCGGCCAATGCGGGCATCTGCGAAGCCTCCGCCGCCGCCCGCGCCTTGATCAGCGCGTTCTCGACAAAGGTCTTGCCCGTCTCCGCCGGCTCGGGAAGGCCAAGCGACCCGGCGGAAATGCAGGTTACGCCAAAAGGATCCAGCAGCGCGCCGATTTCCTTGAGTTTGCCAGCGTTGTGCGTGGCGATGACCAGCGTTTCCGAACCGAGCCTGGGCATGGCAGTGCCTACTTGTCCACCGCTTCCGCCTGCGCCGCGAAGATACGGTCGCAGCCGATGCGGGCGAGGCGCAGGAGGCGCAGCAGCGCTTCCTCATCATAGGTCGCGCCTTCGGCCGTGGCCTGGACCTCGGCGATCTGGCCGCCTTCGATCAGCACGAAGTTGGCGTCGGCATCGGCGGACGAATCCTCGTCATAGTCAAGGTCGAGCACCGGCACGCCATCGCAGATGCCGCAGGAAACGGCGGCAACCTTGCGCGGCATCGGGTCTTCGGCGATCAGCCCCTTGGCCATCAAACCGTCGATGGCGATGCGCAGCGCCACCCATGCGCCCGAGATCGAAGCCGTGCGGGTGCCGCCGTCAGCCTGGATCACGTCGCAGTCGAGCACGATCTGCCGCTCGCCCAGCTTCTTGAAATCGACCACAGCGCGCAAGGAACGACCGATCAGTCGCTGGATTTCCTGGGTGCGGCCTGATTGCTTGCCCTTCGCCGCTTCACGACTGCCGCGGGTATGCGTGGCGCGGGGCAGCATCGAATATTCCGCCGTCACCCAGCCTTCGCCCTTGCCGCGCAGGAATGGCGGCACCTTCTCCTCGACCGAGGCGGTGCACAGCACGCGGGTGTTGCCGAAGCTCACCAGCACCGAACCTTCGGCATGGATGGTGAAATGCGTATCGAAGGCAAGAGCGCGCATTTCATCAGGCGCGCGTCCGGAAGGTCGCATGGGGTTCTCCAGTGTTGTCAGCCACCCAGAACCGCCTGCCCTGAGCCTGTCGAAGGGCCGTCCTTAGATATTCCGGCGAAGAAGGGAAGTGCAGTCCTTCGACAAGCCCGGAACAGACGGGTATGAAGGCGGGAATCACACCATGCCCAGCCCGCCGATCACCGAATTGACCACCCGCGCGCGCGAGATATTCCGGCTCGTTGTCGAAGGCTATCTGGCGAACGGGCAGCCGGTGGGGTCGAAGGCGCTCGCGGGGGCAGGGGGCGTGAACCTGTCCTCGGCCTCGATCCGCTCGGTTTTGCATGAGTTGGAGGGCTTCGGGCTGCTCGCCGCGCCGCACACCAGTGCAGGGCGCTTGCCGACCGATTTGGGGCTGCGGCTGTTCGTCGACGGAATCATGCAGGTGGCCGAACCCAGCGCCGAGGAGCGTGCGGTGATCGAGCTCAGGCTGAGCGCTCCCGGTCCGATCGAGGCGGCGCTGGAGGCGACGAGCGCTTTGCTGTCGAACCTCTCGTCCGGTGCCGGCGTGGTCATGGTACCCAAGCGCGAGCCCCGGCTCAGCCATCTCCAACTGGTGGCGCTGTCACCGGGTCGCGCGCTGGCGGTGCTGGTGGGGGAAGACGGTGCGGTGGAGAACCGTGTGGTCGAACTGCCGGCAGACCTGCGTCCCGGTGCACTGGAAGAGGCTTCCAACTACATCACCGCGCATCTTGCCGGGCGGACGCTCGCCGAAGCTGCACGGACGATGCGCGGTGATGTGGCATCGGGCCGCTCGGCGCTCGATGCCGCCAGCCGCGATCTGGTCGAGCGGGGGCTTGCAGTGTGGAGCGAGGATGCCGCCCGTCGCCCGGTGCTGATCGTGCGCGGGCAGGCCAACCTGCTTGACGAGGCGGCCCTGACCGATCTCGAACGGGTCCGTTCACTGCTCGACGACCTGGAGAACAAGCAGTCGGTCGCCGACCTGCTCGACATGGCGCGCGAGGCCGATGCAACGCGGATATTCATCGGCTCGGAGAACCGCCTGTTCGCGCTTTCCGGCTCATCGGTCATCGCCTCGCCCTATCGCGACCGCGAGGGGCGGGTGGTTGGCGTGGTGGGGGTTATCGGCCCCACACGGTTGAATTATGCGCGGCTAGTCCCCATGGTGGATTTCACGGCCCAGAGCCTGGGCAAGCTGATCGGATAGCTGGAACCTTATAGACATGAACGACGATACTTCGCAGCCGCAGGGTGCCCCGGCGGCGACCGACGAATTGAACGAGCTGGAACGCGATTCGGCAGAACTGCTGGGCAAGGTGGACGAGCAGATCGCCCGCCTGTCCGACGATCTCGAAGCCGCGAAGCAGGACGTGCTCTATGCCAAGGCGGAAACGCAGAACGTGCGCCGCCGGCTGGAAAAGGACATTGCCGACGCCCGGACCTATGCCGCGACGGGGTTCGCGCGCGATATTCTTTCGGTGTCGGACAATCTCGGCCGTGCGCTTGATTCGGTCTCGGCCGATATGCGCGAGGATGAAAAGCTGAAGAGCTTCATCGCCGGTATCGAGGCCACCCAGCGAGAAATTGACAAGGTGTTTGGCCTGCACGGCATCAGCCGCATTGCCGCGACCGGTCTGCCGCTCGACCCCAACCAGCATCAGGCGATGCTGGAAGTGCCCTCGGCGGACGCTGAACCGGGCACGGTGCTGCAGGAACTGCAGGCCGGTTACATGATCAAGGACCGCCTGCTGCGCCCGGCGCTGGTGGCGGTGGCCAAGAAGCCGGACTGAATCGCACTTCCCTTGTCGGCAAAATTCTTGCAACAGTCCTGTCGGAAATTCGGACAGGGAGAGTGTCATGGACGTTGCGGGCAAGGTCGTGCTGGTCACCGGTGGCGGCGGCGGCATCGGGGCGGGGATCGCCGAGGCGTTTGCCGAACAGGGCGCGAAAGTCGCCGTTACGGACATCAACCTGGACTTCGCCAGGGCCGAGGCGGAGCGGATCGGGCGCGGCACGATTGCCCTGGCACATGACGTAACCTCGCCCGAAAGCTGGGCCGAAGTGAAGGCCGCGGTCGAGGCGCAGGTCGGTCCGGTCGATGTCCTGTGCAACAATGCCGGCATTTCCATCCCGTTCAGGCCGATGGAAGAGATCACGCTCGAGCAGTTCGACCGGGTCATGGCGATCAACGTGCGCGGCGTGTTCCTCGGCTGCACGCTGTTCATGCCGGAGATGAAGGCGCGGCGCAGCGGCCACATCGTCAATACCAGTTCGGTCAACGGCCAACTGCCGCACGGCACTTTCGCGGTCTATTCGGCGAGCAAGTTCGCGGTTTCCGCCTTGTCGGAATCGATCCGGCAGGAACTGGAGCCGTTCGGCGTGGGTGTCTCGATCCTCTATCCCGGACTGACTCGCAGCCGCATGTCCGAAGGCCAGATGGACAAGTTGCCCGAAGAGATGCAGCGAGCGATTGCCGGCAAGATGATGGAGCCGGTCTGGCTGGGCCGCGCGGTGGTGCGCGCGGTGGAGAACAACGCGCTGCACATCGTTACCCACCCCGATCACAAGGCGGCGCTGGAAGCACGGATGGCCGCGCTATACGCATCGTTTGGCGAGCCGGCGCAGCCAGGTTTCTCGGGTGGCCGGATCGAGGTTTGAGGCTTGGGGGGCCTGCTCAGTAGGCCGAGCCGGGGAAGTTCACCAGCAGGTCGAAAGCGCGCTTGTCTGCCACGCCGGGCAAGCTCGCCCCGCTGCGCAGCAGGAAGGCATGGCGGATGATTTCGGCCTGCTGCTCGATGCCATACTTCTCCAGCGGACGCCCGGGAACCAGGGCGTAGCCATAGCGGCAGAACGGATGCCGGCGCAGTGGCAGGTAGAGCGTGCCGTGGCTCTGCGATTGCCAGACGTGCGCCATTTCATGAATGAACAGGCCTTGCTGCGATAGCGGAGCATCGGCGAAATCGTCGCAATAGGAACTGCCGCGCGGGTGGAAGTGCAGGTGGCCGCTGGGCGCCATCACCGTTTCACGCGGTTGCAACGGGAACCAGCGCCGCCGCCGCACGCGCACCGGGGCCGGGTCCACGGCATGACCGAAGACCGAACGCACCAGCGCGATTTCGCCCGCCGTCAGTCGCCGCTCGCCGCCAACCGGGCAGGCGTGGACAGCGTGATCGCTGTTCAGTGCTTTGCCCCGTGGTCCATGCTGCCCATGGCATCCATTCCGCCGCCGGCAGCTTCCACCTTGAGCGGGGCGGAGAGCTTGTCGCCATCGGCAAAGGTCAGGGTGAGCTCCACGCTCGATCCCGCTGCCACCTTGCTGTCGAGTCCGAACACCATGACGTGCATCTTGCCCGGTTCAAACCGCAGCACCGTACCCGGATCGACGTCGGCGCGGTCAATCGATGCCATGGTGTCACCAGTCGTCTGATGCATTTCCGCCTTCTGCGCCCCGGCGACCGAGACAGCGGCAAGGCTGACGGTGCCCTTGCCGCTGTTGTCGAGGGTGAAATAGGCGGCGGCGGGATTGCCCTTCACCGCCGGCAGCACAAGCCGGCCATCCGCGAGCTTGACCCCCGGCTTTGCTTCGACCGGCCCGCTCGCGGCATCGCTGGCCGCGCCAGACTTGCTTTCCTGATTGCAGGCCGAAACCGCCAGCAGGACGGCGAACGGGGCGAGAAGGCGAGCGGTTTTCATGGTTTTGCGGACCTTTCCGGTACAGTGACGACTTTGCGCCATCGCTATCGCCCTCATGCCCTTGTGCCAAGCGAAACCGCAC